>JADIMP010000101.1 GCA_017694665.1 Candidatus Gallilactobacillus intestinavium
AAATTACGTAATGCTCAAACTCACGTCCAACAACAAATTGATTTAACTAATCGAGAAATTAATTATTTAGAAAATCTACAAAGTGAAATTGAATTAGCTTCACCCGATGATATCAATGATATTAAAAACGAAATGCAACAAGTTGGCTATTTAAAGATCAATACTAAAAAGAAAAAGCAATTAAAACGTAAAAACGATCAACCACGTAAATTTATCCTTTCTGACCAAGTTGAATTATTAATCGGTAAAAATAACCTACAAAATGATCAATTAACTTTACATAAAGCACGTAAAGATTATTATTGGTTTCACGTTAAAGATTTACCCGGCTCCCATGCTATTTTAACTACAAACGAACCTTCTGACGCTTTAATCGTTACTGCAGCCCAAGCAGCAGCTTATTATTCTAAAGCTCGTAATTCTACTCATGTTCCTGTTGATTATGTTCAAGTTAAATACATCCATAAACCACAAGGAGCTAAACCAGGTTTCGTTACTTACACTCATCAAAAAAATATTTTAGTTGAACCTAAATTACCTACCAACGAAAATTAAAAAGACAAAATAAAAAAGCTCTGAAAAATCAGAGCTTTTTATTTATGCCAAAAATTTACAACCCCATTAAATATTATCGTTATAAAAATGTGATTTATCAATTTGACTCATGGATCCACCAATATTTTTAACTAAATCAGGTGCATCCAATGGTTTTGTTTTTACAATGACAAAATGTGCTTTACTACGATCATCAGCAATTTTATCCATTGTTGTTAATAATTCTTCCTTAGTGTGTACCACATTAATGTCCATCGTATCTTCATCAATCCCTAATGCAGCCGGTATTTTTTCATAATCCCAACGCGCAATTTCATTATATTGTGCATGCGGACCATGAATTACTTTTTCAATCGTATAACCATCATTATCAATTAAGAAAATAATTGGTTTTAAATTGTGTCGCTTAATTAAACTTAATTCTTGAATTGTCATTTGTGATGAACCATCACCAATGGACAAAACATGACGACCATCTGGATCGGCTATTTGACTACCCAATACTGCTGGTAAAGTATAACCAATTGATCCCCATAATGGCTGGGCTTCATAATCTACTCTATGTGGCAATGTCATAAATGACAAACCATACTGTGAGGTTCCAGTTTCTGTATAAACAGTGTCATTAGGACGAATAAATTTGGTAAATGCATATTGATACTGACTTAAATTCAATTCTGCATCATCATTATCTTTATATAAAACTGTATTATCAACATTATTTAATCCTGTACTATCAAAATCATATTGATAATCAAGATCGTTTAAATTATCCAATAAATTATTAATATTAACTCCACGATTCTTGTTACCAAAGAAATTAATACCATCACTATTTAAAACAACTGTATTTTCTTCGTTAAAGCATTGTGTAAAACTACCAGTATTTACATCAATTAACTTACTGCCTAATACAATAATCAAATCAGAATTATTAACATAATCTAAAACTTTTTGGTCACCATATTTTGGATAATAAGTTCCAATAAAGTATGGATTATCTTCATTAATTGAAGACTTACCTAATAACATGGTTGCTACTGGTAAATGAGTTTTATTAATAAAGTTTTCAAAACTAGCTTTAGCTCTAAAAGTAGTTATTTCATTACCGGCTAAAATAACTGGTCGTTTAGCTTTCTTTAGAGAATCATGTAAACGATCGGCTACTCGATGCGTTCTTTCGGTATTCTCTACTGTTACAACTAACTTATCTTTAGGTGCTTCAATCATACTATGAGCAACATCTAATGGTAATGAAATGTAACCTGGACGACGTTTAATAATAGCCGTAGAAATTACTCGATCAATTTCCCGTCCGGCATTTTCAAAACCTAAACTTGCTTGAGCTACTGTAAATTCTTTATAAGCATTTAATGAATGTTCAAAATTACCTGTAGCATCTGTATGATGCATTAACATTTCATTTTGTTGTACTTTAGTTGTTGGTGCTCCAGTAATTTCAATTACAGGTAAATGCTCTGCATAACTACCTGCAATTCCATTAATAGCACTTAATTCACCAACATCAAATGTCGTAATCATTGCACTAACACCACGTTTACGTGCATATCCATCTGCCGCATAAGCAGCATTTAATTCGTTACAATCACCGACCCAATTAACTAGATCACTTTTTTCGACATCATCTAAGAAAGAAAGGTTATAATCACCTGGCACACCAAAAATATCAGTAATACCAACTTCATGTAATCTTTGAATCAAATAGTCAATTACACTTATCTTTGCCAAAATATTATTCCTTCTTTCAATTTTTTGTAACTTTCATTATATCTTTTGTTCTAGTCCTATTTTGGCAATAAGTAAAACAATAAGTATTGTGTTATAGTTCACAATACTTATTGTTTATATAAAAGATTACCCAAGTATCATTACATAAAAACTTATAGATATATATATAACATATACATTTATAATAAGAATTAAATTTATACATTATTTAATCCGACATAACACAATGAAAATAAAATTATCTAATATATCTAAACAAAATATTATTAACAATATTTCATTTGAAATTAATAATGGTGATCGCATTGCATTAATTGGACCAAATGGTGCTGGTAAAACTACAATTAATCAACTAATTTTGGGGTTAACTAAACCAACATCAGGAAACATATTTAGACAAGATGCGAATATAGCTACTGTGTTTCAAAACAACCTTTTAGATAATGAATTAACTGTTTCGCAAAACTTAAATTGTAGAATAACTGATAAACATAAATTGATTCAAATTAAAAGTAAACTCAAATACTTTAATATAAATCCAAAATTACTGTATTCTGAATTATCTGGTGGACAAAAACGTATTGTTAATTATTTAAGGGCTATCGCTGAAAATCCTAATTGCCTAATTTTAGATGAATTATCTGCTGGTATTGATATAACAATTCAAAAAATAATTTGGCAAGATTTAAATAAATATTTAACTAAAAATAACTGTGGCCTTTTATTTACAACCCATTTAATAGATGAGCTAAATTATGCTAATAAAATTATTTTTATTAATAAAGGAAATATTCTATTTTCGGGATCTAAACAACAATTCTTAGATTCTATGCCAAAATATAAACTAATTATCAATAAAGATAATCAATTTTTTAATACTTCTTATGAAGCAGTTCAGTTCATTGAATCTAACCACTTAACCAATAAAAATTTTGAAATTAAAAAAATTACTTACGAAGATCTAATCTTAAAACTACTAAAGGAAAATAATCTATAAATGTATAAATTTATAAAACGCAACTTACTTATTTTTACTAAAGACAAACTAAATATCTTTTTTTCATTTTTAGGTATGTTAATTGGTTTAACTATATACATATTCTTTTTAAGAACAACATTAATTAATTCACTTCATTTTTTAAAAAATGCCGATCAATTTATGGATACTTGGATGATACCAGGACTTATTTCTATCGTATCTATTACTAGTGCCTTAGGTATTTTAGGATTAAAAATTGAAGATAAAGCCAATAATAACATTTATGACTTTAAGATTAACAGCAACCTTAATAATCTAAAAATTACTTTATCTTATTTAATCACTTCAATTATTGAAGGCGTCGTATCTACATTCATTTTTTCATTAATTGGTATTGCATATTTAGCTATTCAATATAGATATAATCCATTCAATATTCATTATTTAATAATATGTCTACTCAATTTATTACTTATTATTTTTTCTAGTGAATTATTTTTATTTATAATTAATTTCTTAAAAACAACAACTAGTTTTTCATCTTTATCAGCAATTGTTGGTACAATATCAGGATTTTTATCTGGAACATATATTATTTATGGTGAATTACCCCATTTTATGCAACATATAATTAAATTCTGGCCTGGATTTCAAGTGGCTGCTTGCTCACGTTATGAACTTCTCAAAGCAAAAAATTTCAATATGAATGCTTCAATGCTTCAATCTTTAGGAATAAATTCTAATTTAAAAAACACATCAATTTTATTAATTGTTTTAATTATTATATTTTTCTTATTTAATATTGCTTTATCAATAAGTAAATCTAATAAAAATTAATTTTTAAATTTTATGCCCAATCATTAATCCTAAAAAAGCGAAACTAATTCCGACTACATAACTAATAACAAAATATATAAATGCTCCTCGGTAATCTTTATCATCTAATAACGTAAATAATTCTGTATTAAATGTTGAAAAAGTAGTGTATCCTCCTAAAAATCCAGTTCCTAAAACTGTTGTTATTGCAGAATTTAACTTTAATCCAGTCAAAATTCCCAGTAATAAGGCTCCTGTAACATTTAAAAATAACGTAGCAAAAGGAAAATGAATCCCGAAATGTTTTTTACCAAAATTAGTTAAGAAATAACGAACACAGGCTCCTAAACTCGCTCCTATTCCTAAGATTCCAACCATTATTTTGTCGCCTTCTTTCCTAATTTAACTGCTAAAAGATAGCCCAACACAACACATATAAATCCACCAATTATACTTATACTTAAATATAAAATAGCATGAATTATTTGTTGTGTATTTATCAATTTAACAAAATCCATCGTAAAAGAAGAAAACGTAGTATAGGCACCAATAAAACCAGTCCCTAATCCTACATTAATCCAATTAGATAAAAACTCTTTTTCAATAATGTAATAAGTTAATAAGGATAATAAAAAACATCCTGTTAAATTGGCAATTAACGTTCCATTACTATGCCAACATTTACCTAAATAATATCTACTTATACCACCAAAAAAAGCAAAAAAAATTATACTTAAATAACACTTAAGTTTCTCAATTTTATTCATATTATTACCGCTCTTATTATTTAATCTTTGAAATTTTAATATAATTCTTTTAAAGATTCAAATTCAGCATAAAAAAAGTACTTACTAAAATACACAAAAGTAAGTACTTTTAATCGTCAACTGTAAAAATAAAGTTGATATATTGTTGAACCATTAACATATCCTCAATTTTTAAATGGTCAACAACCTTAATTGACGTTAATCGCTTTAAAGAATAACTATATACTTGTGTTGTATTAATTCTACCATGAATAGAGTATCCTTCCAGTGGTACATAACCTCGAAAATCATTTCCATGAGAAGTAATGGGACAAACAACAATATAATTACTAACTTGATTATATGCATTTGATGATACAATCACCGCTGGATGAATTCCCTTCATCTCATTTCCTATTGACGGCGAAAAATTTAACCAAACAATATCTCCTTGATGATATTTAACCTTATTCATTGTCATCAATCATTTCCTTCATTCCAGCAATTTCAAAATCAATATTATCATTTACTGAAGTAAATTTTTCCCCACTCGTATAAGGATTAGTAACCTTAGGAACCATAGTAATTGCACCATTTTTACTCTTGTGAAAAATATATTCAGTTCCTACCTTAACATTTAACTCACTGGGAATGGAAACTGATACTGAATTGCCAACTTTTCTTGTTACTGCTGAAACCATATCATTATCCTCCTTAAATCACATTAAATTATACATGGTTATACATGATTATACAATAATTTTACTTAATAAATATATAGACTAAAAAAAAACGGCTAATAAACTAGCCGTTTTTTATTAATTAACTTTTTGAAATACCATACGTTTATTAACTTTACCCTGACCTGCTTTAGCAATTTGATAGTTAAATCCATGTGCTACAAATTTTCTATGTGTCGATAAAATTCCTAAATATTCCCACTGAGAAATATTATTTTTAGACTTTATTTTAGCCAAAGTTAACTTATTACCATTAGCCTTATATTCCCAAGTAGCATCTTTACTTTGCTTTTGATAAGCTTGATTAAAATTATTATGGTTTTTATCAGCATTAATTGCATCTTGCTTATTACCAGTTACAATTACATGATCACCTTTTTGTGCAAATGCTAAATAAAGTACACGATCATTAGAGCTATTATCATAACGATAAACATGTCCTGGAACATCACTAGCTACCGCATGACTTTCATGAAAATAAACTCCTCCAAAAATTATGATCACAATTGCAACAAGGGCAATCCATAATCTTTTATCTTTTAACTTATCCATTACTTTATCCTATCCTCTTAAACTAGTTATTATCGTCTGTATCATCATTATTATTTGTATCTACAGAATTATTATTGTTACCGTTGTCAGAATTTTGGTTATTATCATTATTATCAGAGTTGGAATCTGAATCAGAGTTAGAGTCAGAACTACTATCACTAGATGATGAAGAATCTTTATTTGTTGTAATGTTAAACTTAAATCCATTATCATCAGTAGAAATACTAATCTGTGCACTATCAGCAGACTTTAAGTCGTCTAATTTGTTATCATTTTTTAATTGATCAACAATTTTTTGAGCTAATTTTTGTGCTGTAGCATCAGTCATCTTATTGTTCTTCATGTCAATTGTTTGATCATTATCATAAAGATTACTGCTTTGTTGATCACTATCACTGTCATTATTACTATTAGAGTGACTTTCAAAATTAATGTTAGCATTCAAAATGTTATTAACATCATTTTGTACTTGATCAGCAAAATCATCACTATTCATTTCACTAGTAGATGATGAAGACGATGAATCATTACTGTTAGATGATTTACTACTATTACTGCTACTTACTGATGAACTACTACTTTGTTTACTATTACTGTTTGATGAAGCAGAATTACTACTATTATTTGTATTATCTTTAGTCTTGATACCTACAGATAAAGCTTTTGGTGCACTATATTGTGCTGTAGTAGATGAAACATTATTACTGTTATTGTTGTTGTTTTCTATCTTATTTCCGCTGTCTTTAACTGAAACTGGACTATTATTGATAATCTGTTGATTAATCTTAGTAACATTCTTTTCATTAATGTTAGTTGAATTATCATAATAATTAATTGTTACTCTAGTTTGTGCTACATTATTTCCGTTACCAGTATAGTTAAAATCACTTGGAACAGAACCATCACGGTTTAAAATTAAAACGTCACCAGCATAAATCAAATTAATATTAGTTATATGATTATCATAAGCTAATTTACGTACAGAAATTCCTGTTGCAGCAGAAATACCAGATAATGTATCTCCCCATTGAATGATATAACGAGTTCCATGTAAATTATTTACATCAATGTGTTGATTACTCATATTATTACTAATCTGTGTTGGTGTATTAGCAACCCAATTGGTAATATCCGCACTTTGTGCATTATTTTGGTTTAAATAAAAATCACTAGCCATAGACATTACTGGTTTAGCTGCTACTGGAATAGCTAAAACAGTTGTCATTAAAGTTGCTGCTAGCATTTGTTTTTTATTCATTTTATAATCCTCCGAAGAATTAAGTTGTCTTTATTTTACACTTTTGTAATGACAAAATATATATTTTAAATAAAAATCCATTAAAAAAGGACCATAAAATATAATTTTATAGTCCAATAAATAAACAACAATTATTCTAAAAAGTCTTTTAACTGCTTAGATCTACTTGGATGACGCAATTTACGTAACGCTTTTGCTTCAATTTGACGAATTCGTTCTCGAGTTACTCCAAATTTTTTTCCCACTTCTTCTAACGTTCTTGTGCGTCCATCATTTAGTCCGAAACGTAAACGCAAAACATTTTCTTCACGATCAGTTAAAGTATCTAAAACACTTTCTAATTGCTCTTTTAGTAATTCATACGTTGCATGATCTTCTGGTGAAGTTGCGTCATTATCCTCAATAAAGTCACCTAAATGCGAATCATCCTCTTCACCAATTGGTGTTTCTAAAGAAACTGGTTCTTGAGCAATCTTTAAAATTTCTCGAATTTTTTCACTCGGCATTTCCATTTCAGCCCCTAATTCTTCAGGTACTGGTTCACGTCCCAAATCTTGCAAAAATTGACGTTGAATTCGAATTAACTTATTAATTGTTTCTACCATATGAACTGGAATTCGAATGGTTCTAGCTTGATCCGCAATTGCTCTAGTAATTGCCTGACGAATCCACCAAGTTGCATAAGTTGAAAATTTAAATCCTTTACGATAATCAAATTTATCAACTGCTTTCATTAAACCCATGTTACCTTCTTGGATTAAATCCAAAAATTGCATACCACGACCAACATATCGTTTAGCAATAGATACTACTAACCTTAGATTAGCTTCAGCTAATTCTTGTTTAGCTGTTTCATCACCTGCTTCAATTCGTTCAGCTAATTCAACTTCTTCTTCTGCAGACAATAATGGTACTCGACCAATTTCTTTTAAATACATTCTTACTGGGTCACTAATTTTAACCCCAGTTGGCATACTATCAGTCTTCTTTAATTCTTCTTTAGAAACTTTGTTATTTTTACTATTCAATGCAGCAGCAGCTGGATCACCATTTTCATCAACAATACTGATACCTTCATCTTCAAACTTCTGCATTACTTTATCAATTGCATCAGCTTCTAAATGATAAGGATTAACAATCTTTTCTTGTAATTCATCAAACTGAACTTCTTTAGTTTTCTTATGATCTTTAACTAATTGATTAACCAAAGATTTAATTTCTTTTTCTGTTTTTTCATCCGTCTTTTCTGTTTTAGCTTTAGCCATTCATTAACAACCTTTCAAGTATTAATTATTATTCATGCTTCAATGCCTGTTTTTGTTTATAAAGTCCAATTAAATCTTTCATAATTTTACTTTGTAATTCAACATCATTCAACCTTTTTGCTTCTTCCATTTGCTTCTGCTTTTGTTGAATTCGTTCATCTAACGGTGCTTCATTTTGAATTAACTTTAAATAGTCATCAATATCCGTTAAGTCTTGATTATCATCATAATTGATTTGATCAATAATTTCTACCAAAGTTTGTTGTAAATCATCACTATCCAAATAATCCAAGAAAGCATTAATTTGAAAATCACTATGATCTGTTTTATAAGATTGTGCTAGCAAATATAAAGTTTGATAGTCATCATGAATAAAATGAAAATCTTTTTGACTAGTAACCTTTAACCATACTTCATTGTTAGTTAACATTCGTTGTAGCAAAAAACGTTCTGCTCTTTCCAAACGACTTAATTTAATTGCTTGATTAAAACTACTTAAATTATTCTCCTGACGTTGTTTATTAATGTATTTTTTTCCAGATCTATACTGATTATGTTGATTTTGTTTCATCTTTTGTAATTGAACATTCAATTCATCTTTATTTAAACTAAACTCTTTAGCAATTTGATTTAAATAAAGATTTTGTTCAACTGAAGAAGACAATGTAGCAATCAATTTCAATGCATCATTGATATAAGCAATTTGATCCTCATGTTGATTTAAATTACGTTTGTTTTTTAAATATCGTAATTCAAAATCAATTACTGTTTCCTTTGGGCCATCATAAATTTGTTTAAATTTTTCTCCACCAAATTTACGTAAATATTCATCAGGATCTAATTGATCCGGCATTTGAACAACACCAATTTGCAATCCCCGAACATGTTGAATTAAACTAATAGCTCGATTAGTGGCTTTTTGTCCAGCACTATCACCATCATAAGAAATATAAATTTTCTTAGCCATTCTCTGCAAAATTCGTAACTGTTCTTCCGTTAAACTAGTTCCCATTGATGCCACCGCGTTTGATACTCCAGCAGAATATGCTGCAATAACATCCATAAAACCTTCAAATAAAATAACAGCTTTCTGTTTGTTAATTTCTGTTTTAGCTAAATTTAAATTAAATAAAGTTGTGCTTTTATGAAAAATCTTACTTTCAGGACTATTTAAATATTTAGGTAAATCATTTCGTTGTTGAACTAATCGTCCAGAAAAAGCAATTGTTTGCCCACTAATATCATTAATTGGAAACATTAGTCTACCTTTAAATCGATCATGAAAATTACCATTACGATCGACAACAAATAAACCTGAATCACGTAATAAATCTTGCTTAAAATCCTTTTGACTTAAATAATTTAATAAAATATCTTCATCAGGAGCATATCCTAAATTAAATTCTTTAATAATTTCATCGTTTAATCCACGTTGATGAGCATATTCTAATGCATTTTCACCTGACTCCGTATTTAATAAAATATGATGATATAATTGCGCAGCTATTTCATGAGCACTAATCAAATTATTAATGTATGGATCAACTGGTTTTTCATTACCTTGTTGTAAATATTGATTAGGAATTTCAATATTTGCATCTTTAGCTACTTGAATAACTGCTTCAGGAAAGCTCAGATCATTTAACTCCATTAAAAATTTAAAAACATTCCCACCTCGACCACAACTAAAGCAATGGAAAATTTGTTTGTCTTCATTAACTGAAAAAGAGGGTGTTCTTTCCTCATGAAATGGGCATAGACCAAATAAATTTTTTCCTGATTTTTTTAATTGAACATATTGTCCAATTACATCCGCAATGTTGACTGACGAACGAATTTCTTCAATTAATGTTTCAGGAATTTTTTTAGGCAATTATTTCACCTCGTTATTTAAATAATCTTGTAAAACTACCGCATTATTATGTAATTCATCTTTAGCAGAAAATAATAGTGTCACATTTTCCTGTTGTAATGCTTGTTTAATCTGTATTACAAATTCTTTTAAACTAGGATTTACTTTTAATTCATCTAAATATTTCTGTTTAAATTCGGCAAACTTTTCTGGATCATGCTGAAACCATTTACGTAGTTCGTTACTAGGTGCAATCTCTTTATTCCATTCATCTAAACATGCCTTAGTTTTTGATATTCCTCGCGGCCATAATCGATCAATTAAAATTCTTTTACCATCAGTTGATGTCACTGGTAAATAAACTCGCTTAATTTGTAATTTCCCCATCATCGCATTACTCCAAAACAGCTTTATTTAATAACTAAATTGCATAAATCTCCAATTGTCATTAACAGATTTGTTATTTGTGATAATTGTTGTAAACGATTGTTCTTAACTGCTTCATTATCCGCCATAATCATATTTTCTTCAAAATATTCATTAATAATGGGAGCTAATTCCATTAAATATTCATAATTATTCATACTTCCAGATACATTAAAAGCATCTTTAATTGCGTTAAACGTTTCAAATAACTGTGATTCACTTTCATTTTCAAATAATGAAGAATCAATTTTCACATCCGGAATTTCTTGTTTAGCAACAATTCGCATTACTCGAGTCAATGATTCAACAATCTCTTTAAAATTACTATCATCATGATGAGCTGATAACATCTTAGCGTTCATAATAATTGTCAAAATATCATGTTGATTGCTATTAATAACAGTTTGAATAATATCTTTACTTATATGTTCAGCATTTAGATTTTTATCGATTCGTTCATTAATAAATTGTAATAATAAATTACGATTTTCAATTAACTGATCAATTAATTCTGCACTTAATAGATGATTTTCTTGCACTTGTTTAAGATATTGATCAATTAAATCATTCAAATTAATGTGCCAATTAAATTGTTGAATAATTCGTACAATCCCTTGAGCACTTCGTCTCAATGCATATGGATCATTAGAGCCACTTGGAATTAAATTAGCTGCAAAAAATGATAATAAACTATCTAATTTATCAGCAATAGCTAACACTCCACCAACAATTGAACTTGGTAAAGCACCATTCGCACTAATTGGCATATAATGCTCTTTAATTGCCTTAGCAACTGTTTCATTTTCACCGAAAATCAGAGCATACTTTTCGCCCATAACTCCTTGTAATTCAGCGAATTCATTGACCATTTCACTCACTAAATCAAATTTATAAATTTGACTGGCTCGCGTTAAATCAGTTATCTGTTCCTCATTTAAACCTAATTCTTCAGCTAAAATTTTACATAAACTACTTGTTCGTTGCATATGTTCAGTTAAAGAACCAATTTTATCATGGAAAGTAATTCCTGATAATTTATTGACATAAAAATCAATATCATGTTTTTGATCTTCTTCATAGAAGAACATAGCATCTTCCAAACGTGCTGTTAAAACTTTTTCATTTCCACTAATCACATTATCTAAATATTGGTCATTCCCATTACGTACGGAAATAAAATACGGCAATAAACTACCATCTTTATCAGTTACATAAAAGAACTTTTGATGATCTTTCATTGAAGTAATTAATACTTCACTAGGAATTTTTAAATATTTTTCATCAAATGATCCTGCAAAAGCTGTAGGCCACTCTACTAAATTAGTAACTTCTTCTAATAATGCTGAATCAAAATTAATTTCCCAATTATGTTCATTAACTAAAGTTTGAATCTGTTTCTTAATTAATTGTTTACGTTTATCGTAATCTACAATGACAAATTCTTTTAATAATTGTTCTTCATAATCATTAGCTTGATTAATTTCAATACTTTTACCTAAAAAACGATGTCCATAAGTAATGCGATCAGCTTTAACACCAGCAATCTCTAAATGAACGATTTCATCATTTAGTAATGCGACAATCCATCTAATAGGACGAATAAAACTATAGTTAGAATTGTCCCAACGCATCATTGTAGAGAAATTCATTTTAGCAATTACTTGGTCTAAATTATTTAAAACTTCAACAACACTTTTGCCAACTTCATGCTTTTTCACATAAACATATTCTTGGCCTTTAATTTCTTTAAAAATGATATCATCAACAGTTGCATTTTGTCCCTTCACAAAACCTTCTGCAGCTTTTGTCCAATTACCATCTGCATCTTGAGCAATTTTTTTTGCTGGGCCCTTAACTTCTAAATCTAAATCTGGTTGTTTATCAGCCAAACCATTAATTAAAACTGCCAATCTTCGTGGAGTTGAAAAAGCCTTAACATCATCAAAGGTAATTTTTTCATCATTTAAATAACTAGTTACTAAATCAACTAATTGTTGTTCACTTTTCAAAATTGTTTTTGCAGGCATTTCTTCAATACCTAATTCAAATAAAAATTGATTATTAGCCATAATTACTATCCTATATTATTTATCTTTACGCTTTTGATTTTTTGCTTGCCATTGAGCTAAACGTTGCTGACGTTCTTGGTCATTTTTAATTAATGGAAACCCTAACTTAGCTCTAGCATTAATAAATTCTTTTGCTACACGACGTGCCATTTTACGAATACGATCTAAATAATCAGCACGTTCCGTTACTGATACTGCTCCACGCGCATCTAATAAGTTAAAAGTATGTGAACATTTCAAAATAAAATCATAGGCCGGATGAACTAACCCTTTATCTAAATTTTGCTGAGCTTCTACCTCAAACTTATTAAACAAATCTAACAATAAATCTTGATTACTTTCGTCAAATGAATAACAACTATGTTCATATTCTGATTCTTTAAATATATCACCGTAAAGAACTCCATCACTCCATTCAAGATCATATACTGATTTTACATCTTGAATATAAGAGCTTAATCGTTCCAATCCATAAGTTACTTCTACGGCAATAGGATCCATGTTCAAACCGCCAACAATTTGAAAATAAGTAAACTGCGTAACTTCCATACCGTCAAGCCAAACTTCCCAGCCAACTCCAGCACATCCCATAGAAGGGTTTTCCCAATTATCTTCAACAAATCGAATATCATGCTCTAATGGATTAATTCCCAATTCACGTAAACTATTCAAATATAATTCTTGAATGTTATCTGGAGCCGGTTTCATTAATACTTGAAATTGATGATGTTGATATAAACGATTTGGATTTTCACCATATCTACCGTCAGCTGGACGACGACTAGGTTCTACAAAAGCCGCATTCCAAGGTTCAGGTCCAATTGCACGTAAAAAAGTATATGGACTCATTGTTCCAGCACCTTTTTCAGTGTCATAAGCTTGCATTAACATACAACCTTGAGCTGACCAATATTTTTGTAATGTCAAAATAATATTTTGCACGGATAATTTTTCTTTTGTCATACACAAATAAACTCCATTTTAAACTTAACTTATTAATCATAACATATTACTGACCTTTATAATTGATCAGCCAAGTTCATAGTTTGATCTAAAAATCTTTTTGCCTTTAAATGAATTCCTACATGATTTTCATAAATTAAATCAATCACTTTACGCAATTCCTTTTTCAATGAATCATCAACCTTAATCGAAACATCTTTTAATAAATCAACATTATTTAAACGATGCAATAAGCGTACAGCTTTAGTTGATAAGTGTAAACGATGAGGATCTTGTTCAAAATGTTTAGAACAAATTAAACCATTATAACGATCTGAATAATCAAAAACATTCGTTGGATTATCACATAAAACACATTTATTTAATTGTGGAGCCACTCCAAAAGGAACCAGCATTTTTAATTCAACGATATTTGTAACAATCTGATCATCTATTCCATTATTAATTAATTTTAATGCATGATATATTTGGTTAAAATAAGGTTTAACAATATCATTATCATAAAAAGCAGCATCAACTAATTCTAGAATATATGTACCGTACGCATTTTTTACAATGTCTTCATTAATTTGATTAAAATATGCATATTGATTAACAGTAGTAATAAAACTTAATCCTGATTCATTTAAGTTACCCTCATATACACCATAAGTTAACGGAAATAAGGCAACTTTATTAGGATTATTTTTCTTACCATTTTTAATAAAAAAAACTTTTTTGCCATACTCATAAGTAAAAATTTTAATTAATTGGTCTTTTTCACGATAATCATTAGCATACATAACAATTCCATGAAATTTTACATTTCTCTGCAACATTTAAAAACCTATTTTCAAAAAATTATTTTTGCATTTTATATCCATATTCTTTTAATGCTGTTAATTTATCTTTCCAATGTTCTACTACTTTAACCCATAACTTCAAATAAACATGTTCACCAGTCAAACGTTCAATATCTTTACGTGCTTGAACACCAATGTTTTTTAACATTGATCCATTTTTACCAATAATAATACCCTTATGAGATTTTTTATTGACAATAATATTTGCATCAATATTCATTATCTGACCATCAAAATGCATCGTATTAATCTCGACAGCTACAGAATGAGGAACTTCTTCTCTAGTTAAATTTAAAATTTTTTCTCGAATAATTTCTTTTACAATGAATCGTTCTGGATGATCTGTTAATTGATCTTCTGGATAATATTGTGGACCTTCTGGCAAGGTACTAATTAAATCTTCCATTAAGTTATCAACATTATTACCTAATAATGCTGAGATAGGATATACGTCTTTCCATTTTTCATCACGATACTGATCCATTATTTCTAATAAAGCATTAGGATTAATCTGATCAATTTTATTAATTACTAAATAAACTGGACAATTTACTTGGTGTAATAGTTTAATAATATGGTCATCGCCAGCACCACGTTTTTCATTTGCACTAATCATAAAAATAACTGCATCAACATCTTTTAACGAAGTATAAGCTTCATTAACCATATATTCATCTAATTTATGCCGTGGTTTAAAAATACCTGGTGTATCAATAAATACAATCTGTGCTTGATCACTAGTATAAATACCCTTAATTTGATTACGCGTAGTTTGTTTAGTACTGCTAGTAATCGCAATTTTTTCACCTAATAAATAATTTAAAAATGTTGATTTTCCTACATTCGAGCGTCCAACAATTGCAACAAATCCTGAATGAAAGTTATTTGACATACGATTCTCCAATAATTGATTACAATTTTATATTAAACAGTTAAATAAATATAAAAATAATTCCAATAAATTATACTATAATTTCATCACAAATTATTAAAAAGACCCGCTATTAACGGGTCTTTTTACCTTATTAAACCATAATCATCTAAAATTTCACGTTGTAAACTAAACATTTCATCTTCATCTGTTGGTCGCATATGATCATAACCATTTAAATGCAAAAAACCATGTACCACTAGAAAACCTAATTCACGTTGATTAGAGTGTCCTAAATCTAAAGCTTGTTCATGTACTTTATCAATTGAAACAAAAATGTCTCCCAAATTACGAGGAATTTCTTTCATTAATTCATCATCAAAATTAATCACATCTTCTTCATCAGGATCTTCTTCAATAGCAAAACTAATTACATCAGTTGGTTTGTTTAATCCCCGATATTGTCGATTAATTTGTTGAATTTCATCATTATTCATAAAAGTTACTGACATCTCAGTATCATCAGTTAACCCTAACTTTTGACTAGCAAAATCTAAAAGATTTTTTACTAATTTAAGATCTTGTTCATCCATTTTTTGTTTAGTTTTATCAAAAATTTCCAAATTCATAAATTAACGATCCTGCTTTTCATAAGCATTAATAATTGACTGTACAACTGAATTACGAACCACATCATCCGCACCAAAATTCACAAAATTAATATGCTTAACATTTTTTAGTAAATTTTGTGCTTGTAATAATCCAGAATGTTTACCATTTGGTAAATCAATTTGAGTAATATCTCCATTGACCACCATCTTAGATCCAAATCCTAATCTTGTTAAAAACATTTTCATTTGTGCATTTGTTGTATTTTGTGCTTCATCTAATAAAATAAATGCTGAATTTAAAGTTCTACCTCGCATATATGCTAACGGAGCAATTTCAATAACTCCACGTTCTAATAAACGATTTGTATGCTCAACTCCTAAAATTTGATGCAATACATCATAAACTGGTCGTAAATATGGATTAACTTTTTCTTGTAAGTCTCCAGGCAAAAATCCTAAACTTTCTCCAGCTTCTACAGCAGGTCTAGTCAAAATAATTTTTTCTACTGCACCTTTCTTTAAAGCTGCAATTGCCATTACCACGCCTAAAAAAGTTTTCCCTGTTCCTGCCGGACCAATTCCAAAAGTAATATCATTATGTAAAATTGATTGTACATATTGACGTTGCCCATAATTTTTTACATGAATTGAATTACCATGATAATCTCTAACTAATGTTTCCAAATATAAATCTTGTAAATAATCTAATGTCCCACGTTGAGCCATTTGTATTGCTGATAAAACATCAGCTTTACCTAAAATAATTTTCTTACTTAATAATGTTTCCAATTGGTGAAAAATAGTTCCAACTAATTTAACATTACGTTCATTATCACCTTTAATAGTTAATTTATCACCATTTGGAATCAAAATTACGTCTAGTTTTTCTTCTAATAATTTTAAATTTTGATCATTAATGCCAACCAATTTGGCTTCATAATCTAAACTTTCAAATTGATATTCTGATTTATAAATTGTTTCTTCGTTCAAACGCGTTTTCCTCAATAATAAATTCATTCATATTCTATCATAATTAATCTTGTATTCTGTGCAAAATAAAAAGTACTAGTCAAATACAACTAGTACTTTCATTCTTAGTAACGATTCTTCTTGTTTTTACGCTTACGTGCAGCTTCAGACTTTAATTTACGTTTAACACTTGGTTTCTCGTAAAATTCACGCTTACGATATTCTTGAAGTGTACCACTCTTAGAAACACTTCTTTTAAAACGTCGGAGAGCATCGTCTAAGGATTCATTCTTACGAACAACTGTTTTTGGCATATCAAAATCCCCTCCCTTCAACGTTAAATTAACTGTCAAACAAACGCTTGACTGTACAATCGTTAGTATACCTAAATCAGCAAATATAGTCAATTAATAATTCAGAAAATCATTAAAAGCAACATTTTTTCGAACATCATCATATAAATGATCATTAAATTGATTAGCATTTAACTCAGCAATCTCATATCCATAAGGTGCTACTTTATTTTTAGGATCATTTTCTGGGTCTATAGCTACATGTGGCGTTTCCAAAATTTTAGGTACATCAATAAATTGTTCATTATGAGCAATTTTACTTAAACTATCAAATCCAATAGTTCCATAACCCAAATTTTCATGACGATCTTTATGACTACCCATCGGATTTTTAGAATCATTTAGATGGAAAACTTTAATTCGATCAATTCCAATGACTTTATCAAATTCTTCCATAACTCCATCAAAATCGTCCTTTACATTATAACCAGCATCATTAGTATGACAGGTATCAAAACAAACTGCTAATTTGTCATTCAATTTAACTCCGGAAATCATTTGAGCAATTTGTTCAAAATTAATTCCAACCTCAGTCCCTTTTCCTGCCATTGTTTCAATTGCAATTTGAACATTTTGATCAGCAGTCATTGCTTCGTTTAAACCTTTTATAATTGACGCAATGGCTTTATCTGATCCAGCTCCAACATGCGCTCCTGGATGTAAAACAATCTCTTTTGCTCCAATTGCGTCTGCTCGTTCAATTTCTTGATGCAAAAAATCAACTGCAAAAGAAAACTTATCTGGCTTATATGTATTCCCTAAATTTATTATATAAGGAGCATGAATCACAATTTCTTGAATTCCATGGCTTTTCAAATATTCTCTACCTTCAGAAATTTTAAATTGATCGATTGCTTTACGCCTTGTATTTTGCGGTGCCCCTGTATATATCATCATTGCAGTTTCATGATAACTAGCCGCTTCTTTAGCAGCTGCCAATAACATATCTTTACCGCTCATACTAACATGTGATCCAACTAACATTTCTAACTCCTTTTTTAAACTTTAGGTTCATAAAATCTTCCCATAATTTTAACTGTATTAGTTAACGAAACAAATGAATGAGGATCTGATTCTTGAACTGCTTCATACAATGCATTTACTTCATATCCAGAAATAACCGTAAATAAAACCGCTTTTTTCTTATGCTTATAAACTCCCTCAGCATCATTTATGATTGTCATTCCACGATGAATTCGATGCTGAATTGAATCAATAACCGTTTTGGGTTCCTCAGTAACAATTATTACTTGAATTCTTTGTTGTCTAGTATAAACCATATCCATAATCGTAGCATTAACAACTAATCCAAAAATGGAATATAAAGCATATGGCCAGCCATACATTAAGCCGGCGCTTAAAACAATTAACGTATTAAACGTTACATTAATGCTTCCGATGCGATGTCCAGTTGCTTGTCGAATAACGATACCTAAAATATCTAAACCACCAGTTGATAATCCATATTTCAATGCTAAACCAGTACCAAATCCATTAATTGCGCCTCCAAAAATTGAACAAACAATCGGATCCCTTGTAATAATTACCGGATGAACTGCATGAATCATCACACTAGATAATCCAACTGCAATAATTGTAAATACCGTAAATCGATGCCCAATTTTAAACCAGGCTAATATAAATAATGGTATGTTTAATAGAAACAATAAATCACCAATACTAATATTCATATGCATAAATCTAAAGCAGACTGTATGCACCAACTGTGACAATCCTGTTAACCCTGACGAATAAATCTTTCCTGGTGTCCAAAAATAATTTAAGGCTACTGATACACAAATAGAATATATTAAAGCGGTACCCAATCGTCCTAAATATTTATGCCGATCAATAATTTTTTGAAAATTATCCATAACTTAGCCTACGTATTTATTAAAAATATCCTTAAATTTTGTATATACGTCCAATAAATTTAACATTGTCTCAGTCTGATCAATTAAATTTTTTAATTTAATTTGATGTCGATTAAGCTCTTTTTCACCTAAAATTAGTACACACTTAGCCTGTTTTTGTTCAGCAGATTTAAACTGAGCTTTCATTTTTCGTTGACGATAATCAAAATCTACAGCGTAATTTAAATTGCGTAAATAATTAACTAATTTAAAAGTTTCACTTTTTACTTGATCATTACCTAAATTAACTACGTAAATATCTAAATTATTAGCTAAATCATCTAATAAATGTAGCTTATCTAATAGTAATAATAATCTTTCTTCACCAATTCCAAATCCAAATCCAGACGTTTCTGGTCCACCTAATTCAGCAACTAAGCCATCATAACGTCCACCACCACAAATTGTTGCACCATTACTTAACGACTCATCATGACTCTCAATTTCAAAAATTGTATGATTGTAATAATCTAATCCACGAACCATATTGGCATCAACACTATAATTAATCTGCGATAAATCTAGTAACTGTAATACTCGTTCCCAACGTGCTTTAGCATCATCAGTTAAAAAGTCTAAAATAGATGGTGCTTCACTAACAATCTTTTGATCCTGCAAATCTTTACTGTCCAAAACTCGTAATGGATTTTTATATAATCGTTCTTGTGAATCATCACTTAATTCAGTTTTGTGTGGCTCTAAATAATCAATTAATGCCTGACGATAATTATCTCGAGTAGTTTTATCACCTAAAGTATTAATCACTAAATGTAAGTCATTTAAACCTAAACTTTTAAATAAGTTAACGGCCATCATCATGACCTCTACATCTAATTCTGGTGAATCTTCACCAAACGCTTCTACCCCAATTTGATGAAATTCACGCATTCTACCTGCTTGTGGACGTTCATAACGAAACATTGGCCCCATATAAAATACTTTATATGGTTTATCTTCTTCAGGAGCATATAATTTATTTTCAATATATGCACGAACTACTCCAGCCGTTCCTTCTGGGCGTAATGCAATATGACGATCACCTTTATCGTAAAAATCGTACATTTCTTTAGTAACTACATCACTAGTATCTCCTGCTGAACGTGCAAAAATATCAAAATTTTCAAAAATTGGTGTTCTTATTTCTTTAAAACAATAACGATTAAAAATTTTTCGTGCACATTTTTCAACATAATTCCATTTAGCACTATTTACAGGCAATATATCTGCTGTTCCTTTAGGTTTTTGAAATTTCATAAACTAACCCTCAAACTATTTCCTTATTAAAATAAAACACTACTATTATAAGCATTTAAATATCTCTAAACAATAATAAAAAAAGAGGAATTAATAATTCCTCCTTTAAGAAAATCATTTAAATTTGATTTAATACTTGATTGATACTCTGCTTAACATTATTCCAATTTTTAGCTGCCGCTTGTGGATTTTGTTTTTCTAATAGTTTCAATTGCTTAACAAAATTACCAACATAACCAGCAATTTTTTTATCCATAATGTTTCCATTACTATCCTGTTTTTGTATTTGTTTTAATTGTGAAATTGACTTGTTAATAGCCTTTTTATAAGGTTTCTTTTTATGGTTTTGTTGATATTGAGATACAATTTTATCCATCGAGCTAGTAGCATTTTTAAATGTTGTGACTTGTTGATTAATCGGCATAGGTTGTTGCGTATTATTGGCACTTACAGTAACTAATCCCATTCCTAATGTACAAATTGTTGATAATCCAAATAATAATTGCTTTTTCATCATAATTCCCCTTTTTGTTTATGATGTTAACTATTTTAATTAGTTAATAAAATAATGTCAATACCGTATACAATTAATAGTGTTTAATATTTAATAAATAAAAAGGTCACTTTAAAAGTGACCTTTTTATTTAAAAGTTTAAATGTGATTTAACATTATCCCATGTTTGTTTAGCTTGATTAGCATTACTTGATTTTTCTAATTGATTAATTGTATTAATAAAACTGCTAATACCTTTATTTAATTGTTGTGCCATAAAGTTTCCTTGATCATTAGCATCAATTTTTTGTAATTTTGATAATTTTTTAGAAACTTTATTCAAAGATTTATTAAAATGTTTTTTACTATGATCTTTTTGATATTTATTAACTGCATTATCAATGCTAGTCATTGATTTTTTTAAAGTACTAGTTTGTTGTCCCATATCAAACTTATCTGTAGAACTACTACTTACTTGACTAGAATTATTTTGATTATCAGCATGAATCATGACGTTATTCATACTTAAAGAAATTCCTAATGATAATGCTATAGTTCCAGCACTAACTAATAATTTATTTTTTATTTTCATAAATATCTCCTAATATATTTATTTATGTGCTAAAGTTTAATATAATTTATTTACTATTTCAATTTATTTTTGTAAAAAATATATATT
>JADIMP010000102.1 GCA_017694665.1 Candidatus Gallilactobacillus intestinavium
TTGGACGAATATTTGCAGTCTTTATCGGTGATTGTTTTTTGATATTTATGGCAATTGGACTTCTCACTTATAGTCCAGGAAATATTTTTTATGAAAGTTATGGAATTATTACAATTTATTCTTTAATGACGATTAATAGTCAATTTGGAGATGGATGTTTTTATATTTATTTTATAAAGAAGAATTCAACTAACTAAATAGGAAAGTATAAAAGCGGGTAGGTAAAATGAAAAGCATAATCGGTGAAATATGGCGGATTCCTCATAGAGGAGTAATTATCAACGGCGATGATGGGAAGGATTACGTATTATTGTGTGATCAAAAAATTCGTTATATCTTCTTTCCATTTCTTCTGTGGATGTGTCCATTAGAATTCATCGAGGTTAAGAAGGATAGCATTCAACAAGCACAAGATAATAGTTGGGTAATGTCGATAGCGCCTGCAATCGGATTAACTGCTGGACCAATATTAGAAAAACTGTCAGATCAAACTTTGATAAACATTCCTATTTCAACATCGAATTACTGGATGATTGTGTTAAGCATTGGTCTTTTAGCAAGAATTATTTTTAGAAATAATAAGCGTCCTGATAGTGAAAATATTATAGCTATTCACCATGCCAAGTTAAAACCATTAAAAAGATATTATGTGATGAGAGCATTCATGGCAACTCTTTTAGGTCTTGGTTTTATATGGGTTGGGCTTTGGGCAGTCTCATTCTCTGCTGCAGAAGGTCAAATAATATTATTGATTTTTATTACGTATATGGTTTACGCTTTTTCATTATTTAATTACCCATTTGTTGATGTAGCCAAGGCTAGAATTACTTTTTTAGATTAGGAAATAAAAAATTACGATTAAACAATATTGGTAAAGTAGGCGTGAAAGAAAAGTCTTATCATAAAAAACACTAAAAATGTATTTTTGAAAATTAGGTGAAATTATGGAATATATTACAGCGAATACATTAATAGAAAATGGCGAAATTAATCATTTTGTTCAATTGGAAGATGATAAAACGGGTGATACATATTAGATGTTGACCAGAATATTTTATTTCTTTCCTTTTCTTTTATGGATTTTACCGGTGTATATACAAAAGGTTCAAAACAATGGTTCATTTATAAGAAAAAATAGAGTAAATGCTTTTTATATTGGTATTTTTGCATACATAATAGGGAAATTTCTGAGCATATTGATGGAAAAATGTCAATTATATGTCGAATTCCCTGGAAAGAGCATTTTTTTAATGTCAATAGCCATTGCATTAATGATGCATTTCCTTATAAAAAAGAATTGTCCAAATTCGGTAGGAAGAAAAGTTAAATGTCATGTATATCCAGTGTCACTTTCTATGGGAATAAAAGGAATATTTTATTATTTGGTTTCGATAGGACTTTTTGTTATTTTGATATCGTATGCCTTATTAGCAGCAACATGTTTTATTTGGGTGATGTTTTTCTTGGAAAATATATTTGTTAATTTAGGAAAGTTAAAAATTAAAATTATTGATTAAAAAGGGTGGTTAAGATGAAAACTATGATTGGTGAAATATATCGATATCCGGGAGGAGTAGAGATCTATGGCGGCGATGGAAGAGTCTATGTATTGTTATGTGATCAAAAGCTTAGATATATCTTTTTCCCATTTCTTTTTTGGTTGTGTCCAGTAGAGGTTATTGAAATTGATGAAGAAAGCATTACTCAGCCTCGGGATTTTAGTCTAATTATAGTGTTACTTGCTGCAATTGGAGCTATGGTTGCACCGAAACTAATGGAAATGTCAGCCTGGGTTTTAATAAATATTCCTATTTCAACATCACATTACTGGATGATCGTATTAGGGATTGGTATTTTATTACGAATTGTTTTTAGATTTAAAAAGAAACCTAATGATGATAGTATAATTACAATTCACCATGTTAATTTTAAACCATTAATTGCATATTGGATGAGAAAAGCAGAAATTTGGGCTTTTCTATCAATTGGAATGATATGCTTTATCCTTTACGGGATTTCTTCTCTAGTTGCACCGGGACAAATAATATTATTAATTGAATATGGGGTTCTAATTTATGTTTTTCTATTTTTTAATTATCCTTTTATTTATGTACTTAAGGCTCAAATTACTTTTTTAGATTAGGAGAATGTAAACGTTGAAAAGCATAATTGGTGAAATATGGGAAATTCCCCATAGAAGGGTAATCATCAATGGTGATGACGGAAAAGATTATGTATTATTATGTGATCAAAAAATTCGTTATATCTTCTTTCCATTTCTTCTGTGGATGCGTCCGTTAGAATTCATTGAAGTTAAGAAAGGAAGTTTTGATAAGACAAAGATTATTAATCAATCAACAACATTTTTTGGTGCATGTTTAATGAATTTTGGAGCAATATTATCAAAAATATCAGATCGGACCTTGATAAATATTCCTATTCCAACATCATACTACATTAGGTTTAGGGCTATCAATACGAATTATTTTTAGAAATAATAGACTGCCTAAAAATATCGTAGCTATTCATCATGCTAAGTTAAAACCATTAAGGAGATATTATGTGATGAGAGCATTAATTGCGGTTCCTATGTCGATTGGATTAATGTGGATTTTTCTTTGGGTAGTCTCGTCTCCTGCAGCACAAGGTCAAATAATATTATTAGCGGCTGCCACATGTATGACTTATATTATGATGTGGTTCAATTTTCCATTTGTTAATGTAGCCAAAGCTAAAATTACTTTTTTAGATTAAAGAGGAACATACTATGAAACTAAGTAAGCATGTAAAATTGTTCAACTTGATAACGATTCATATTACCTTGTAGATATTAGATCTATTTTAGGGAAATTTTTTCCATTTGTGAGTTACTTTATTCCACATAAAGCGTATGAAATCGGTAAAGAAGATTATAAAAAGTATCGGAGGAAAGATCACCCTTTGAATGATTCTTCTTTAAAAAATGATCTTTTTTTAGCATTTATAGGTTCCGGAATTGGAGCGTGGTTGGCTGAGTTAATTCCAGTTTATGATTTGCATTCAAAGTTTTTATTATTTTTAGAAATTTTAATACCAATAATAATAGCTAACATGTTAATTCATTTTTTGGCAAATAAAACAGGTAAGATTAATTATAAAGAGTTGGAAAATAAGTATAGTGAATTAACGCTAATCTTGATACCTGATAGCATTAAAGTGATAGGGAAAATGTGTTTTCTTAATCTAGTACCTTTAGTTGCCTTTTATTGGATAATTGGGGTTATTTGGAGTGGGAGCATTAGTTTTTGGTGGATTGCAGGTCTTCTGGAATTTAGCCTCGCATACTTTGCTCTTTATATGGTAATGTATGCGTGGACAGACAGTGGCTTTTTACTAGAATTTTAAAACGAAATGTTAAAAATTTTTAATCACATGACAACTACAAAGGTGTAGGAGGAATTTAACATCTATGTTCAAAAAGTACATGAATGTTGAAATGGTATTAGAAAACGGAACTCATTGCGCGTGGGTTAATGCAGAAAATGGAAAGCTTTATGCCATTGACGCAGATCAAAATTTGTTGTTTTCGATTTTTCCAATTTTATTTTGGATCCTTCCGGTAAAGATCTATGAGGTAGATTATGGTGAAGGAGGTCCATCTCGCTCAGCTAATTCGAAAATTCCAGGAGTTGCTGGTATCGGTTATGTGCTTGGAACGTGTTTATTTTATCTTATTAAAAAATTTGATATTTTTAATTTTAAAATTTCTCCCATAATATCAATTATTTTAGCAATTATCGGTGGAATTCTTGTGCATCTCGTTGTCGATAAAAAGAAAGCAAATTTTGTGATTAGAAAGACTTTTTGGTGTCGATATTTTCCAATCGATATTCTTGCGATTAGAAATCTGATGGCATATTTCGCACTGCTTTTTTTAGCTTATATGACGATGTGGGAACTGGCATATGACCCTAGTAATATAAT
>JADIMP010000103.1 GCA_017694665.1 Candidatus Gallilactobacillus intestinavium
GACCTACTGTAAATAATGGTTTATATCCTTGATTCCATAATTCTTGTAATTCAGTTTGAATAATATTAGCAACCTGTTGTGGATCTAGTTGATTACCATCAAATGTTTGAGACCAAATGTTAGTTTTACCATTAGCTGATTGAGTAGTAGAAATAGTTCCATTATCGTCAGTAATTACACGGTTAGCATTTGGATCAACAAAATTAATTGTAATTGTATCTTTTGAAGCATCAGCTGGAATCAATGGACTGAACGTCCATGAACCACCATTGTTTACATTATCGCCAGATACACTAGCATTAGGATTGCTACCCTTTGGGAAAGTTCCTTGTGAATTTTGAGCTGCATAAATAACTTTAACAGGAGGTAAAGCTTGATTAGGTTTAACATTGTCAACTTCTTTAACAACCGTATTACTGTCATCATTAGCTGCTCTTACAATTGAAACATTGCCACCACCGCTAATTTCACTACCTTCTCCCGCATATACAATAGTCGTTGTAAAACCAGGAATTTGTGGAACTGGATAACTTGGCATAGTTTGTGTAGCTGGAGTTGTTACAACATTTGCTGGTTGAGAATTAGTAACGTCTAAAATTTCAGTACTGTTAAAAGTAATTGTTTGAGTTACATTTGATTTACCATTAAACACTTTTGCTGGTTGCCCATTACTAAACACTGCAGAAATTGGGCGTTTAGCTGTTATTGTATTATGTTGTTGAACAGCCCCATGAGTATAATTTAATGTGATATTAATAGTACCTGTGTATCCTTTAAATTGAGCAAGATTAAAATTAGGATTCTTAGCAAAGGTAAATAGTGGTTTGTATCCATTAGCCCAATTGCTTTTAATATCAGCAATGACTTCTTGCATTAATTGTTGACCATCAGCAACATCACTATCATATGCAATTTGACCATCATTAATGGTAAATGAAATAGCATCTTGGTAAATCATTGCACCATTACTATTACCAGTTGCACTACCATCTAAACCAGTAATTGTATTTCCAGCGTCAGAATCCCAATCACTAATATTTACTGTAATACTTGCTGCAGTACTACCAGTAACAGGAGTTAAACTAACTTGATAGCTACCACCGTTGTGTTTACTGTTGGAAACATTAGCGCTTACACCGTTATGACTATTACAGTCGTCACCACTCATGCTATTATAAGCGCTAGTTTTAGAAAATGTTCCACTTTCGCTAATAGGTTGAGCTGTATTACTTGAACTTGAACTAGATGAATTAGTTGATGAGCTAGATGAACTTGATGAATTTGAACTAGAACCAGCAGGAGAAGTTGCTGTAGAACTAGATGTTGTAGATGTTGTAGTTGAACTAGAACTTGTTGAGGTTCCGTTAGCTAAAACTTGATTGCTAACTTTAGTTGCTGAACTACTATTAGTCGTTGTAGCAGCATGAGCATGAGCATTGCTTAAGCCAACACCTAATCCCATTGAGAATAGAGTTACTAAAGAAGCAACCCATACTTTTCCTTTTTTATATAATTTAACATGTTCTTGGTTTTCACCGAAATAAACTTTGTTTTTCATATTGACAAAACCTCTTATATATATATATATATATACGCATTCGATGCACATCATATATGTGTATAATATATGCCTATACGAATAATATATTAACTTATTTAAAAGCAAAATAAAAGTTATATTTGTATTACAAAGATTTTATAAAAATAAAACCGCATAAGCACTTGCATTAAATCATCGATAAGCTTTTATTATAGTTATATAAATTTTATTTATTCATTAGATAAAGGTAAATGGATCAGTATTAATCACTGACGGCATAATTTCAATCTCCCAATGATTTTCTTCAGACCATTGTTGAAACATATCTACTAAGTGAGCAACACAAACTACTTCAATATGATGTCCCGGATCAATAATTGAAAAATCACTGGCTAATACATCATGCATAGTATGGTAATATGCATCACCAGTAATATAAACATCAGCTCCCGTAGCTTGAGCTTCACGATAAAATTTACCGCCATCACCACCTAAAACAGCTACTCGTTTCACCGTTCTATTTAGATCAGGTGTAATTAAACGTAATCCACCAATATCAAATGTTGATTTACATTGTTTAGCATATTCTTTCATGGACATTGGTTCAGTTAAATTACCTACCCGCCCCATGAAAACATCTGGATTACCTGGATTAGGTAACCATGGTTCAACATTAGTTAATCCTAACAGATCAGCTAACCAATCATTCATCCCGTTAAACGCATTATCCAAATTCGTATGTGCTGCATACACATTTATATGATTAGCAATAATTTTCCCATATAACGCTAATTGAGGATCTTTTGCAAAATCTAAATTTTGCGTTTTATGAAACATTACCGGATGATGGGCAAAAATAAAATCAACATGATTGGCAATGGCTTCATCCACTACTTCTGGTCGTACATCTAAGGTGACCATTACTTTATGAATTTCCGCATTTCGATCACCAATTTGCATTCCCGTAGGATCGTTATGATAACGATAATTAATCGGTGCATATTGTTCAAACCGATCAATAAAGGTTTGTAGTTTCACCTATATCTCACCTCTTTTAAAACTTAATAAATTAACTATAACGTTTCTTTTTTAAAACAACTAACGTTATGCTCATTTTTGTACAAATTATTTTCGTTAATTCTTAAAATCCAAAGATTTTAAAATAATGATTAATCAATTTCTTATTAATAAACCAATTAAATTAATCAAAGGTCTCTTTTTCATATATTTATATAAAAAAGCGTTAACAAATATTTTGTTAACGCTTTTTACTTTAATCATCATTACTACTATCGTTATGTTGACTTACCATATTCGGTTTTCCTAAAGAGAAAATCACATTTTTATTATTTTCATTTCCAACAATCGCTGTAGATTTGTATACTTGAACCTCTTTACCACCATCATTGTAATATTGAGTAACGGTTAAAGTATAGTCTACCTTCGTTTTCCCATCACCATTTGGTAATACATCATCTACTGAAACAGAGTATTTATAACCAGTTAGACTATCATTATTAGAAAATCCTTTGTTTTGATTCATCAAATTCTTGAAATCACCATTATTACCGCCTTGATCAAAATTATCGGCGATATCTTTATGATTATCGGGATCTCCATCATTATCAACGAAAACATTCTTCAACAAATGTTCAGAATCTTTTTTATTTAACATTCCTGGGAATAATGGTGATACTTTTGTACTATGTGAATATAATTTAACCGATTCTGATTGTGTCATCTTGCCATTTAAATTAGCTTTTAAGTATAATTTAGTATTTTTATGAATTGGATAATTTTTCAAAGTATAATTACCATTCTTATCTAAATTCCCAACTTTTTTATTATTTACATATACTTCAGCATTAGGAACACTTTTAATATTAAATGTATTAATATTAATGTCTAGATTTATTATATCGTCAACATCACCACTACCATCATATACATCACTAGCACTTACTTTTTGTCCATGGACTGTTCCCTTAGCTGTAAATTTATAGATACCATATAATAAATGATTAAAATTCTTTTCATAGTTATGACCATACGAGGTTGCTACATATTTACCATTTTGATAAATCTTTAAATTAGGTAAATTAGTTTTAACTGGTATAGATACGGTATCAACTTTTAACTTATACTTCGGGAAAAATAACCATACATTTCCAGTCTTTTGAAAATCATAATATTCATGACTATTGTGCTTTAAAGCTTTTAATTCATGCTTTACAAAATAATGCTTGGTCATTCCATTTCTAACACCATTATGAAATTCTTTTTGAAATGGTTTAACTGATTCCCGATTAATTTTAGCTTGAGAATCATTAGTAGTAATGTAATGTGCTCCGTTTTTATTAGGATTATTTAATACAGTATACGCGCGTGCAATTTGATTGCGTGGTTGATAATAATTATTTAATCCTACAAATAATAAGACTAAAGCAATTAATAACCCTAACAACCAACCCCATTTATGTGTAACTAAATTATCTTTTAATCCATCTAATTTTTCTCTAAATCCATGATGATTCGTTGGTTTAACTTTGGCTTTGTTAGCCTTAGTTTTTTTAACTTGTTTGTTCAGTTGATGATTATCGTCAAATTTAACTTGTTTATTTTCTTGTACTTGTGTTTTTTCTTTGGTTTTAGAAACAACACTGGCATCTTGTTGTTGCAAGCTCTTTACAATATCGCTAACTTTATAACCACAATTGGGACAAAACTGTATTGGTTCCGTTATTTTATAACCACAATTGGGACAGAAAAATTTCATTTTTATTTCCTCGAACTATTCATAATCAAACTAATTATTTAATAAATCACTGAAAAATTTACTTCCTAAATGGTGCATTACATCTTGAAAAGACTTAGCAATGACACTATGTACTAAGTAGTGATAACAAATCACAGCAATCACTACCATAATTAAACCTTGAATTAAAATCCCCCAGTATAGATCTAAACGATTATCAGCTACTTGAGTATCTTTCATTGCCATCACCATTGAACTAATCCATACGACAATATCTAGTGCTATAACTAACATAAAGATCATATTGGCATTAAATAAATTAATCGCTAAACAAAGTACTCCAAGTAAATTAATCAATAAAATGACATTACTTCGATAAGCAATTTGATTGGTAAAATCATTAAAATCACTACTATGGTCGTGATAAAAATTATTCTTAATTAAAAATCCAGTTAAGCACATTAATAAGGCACTAATCAAAACCAAAACAATTACTTGAAATATTACATTAGTAATATTAATTGAAAAAGTGTCCTTGAATATGCCTGGTAAATAATTCATCCAATTAGTTAATTTGTTGTATTCCAAATCTACTAACAATCCAAAAATAATTGCTTCTAAAATTAGATTTATGTAGCCTACTCCCACAAAATCAGGTTTTACATAACAACTAGGATTTTTAAATGATTGTTTTAACCATGCAAAATATCCTGCTAAACCATCAGAATTACCATTTGATTTTTGCCCAGCTTTTTTAGCAGCTTTTTCAGCTTTTTTCTGTGCTTTAGCGGCCGCAGCTTCAGCCTTCTTTTGTTCACGTTCTTTTTGTTTAGCTTCGGCTTCCGCTTTCTTTTGCGCTTCTTTTTGTTGTCTTTGTACTTCCGCTATTGTTGGTACATCTTGTAAATTAGTTCCACAATGAGTACAAAATTTTACACCTTCAGCCATTTGTTCATGACAATTTGGACATTCCTTCATTTATCATGTCTCCTTCTTTAAGAAATTCACCTTTATTAATATATCATTGCCAAAACGCTATTAACAAGGCCCTATAAGTCAATTTAATCTGAGTTTTATCAAGTTTTTTATCTTTTTACGTCTTATTTATGCCTGATATCCTAAAGTTATAAAAATGCAAAAAGTTCTAAAATGCAGCACTAACTTATAAAAATGCAAAAAGTTCTAAAACATGATATGCTAATACAAAAAAGGAGATATTGAAATGTCCTTACTAACCCCATTTAACCCGAATTTTGGTAAAGTGCCACAATTATTTTTAGATCGTCAACAAATCGTTGATAACTACGTACAAGAATTATGTAACTCTGGTCAATCTATTAATACACCCTACCAAACTACATTAATTTACGGCGTACGTGGTTCAGGTAAAACTTCTCTTTTAACCGATATTACTAATAAAATTAAAGATCAATCAGATTGGCTAGTTATTGATTTAATTAATAATGATCAAATTATTGATAACTTAATTGATAATTTACGTATCGCAAGTAGTTCCAATTTTAAAAAAGTATTAAAACAAATTAATACTTTACAAGTTGGTAATATCGGTATTAATTTATCTGATCATGAGGCCGCTCAAATTACCGTTTTAATTGAATTATTAAAAAAATTACAAAAACAAAATAAAAAAGTCCTGATTACTATTGATGAAGTGGCTTCAACACCCACTTTACAAAATTTTGCTGCTATCTACCAATTATTAATCCGTCAGGAATTAGGTATCGCTATTATCATGACTGGATTACCAGAAAACATTTCTGAATTACAAAACAATAAAGTATTAACTTTCTTATTACGTAGTAATCGCATTGAATTATCAGCACTAAAAAGTTCATCCATCATCAATGCCTTTCAGGAAAACTTTGAAAAAGGACAACGCCAAATATCTTCACCCATCGCTACTCAATTAACCAGTCTAACTAAGGGGTACGCTTATGCTTTTCAATTACTAGGATATTTAATTTGGCAGCAGACCGAGCCCAACGATATTATTGATGAAAAAATCATTCAACAAGTTAAACCAGAATATCAACGTCAACTAAACAATAATGTTTATTCATTAATTTATCGTAGTTTATCTGCTAAAGATCGTGAATTTATTAAAGCGATGGCGAATATATCTAGTGGACAAATTAAACTAGCAGACATTGCTAAGCAAACACAACATGCCTCAAATTACTGGTCAATGTATCGTAAAAGACTGATTGATCAACAAATTATTAAAAACGTTACCTATGGTTATGTATCATTTAATTTACCTTTATTCCAAGAATTTATTAAAGAGCAAGCCGAATTAGAAAAATTTGATTTTTAAAAATCTTTGAAATATCAATACAAAAAAGACGTTAACAGAAAATATTTGTTAACGTCTTTTTATTTAAACTTGTATTTAGTATTTATGCTTTGTTATACATTTCAGTTAATTTTTGTATTGTCACTTTAGAAACATGCACACTATTACTTTTGGTCCATTCATTCAAATATTCTGGACAGTAATTAACGGTGCACTATTTTATGATTTTTTATTACGCCACTTAATTCAAATCAACATTAACCCACATTATCCGTTGATGTTCTTTTAATGCCCATTTAGTTGAATCCTGTACTATTGGATGTTCATTACCACTTAACCAACCAGCAATTGCATCTTTAATATGCTCTACTAATTCGGTAATTGTATCTCCATCAGTTACTAGACCCTTAATATTTGGTGAAGTAGCTACATAATAATGACCATCTTCATCACTAAACTCTTCAACAATTACTGGATATTTTACTTTATCTTTCATTTTTGAAAACCTCTTTATATAGCGTCTTCTTTCATCCATTCATCAAAGTACGGTGCTTTAGCTACATCATAATGATTTTTTTGATCAAAAGTTACTTTTTCATTAGGAATGCTTTTTATCAAATTATTCCAATTCAAACTAGACAAAATTTTTTTATTTCTAATTTTGGCTTTTACATTATCCATGTTTACTTTTACTCCTAAATTTCACATCTTAACTTAACATCAAAATAAAATTTATATAGCAATTATTATTTACTTTATCATTTGTAACTCGATATTTATATTAACTTATTTTTATTTATAAAAATAAAAAAGAGCTTAACTATAATATATTAGTTAAGCTCTTTTTAAATTTATCTTTAATTATTCGTCTACATCATCATTCTCAGTTGATTGACCTAATCAATTTATTGCATCTGAATAAATAGAATCGTCAGCAGGTAATGGTACACCTTCTTCTTTCATCTTCAAGTTACGATATTCAGCCATTCCTGTACCAGCTGGAATAATCTTACCAATAATTACGTTTTCTTTTAATCCAACTAACTTATCTTCTTTACCATGAATAGCAGCATCAGTAAGTACTCGGGTTGTTTCTTGGAATGAAGCAGCAGATAAGAAACTGTTAGTTTCTAGAGCAGCTTTTGTAATTCCTAAGATAACTGGTCTTGCTGTAGCTGGTAAATCACCATTCAATAAGACTTGTTCGTTGGCTCTTCTAAAGTCGGCAATATCTAATAAGTCACCTGGTAATAATTCTGTGTCACCTGGATCCATAACACGTACTTTACGAATCATTTGACGAATCATAATTTCCACGTGCTTATCAGAAATACCAACCCCTTGCATTCTATAAACGCGTTGAATTTCACGAAGTAAGTATGTTTCTGTTGATAGAACATCACGAACTTTTAATAATTCCTTAGGATCAATTGAACCACTATTCAATGGATATCCACGATGAATAAAGTCTCCTTCAGCGACTTTCATACGTGCTCTTAATGGCAAGACGTATTCTTTAGTTTCAGCTTCACCTTCAACTGTAACTGTCTTGGTTCTTTCAGCTGAATTTTCTTCAATTGAAGTAATTTTTCCAGTTACTTCAGAAATTGTTGCTTTACCTTTAGGATTTCTAGCTTCCACAATTTCTTGCACACGAGGAAGTCCTTGAGTGATATCGTCACCGGCAACTCCTCCAGTATGGAAGTTACGCATAGTTAACTGCGTACCTGGTTCACCAATTGATTGAGCAGCTACTGTACCAACTGCTTCACCAACTTCTACTTCATCACCGGTGGCCATGTTACGTCCATAACACTTCTCACAAACACCATGTTCAGTGTTGCAAGTAAATGCTGAACGAATCACAACTTCTTCGACCCCAGCATCAACAATTGCTTGAGCATGTTCTTCATCAATCATTTCGTTAGCTTTGGCAATTACTTCACCTGTCTTAGGATCTAAAACGGACTTCATTGCATAACGACCAACAATACGATCAAATAATGGTTCAATCATTTCATTACCATCAGTAAAGGCACGAACAGTTAATCCACGATCAGTACCACAATCTTTTTCACGAATGATAACATCTTGAGCAACATCAACTAAACGTCTTGTTAAGTAACCAGAGTTAGCTGTCTTCAAAGCAGTATCCGTCATTCCTTTACGAGCACCATGAGTGGAAATGAACATTTCCAAAACTGACAATCCTTCACGGAAGTTAGCAATGATTGGTAATTCCATAATGCCACCGTTAGGTGCGGCCATCAATCCACGCATTCCGGCTAACTGAGTAAAGTTTGAAATATTACCACGGGCTCCAGAATCACTCATCATAAAGATTGGGTTATTCCATTCCATGGAATCAACTAATTGATCTTGAATTTCATCTTTAGCTTCGTTCCAAACATCAATGGTTCTTTGATGACGTTCTTCATCAGTAATTAAACCACGTCTAAATTGTTTGGTAACTGCAGCAACTTTCTTTCTTGATTCAGCCACAATTTCTTTCTTACTACTCAAGGTAGAAATATCAGAAATTCCCACTGTTAATCCAGATTTAGTTGATTCAAAGTAACCTAAATCTTTCATTCTATCTAATAAGAGTGAGGTTTCTGTAACTTTATAACGCTTGTAAACTTCAGCAATAATGTCAGATAAGAAACCTTTCTTAAATGGATCAACTAATGGTTGATCAGATAAGATATCTTTAATGTTTTCTCCCTTATCTAAGAAGAAACGATCATCAACACCACTAACAATGTTAGCTTCAGTTGGTTCGTTAATATATGGGAATTCTTCCGGTAAAATGGAATTAAAGATTAATTTACCTACTGTAGTAAGTAAAATCTTGTGCTTTTGATCTTCAGTAAATGGCTTTTTATCCATTGAAGATACATCAACACCAACACGTGTATGAAGATGTACGTAATTATTCTTGTAAGCCACAATGGCTTCACGGACGTCTTTGAAGATCATACCTTCACCCTCACGTCCTGCTTCTTCAGTGGTTAAGTAATAATTACCAATTACCATATCCTGTGATGGTGTAACCACTGGTTTACCATTGGCTGGTGCCAAAATATGACCGGCAGCTAACATCAATAAGCGTGCTTCAGCTTGAGCTTCATCAGATAATGGCACATGGATAGCCATCTGGTCCCCATCAAAGTCGGCATTATAAGCTTCACAAACTAATGGGTGCACACGCATTGCTTTACCACTAACTAATACTGGTTCAAATGCTTGAATTCCTAAACGGTGTAAAGTAGGCGCACGGTTCAAAAGTACTGGATGTTCTTTAATAACATCTTCTAAGACATCGTAAACATCTTCATCTTGACGTTCAATCTTGCGTTTAGCATTTTTAATATTTGATGCTAAATTACGTTGAACTAACTCTTTCATGATAAATGGCTTGAATAATTCCATTGCCATTTGTACTGGCAATCCCATTTGGTTCATTCTCAAGTTAGGACCAACATCAATAACTGAACGACCAGAATAGTCAACACGCTTTCCTAATAAGTTTTGACGGAAACGTCCTTGCTTACCCTTTAACATATGTGAAAGTGATTTCAATGGACGACTACCAGGACCGGTTACCGGACGTCCACGACGACCATTATCAATCAAAGCATCAACTGCTTCTTGTAACATACGTTTTTCATTTTGCACAATAATGCCTGGTGCATTTAAATCTAATAAACGCTTCAAACGATTATTACGATTAATTACTCGACGATACAAATCGTTTAAATCAGAGGTAGCAAAACGACCACCTTCTAATTGCACCATTGGTCTTAAATCAGGTGGAATAACTGGAATTACATCCATTACCATCCATTCTGGTTTGTTTCCTGATTTAATGAAAGCTTCTAAAATGTCTAAACGACGAATGGTTCTAGTACGTTTTTGACCAGATACTTCACGTAATTCAGCCTTTAATTCGTCAGCTTCTTTCTCTAAATCTACATCAGCTAATAAATCACGTACCGCTTCTGCTCCCATTTTAGCTACAAAACGATCACCGTATTCAGCTTTCTTTTCACGGTATTCATGTTCAGAAAGTAATTGTTTCTTTTCTAAGCCTGTGTCACCAGGATCAATTACCACATAAGAAGCAAAGTAAATTACTTCTTCTAATTCACGAGGACTCATGTCCAAAACTAATCCCATGCGACTAGGAATACCTTTAAAGTACCAAATATGTGTTACTGGAGCTGCTAATTCGATATGTCCCATACGTTCACGACGAACTTTAGAACGTGTTACCTCAACTCCACAACGATCACAAACGACACCTTTGTAACGAATCCGCTTGTATTTACCACAAGCACATTCCCAATCTTTGGTTGGGCCAAAAATTCGTTCATCAAATAAACCATCACGTTCTGGCTTTAATGTACGATAATTAATTGTTTCTGGCTTTTTTACTTCACCATAAGACCAATTTCTAACCTTTTCTGGTGAGGCCAAGCCAATTTGCATACTTTCAAATTTATTAACGTCTATCAAAAGGAAATAACCTCCGCAATTTTTTCACTTATCAATTACTTAATAAGTCTTTCGCTTACTCTGTTTCACCATCATCATTGTCCGAATCATCTGTTGCTTCATCAGTTTCCTTTTGTACATCAGATTCAGATTTGATGTTGTCAATTTTTACTTCTTCATTTTGATTTTGTTCACGTTTAATTTGATTAACGTCAATCACATTTTCGTCATCATCGTCATCAATTTCACGCAATTCGATTTCCTTTTTATCTGCATCTAAAACTTGCATATCTAAGCCTAAGGCTTGCAATTCTTTAACTAACACACGGAATGATTCTGGTACCCCTGGCTTAGGAATTGTTTCACCTTTAACAATGGCCTCGTATGTCTTCACACGACCAACCACATCATCAGACTTGCAAGTTAAGATTTCTTGCAATGTGTAAGCAGCACCATAAGCTTCTAGTGCCCATACTTCCATTTCACCGAAACGCTGACCACCAAATTGAGCTTTTCCTCCTAATGGTTGTTGAGTAACTAAGGAGTATGGTCCAATGGAACGTGCATGAATCTTGTCTTCAGCCATATGAGCTAATTTCAAGTAGTGCATGACTCCAACTGCAATTCGATTATCAAACGGTTCTCCAGTACGACCATCATATAATACGTACTTAGCATCTTCAGGCATTCCTGCTTCTGCTACCGCATTCCAAATGTCTTCATCACGAGCACCATCAAAGACTGGTGAGGCAATATGAATACCTAATTTCTTAGCTGCCATTCCTAAGTGTAATTCCAACACCTGTCCAATATTCATACGTGATGGCACACCCATTGGTGACAACATAATGTCAATTGGTGTTCCATCTGGCATATATGGCATATCTTCTTCTGGAATAACAATTGAAACAGTACCTTTGTTACCATGACGTCCGGCCATCTTATCACCGACTTGTAACTTACGTTTTTGAGCAATATAGACGCGAACCATCTTGTTAACACCAGGTGCTAATTCATCACCATTTTCACGGGTAAAAATTTTAACATCTTGAATAATTCCGCCACCACCGTGTGGAACACGTAGAGATGTGTCACGTACTTCACGAGCACGTTCACCAAAAATAGCATGCAATAATCTTTCTTCCGCAGAAAGATCCGTTGTCATTCCTTTAGGTGTTACTTTACCAACTAAAATATCACCATCATGTACTTCGGCACCAATACGGATAATTCCATCTTCGTCAAGATCTTTCAAAGCATCTTCACCAACATTAGGAATTTCACGAGTCATTTCTTCTGGTCCTAGTTTAGTGTCACGAGCTTCAGATTCATATTCTTCAATATGAATGGATGTGTATACATCATCTTTAACTAAACGTTCATTAATGGCAATGGCATCTTCAAAGTTATATCCATCCCATGTCATAAAAGCAATTAACGGATTTTGACCTAAGGCCAATTCACCGTTTTCCATAGCTGGACCATCGGCAATAATTTCATCAACATCAACATGATCACCAACTTTAACAATTGGTTGTTGATTATAGTTCTTACCGCCATTAGAACGTCTAAATTTCATCAATTTATATGTATCTAAAGTATCATCTTTACGACGAACACGAATTTGACGTGCATCAACATATTCAACTGTACCAGCGGCTTTAGCAATTAAAGCAACTCCTGAATCATGCGCTGCATTATATTCAATGCCTGTTCCAACTAATGGAGCGTGTGGCTTAATTAATGGAACCGCCTGACGTTGCATGTTAGCACCCATTAATGCTCGGTTAGAGTCATCATTTTCCAAGAATGGAATACATGCTGTAGCTACCGCAACTACTTGTTTTGGTGAAACGTCCATGTAATCAACATTTTCAATAGATGTTTCAATGTTATCTTCCTTAGAACGAGCCAATACTGTGTCGTCTACAAAAGAACCATCATCATTTAATGGTGAATTGGCTTGTGCAATAACATAGTTATCTTCTTCATCAGCCATTAAGTAGTCAATCTTATCAGTTACCTTATGCGTCTTCCAAGAAACTCGACGATATGGTGTTTCGATAAAACCATATTTATTTACTTTGGCGTATGTTGATAAGTTATTGATTAATCCAATATTTGGTCCTTCAGGCGTTTCAATTGGACACATACGACCATAGTGAGTATAGTGCACATCACGAACTTCATATCCAGCTCGATCACGCGTTAATCCACCTGGTCCTAAAGCTGATAAACGACGCTTATGTTCCAATTCACCTAATGGATTGGTTTGATCCATGAATTGTGATAATTGTGAACTACCAAAGAATTCTTTAATTGAGGCTACTACTGGACGAATATTAATTAATTGTTGTGGCGTGATTTTATCAATATCTTGAATGGACATTCTTTCACGCACTACTCGTTCCATTCTGGCTAAACCAATTCTAAATTGATTTTGTAATAATTCACCCACTTGACGAATACGACGATTACCTAAGTGGTCAATATCATCAGTACTGCCTAAACCTTCTTGTAAATTAAAGAAGTAGTTAATAGCAGCTAAAATATCGGCTGGTTGAATTGTATGATTATCTAAATCAATGTTGCCATTACTAATTACATTAAGTACTTGATCAGGATCATTCTTAGAATATACTTTAATGATTTGAATCGTTACTGGATCAGTAACAACTGCTTCATCAGATGGTGTAAAAGTATATGTCTTAAAATCATCACGTTCCAAATATGGAGCTAACTGATTCATTACTTCTTTATCAATAACAGTATCTTTTTCGACAATAACTTCACCTGAATCAGGATCAGCTAAAGTTTCTGCTAAAGTAGTTCCTAATAAACGATTCTTTAAGTCTAATTTCTTATTTAATTTATAACGACCTACTGGTGCCGTATCATAACGTTTAATATCAAAGAAACGAGCCATCAATAAACTTCTAGCTGAAGCAGCTGTCTTTGGTTCGCCAGGACGTAAACGTTCATAAATATCCTTTAAAGCTTCTTCGACACGAGAATCTTCTGGATTCTTATGTAAGTCTTTGTCTAAAGTTTCTGCTAATTCATCGTTTTGACCTAAAATGTCAATAATTTCATCATCAGAACCAAAACCTAAAGCACGAATTAATTCTGTCATTGGAATCTTGCGTGTACGATCAATTCTGACATAAGAAATGCCTTTAGCATCAGTTTCAAATTCTAACCATGCACCACGGTTAGGAATTAATGTAGCTCCATATATAGTACGGCCACTCTTATCAGTTTCGGCATTGTAGTAAACACCAGGAGAACGAACTAATTGCGAAACAATTACTCGTTCAGCTCCATTAATAATGAACGTTCCTTGTTCCGTCATTAATGGGAAATCACCAAAGTAGACTTCTTGGTTCTTAATTTCTCCTGTTTCATGATTGATTAATCGTAAAGTTACATGTAATGGTGCTGAATAATTAGCATCATGTTCACGTGCCTCTTCCACCGTATACTTAGGTTTTAATAATTGATAATCAACAAATTCTAATGACAACTTACCTTGAAAATCTTCAATCGGCATAATGTCATTGAACATATCACGTAATCCTTCATCCAAGAACCATTGATATGAACTTGTTTGCACTTCAATTAAGTTTGGTAAATCAAGCACTTCTTTGATACGTGCGTAACTACGACGTGTTCTATGTTTACCGTAATTAACTAAATGTCCAGCCAAATTTTTCACCTCAATATTACAATTTGATTACAATTTGTCTTTTTGTCTGTTTTTGCGTATAAAAAAGCAAAAGATGACTTAAATCAAATTTAAATTTAAATCCTCTTTTGCTTATTATAAAAGTTTCCACGGACAATATTTCGCTTCCACAATATTTATATACAACAAAGAATATTATAGATTTTTAAAAAGTATTGTCAATGAAAAACTATTCAATTATTTATTGCGTTACAAAATTTAATTTTTGTTGTTTAAAGTTAACCGTTACTGTATGCCAATTATCATCAGCTAATAATAATTCACTTAATGGAGTTTCAATTTTCTGCTCAATCGTTCTACGAATTGGACGTGCTCCATATTCAATACTGTAACCATTCTTAGCTAAGTAAGTAACAGCCGCTGGTGTAACTTCCAAACGTTTATTTTGTTTTGCCAAGCGCTCTTGTAAATCTTGTAACCGTAATCGCACAATTTTACGAATACTATCTAAAGCTAATGGTTGGAAGGTAATAATTTCATCAATACGATTCAAAAATTCCGGTTGGAAAGTATCCTTTAAAGCTTCTTTAATTTTTTGTTGCACTATTTGCGTTTGCGACAATTGATCTTTACCAAAACCGACAATTTTATCTTTCTGGATTGCTGTAGCCCCAACATTAGAAGTCATAATAATGATTGTATTACGAAAATCAACCTTACGTCCTTTTGAATCAGTTAAAATACCATCATCTAATACTTGTAACAATAAATTAAAGACATCATGATTAGCTTTTTCAATTTCATCAAATAAAACGACCGAATATGGATTTTGACGTACTTTTTCTGTTAACTGTCCGCCTTCTTCATATCCTACATAACCCGGCGCCGCTCCAACTAATCGACTAACATCAATCTTATCTTGATATTCAGACATATCAATTCTAATTAAGGCATCCTTATTGTTAAATACTTCATCAGCTAAGGTCTTGGCTAATTCTGTTTTTCCAATTCCCGTTGAGCCTAAAAACATAAAGGATCCCATTGGTTTGGTTGGATCATTTAATCCCGCTTGGGCCCGGCGAATTACATTGGCTACCGCCTGAGTTGCTTTATTTTGACCAATAACGCGTTTTTGTAATTTACCTTCTAAATGTAGCAATCTTTGCTTATCTGCTTGCCGCAACTTAGTTAATGGAATGCCAGTCCATTTAGAAATAACCTGACGAATGGCATCACTGTTTACTGGTTTAGCTTGTTGAGTTGTATAACGTTCATAGAAACGATCAACTTTCTTCTGCACAGCTTCTCGTTGTTGATCTAATTGAATTGCTTTCTTTAAATCACTCTGCATTAATGCTTGCCAATGTTGCACTTCTAAATCATTTAATTGTTCCCACAATTGCGATAATTTTTCACTTTGTTTAGTTGTTTGTTTTACTTGAGTAATTGCTGCTGCTTCATCAACTAAATCTAATGCTTTATCTGGCAAAAACCGCTTATTTACATATCTAACTGACATTTCCACTGCATCAGTTAATACATCATCCGTTATTTGGACACGATGATGATCTTCTAACCCATGTCGCAAACCTTGCAAAATTTTGACAGTTGCTTCTTTACTTGGCTCTTGTACCTTGACTGTTGAAAAACGTCTTTCTAGTGCTGCATCTTTTTCAATATATTTTTGATACTCATCTAATGTAGTCGCACCAATTACTTGAATTGTGCCTCTGGCTAAAGCCGGCTTCAATAATCCAGCAACATCAACCGCACCTTCATTAGTACCACCTGCTCCTACCAAAGTATGAATTTCATCAATAAATAAAATCACACTTTTATCTAATTGACATTCAGTAATTAATTTTTGCACTCGGTCTTCTAAATCACCACGATACCTAGTCCCTGCCACTAAATTACCGATATCTAAACCAACAATACGGCGTTCCATTAACTCTAATGGTACTTGTCCTAGAGCCATTTTTTGCGCTAATCCTTCTACCACCGCTGTTTTACCAACACCGGGTTCACCTAACAATAACGGATTATTTTTCGTTTTCCGACATAAAACTTCGGTAATTTGTTCAATCTCGGCATCCCGTTCAAATACTGGGTCCAATTCATGATACGTTGCTAACATAGTTAGATCTTGTCCTAACGCATCTAACAGTGGTGTCTTAGAAACATTCTGTTTGTCGTTTTTAGTAGCTTTCTTATTAGAATCTAATCTCCCAACTTGGATCATTTGCTTAATTTGCTTTTTCATGCGTGTAAAATCAATATTTAAATCTAATAATACATGATAGGCAAAACAATCTGGCGTATCTAAAATAGCTGCTAATAAATGTTCCGTTCCTGCTAAAGTAAAACCATCTTTTCTAGCTAAAGAAACGGAGTACCCCAAAATCTTTCGTAATTTTGGAGTACTCTTTAAATTCTTACGTTGTTTATTTTTAGTAATATTTAAAGCCTTAGTTTCAATTTTATTTAATACTTGAGCATGACTGATGCTAGCTTTTTGTAAAATCTTACAAGCTAAAATAGTCGGATCCATCGTTAATGCTAACAACAAATGTTCTGTCCCCACACTTTGATGCCCTAAATTTTTAGCTTGTTCGCGCGCTAAACTAAGCGTATTTTTACCTGTTTCAGTTAAACTAATTGCTTCTATCCATTCTTGATTATTATTTTTCATAACGTAACCGATTTAAAACATTCGTCAAAATTTGTGCTCGTAAAGCATTTTCTAATTCCTTATCACCAACGTTCAAAGCATCACTATCAATGGCTGACAAAATAATGTTTGCCTCTTTTTCTGTCAATACTTTGTCACTATATAATGAATTAATGACATCATAAGCTGTCCGTTGATCAATGGAATTGCCAATGATTTCATTCAATAAGGTGTCTAAAATATCCGCATCATCTAATAAGTTAACTTTTTCGATTCGGATATAACCACCGCCACCACGTTTACTCTCCACGATATAACCATTCTTAATGGTAAATCGAGTATTAATAACATAATTAATTTGCGATGGCACTACATGAAATTGATTGGCAATATCTGCCCTTCTAATTTCAATTTGTTCATCATTGCCTAAAATTTGCTTTAAATATTGTTCAATAACATCTGAAATATTTGCCGAATTATCCATATTATCACCTACTTTGACTAATTCTGACCTTAATTAAATTATAATAATTTTTCAGATTTTTTCAAAACTATAACCTTAAGCAAAGACTTACTGTAAAAGTTCTTTTAATTCCTTAATCATTACATGCACTTCATCAAGGTCTTCTACCGTAGCTCCACTAGCTAACTCATGACCACCACCATGATGCTTTAATGCTAATTGATTAATTTTTGGTCCCTTAGAACGTAAATGTACTCGATATTTGCCCGTTTCATCTTCAACAAACAATAACCACGCTTTAACTGTCGTTAACTGTCCTGGCATAGCGACTACATCACCAGCATCTTCTGCTTTTAAACCTAAACTGGTTAATAAATCTTGAGTAATTATATAATAAGCTGCTCCACAATCATCAACTTCTAAATGAGCCAACATATTACCCATTAATTTTGCTACGGCTGGCGTTATTTCTTCATCTTTTCTACCAATCGTGGCCAAATCAATTTGATAACTAAGTAATTGACTAGCAACTTCAAAAGTACGTTGACTTGTTGCGGGATACAAAAATCTCCCAGTATCGCCAATAATGCCAGCATATAAAGCACTAGCTGCTTCTTTAGAAAAACTTAATTGATCAGGCAAATCATTAACTAAATCAGCAATTAATTCACTGACACTAGAAGCATCTGGATATACTGCTTGAATATTTCCATATCGATCTACTGCTGGATGATGATCAATTTTAATTATTTGGCGTGCTTTTTGATAACGTTCATCATCAATCCGCTCTAAACTTCCACAATCTAAAATAATGACTAAAGCATCTTGATAAACATCATCCTCAATTTGATCCATTGTGCCAATCCAACCATAACGGTCGCTATTTTTTCCCACTGCGTAAATCCGCTTTTCTGGAAAAGCACGTTGTAAAATATCTTTTAAGCCTAATTGTGAACCTAAAGCGTCTTCATCAGGATTAACATGTCGTTGAATAATAATCGTTGAATAATTTTGACACATTTCATAAATATCACGCGCTTCTTGCATTTGATTAACTTCCTTTTTATTTATTATCAAAAAAGCCATTATGTACAGACATAATGGCTTTTTATAATCGGGACAACAAGATTTGAACTTGCGACCCCTGCGTCCCGAACGCAGTGCTCTACCAAACTGAGCTATATCCCGATATCTGTTAAGCGGAAGACGGGATTCGAACCCGCGACCCCCACCATGGCAAGGTGATGTTCTACCACTGAACTACTTCCGCATAAATGCCGATTAGAGGATTCGAACCTCCGACCCCCGCTTTACTAGAGCGATGCTCTGACCAACTGAGCTAAATCGGCAAAATGCGGATGAAGGGATTTGAACCCCCACGTCAATAAAGACACTAGAACCTAAATCTAGCGCGTCTGCCAATTCCGCCACATCCGCATTTGAGACTATTTAACTTTAGCATGTCTCCATTTATTTTGTCAATTACCTTTCTTTTTACCAATTAAAATCTCATGAAATTAATTTTCTTCATCTGCTTCTGCCATGCCCAAAGTCAAAAGATCTAAAAATAGATTTACAAAATCTAATACTAAATCAAACGAACTATCAGCTGCTAAAAGCCACCATGATAATTTAGTGTCTGGAATATCATCACGATACTTAGACAAAAAACGAACCTTAATTAATTGATTATCATACATTGTAAACAAAGTAAAAATAACGGTACTTGCTAATGTATATATAACAGTAAACATAATGTTATGTATAAATGGGGCAAAAAAGCCAGCGATCACTAAACTTAATAAGGCACCAAATAATGGTCCTTCCCACTTAGTTAAATCACGTTTGGTAAATAAACCATAAAATGATGCTCCGGCAAATATTGCAATGGTTTCCGATAACGCCATGATAATCATTCTCATTGCACTAGCCTGTCCCATGGTATCAAACATCTCACTAAACAGTGATGCTGTTGTTAAAGCTACTATTCCTTCTAAACATAAAATACCTGTTCCTTTAATCCAAGGATTATCGCTACCGGCTAAAATACATAAACCGATAACAATTCCAATATATAGCGCACCATGTAAAAATTCCATGATATCAGCCATACCAGAAATAAAACTATCTACTGCTCCTTCCATTGCCAATGGTGGTGTAATAAACAACCAAATTAACCCAATAATGTACAATAACTGAACACAAAATAACCCATACGTTTTGGCAATATGAATTCTTAATTTATGCACTTCTTCTTTCGAGCATGGAAAAGCCATAATATTTTTCATTAACTTATATTTCTTAATGTAATGACCACTACCACCTAAAGTATCAACTTGTTTTTGCAAGTCATTAAGACTCACTGTTCCTGTATTTTCCATTAAACATTTCCTCAATTTATTGTTGTTTTTATTAGTATATACGATTAACTAATCACATACAAATTATCATTGCATTACTTATTTTTTATATTAAAAAAAGCCGGTTACCCGGCTTTTTAAAATTATAATTTATCTTCCGCTAATGCTTCATCTTCATTAACATCAGTACTCTCATATTTTTCTCCCTTGGTACTTCTAGACAAATCAACTTTATCTAAAGGAATCAAATGAGTCTTATATTTGATTTTATAAAATAGATACAAAATTAAGACTAATGGAATACTCATATACGTAATGGCAATTTCTGACCAATTCCAGTGGATAAATGCGCCCACATTTTGACAACAAATTACAATAATACACAAAACTAAAGCAAAAATTGGTCCAAATGGAAATCCGGCTGCATGATATGGTAATTCATCTAATGAATGCCCTTGTTTAATAAATGCTCTTCTAAAACGTAAATGCGAAATGGCAATTCCAAGCCAAGCAATAAAGCCACTCAATCCACTTGCTGCAATTAAGAAACTATAAAATTGCTTACCAAATAAATCTGTTAGGAAGGTTAGCAAAGCAATCACGGTTGTTGCAATTAACGCCCAAACTGGTATTCCTCTTCGATTTACTTTACCTAACTTTTTCCAAGCATATCCTTCTCTAGATAATGAATACAACATTCTAGTTGAAGCATATAATCCGGAATTAGCTGATGATAATACTGCTGTTAAAATAACTGCATTCATTACACTGGCTGCTGCCGCAAGACCAATCTTTTTAAAGACTAATGTAAATGGACTAATTGTAATATCAGTAACATCAGATCCTAATAAATTCTTACTTGTATAAGGTAAAATACATGCAATCACAAAAATAGCTAAGATATAAAATAATAAAATTCGCCAAAATGTCGAATGAATTGCCTTAGGAACACTCTTTTCTGGCGTTTCTGATTCTCCAGCAGTTATTCCCACTAATTCAGTACCCTGAAAAGAAAATCCAGCAACTAAGAAAACACTTACAATTGCTGGGATCCCACCAACAAACGGAGCATTTTTATAATGGAAATACCTTAACCCAATTGGTTGATGGTTAGTCATAATTCCAAAAATCATTGCAAATCCTACAATCAAGAAGAAAATTACTGTTAGTACTTTAACCATCGACAACCAATATTCTGTTTCCCCGTAAGAACTAACTGAGAAATAATTAATCAAGAAAATTAAAACTAAAACAATAATACTAAAAATCCATGATGGAACATGAGGTAACCAAAAATTCATAACCACTCCAGCTGTTACAATTTCTACAGCCACAGTAATGGCCCAATTAAACCAATAATTCCATCCCATTGCAAAACCCAATGCTGGATCCACATATTTTGTTGCATACGCTGCAAATGAACCACTTAATGGTAAATAAGTGGCCATTTCACCTAAACTAGTCATCAAGAAATAAACCATTATTCCCATAACTGCATACGCAATTAACGAACCTCCCGGTCCAGCTGTATGAATTGCCGAACCACTGGCAATAAATAATCCTGTTCCAATTGATCCACCTAAAGCAATCATTGATAAATGTCTCGTTTTTAATGATCGCTTTATTTGATGTTCTTCTTCCATCTCTCTTACCTCCAAAAATTTAAAGAGGTTATAAAAAACGGGTCTTTTAGCGCTTAATACTAAAAGACCCGTTTACGCATGTTCAACTTGTCTATATAAAGCGCTCCGTAGAAAACTACGACAGTTCTTAACCTATTAAGTCAAGCCCCAACATTAACCAAAATAAGTTGGTTAATGTTTCGGCACATTCCCCTTTTTCACTTGCTCATTAACGCTTATTCGTTTCACAACTGATACTCATGAAATATGCAACCTCTTTATTAGTTAATAATTATACCGAAATTAATTTTTATTACAATAACTTTTTTATAAGATTTTTTATTTAATAAAAAAGACTATTGCACTGTGTGCAATAGTCTTAAATCTTTAAAAATTATTTAGTGAAGTGAATGTAACCTGAAGCTTGTCCCATGCTAATATTACGATCATGGATTGGAGCATTATTCCAATTACCTTCAATCAAATGAACGTTATTTCCTTGAACATTAGTTACATAAGCAACGTGTCCATAATATGAAGCTCCATCAACATTACTTCCAAAGTAAGCAACACTACCTGGAGTAGCAGTATGGTTAACTAAAATACCACGACTAGCAGCACTTGTTCCCCAAGCATTAGCGTTACCTAAGTAAGAATATTCACTTGATGGAACTCCTGAATCACGTAAAATTCCTGCAACAAATGAAGTGCATTGACCAGCTGGGTAACCGTTTACTCCATTGTAATAACCGTTTAATCCAGCTTGACGTGCATTAGGATCTGCGCCAACTTGAATACCAGAACTAGCATTATCATTATTGTTTACAGGTGCACTTACTGGTTGTGCAGGTTGTGATGCTACTGAAGCAACACTACTTTGTACAGGAGCACTAGCTACTGTATTGTTTCTTACAGCAGTTACTGTAGAACCAGATTGATAACTGTTTGAAGCCATCACAGTTGAACTAGAACCATTGTTCTTTTGACCATTATTTACACTTGATGCAAAAACTGTAGCATCATTATTAACCATTGATTGTGCTACTGGTTGTTGAGCAACAGAACCATTATTAGCATTAGTTGTAGCTTGTGATGATGAAGCAGCAACTGGTGCACTTTGTACTGGTTGTGCTTGAACTTTAGGAGCAGCTACTGTTGTAGGATGTACTGGTTGAGTAGCAACTGGTGCATTAACAGTATTTTGAACAGTTGGTGTAGCAACTCTAGTTCCTGTTGCAACTACATTACCAGATAATCTTAATTCTTCACCAACAACGATAAAATTAGGATCACTAATATTGTTTAATTCAACTAATTTTTCAACAGTTGTGTTATGTGTTTCAGCAATTTGTGATAAAGTATCACCTGCTTTAACAACATAAATGTTACTGTTATTTTGATTGTTTAAAGCATAATTATTATTACTAATATGATTTAAACTTTCAGTATTATTAATCGCATTTTCAGCTTGAGTAGTTGCTGCATGGTTTGTAGTTGTATTAACTGTTGCATTTGCATTAGCAGCTACAGAAGCACCGGCAATCATACTAACAGTTCCGGCTGCAGTTAATAATGTTTTTTTCATTGCTTTTTTCAAAACATTCACCTCATAAATTTATCAATTTTATTGAATACATTTATTTATACTAAACTGAATATGTGACAAATCGATATACACAACAAGACAAATTAATAACAATTATTACAAAAATGTTACATAATTCTTATGATTTTCTTTAGAAACCCTTGATATTATTCTTAGCAATGGTTTCCACATCTTCCATTGCTGTGGATAACTTTTCTCCATACATTGAACAAGCTTCAATTAACATTGGTAAATTTAATCCAGTGATAAGCCCCATATTATTATGCTCTGCCACTATTAAACTAATTACATCAAAAGCTCTGCCACCCCATAAATCAATTAGAAATAAAACTTCTTCTTTATCTCGAACTTGCTCTAAAACTTGTTGCTGAAATTTATCTTGATTTAAATTATCATCTTGCCAACCAAACGTTAAAATTTCAGCTTTAGTATGCTCAATCTCCGGTAACGTTGCAACTAAATTATCCACAAAAACTTTTCTTCCCACTAATCCAATTGTTATCATAGTTTGCTCCATTTCTATAAATAAAATGGGTTTAATTCTTTCGAATTAAACCCTTAACTAAATGCGGTCACCGGGACTTGAACCCGGATGATCAATTTTGATCACAAGATCCTTAATCTTGCGCGTCTGCCAATTCCGCCATGACCGCAACAACGATAGTAATTCTATCAAAAACTACTATCTTAAGCAATAAAACTATTCACGTTTTTTAACAATTGAATGTACTCCAAATAAATCTAGGAAAAAGGCGACAATTGGTAAACCAACTATCAATCCCCAAACACCTAATAAATGTTCACTCACAATTAAAGTAATAAAAGTTACAAATACTGGTAAATCAGTTGCGTTAGCCATCAATCTTGGATGTAATACATAAGATTCAAACAGATGAATTATAGTAACTAAAATTAATACTTCTATTACTTTAATCCAACCACCACTAGCTAAAGCAACAATCAATAAAGGAATCATTGATAATAATGTACCTGCCACTGGAATCAAGCCTAATATAAAACACATAACTCCTAACACTAGCCAACTAGGCATTTTCAGTAAATACAAACCTATTATCATCAAAATCGTATTAATTGTACAAATAATTAGCTGAGTATCAATGATTGCTCCCAAAATTAAAACAAATTTACTTACTAAATGATAAATATTACCAAAGAAAGTTTTAAACGGACTTTCTAAGAAACGTTTACCAAAATCACGCATTTTATTATAAGAAGCTGTAAATACAAAGCTCAAAAATAAAGCTACTACAACATGTGAAAAACCAGTACCGATGCTTTCTAATCCCTTTAATCCTGACAATAACGCTACCTGGCCATGTCGAACAAAACTTTGATTTTTAATGGCTTTATGTACCCAGGTATTAATTTGGTGATTCCATTCTGGATGTCCATGCATTACTTTCCCCACTAAATGAGGTAAATTACTCAATTGATGAATTAATGGAATTGTAATGTAAGAAATAGCTATTGATAAAAATATAATCAGTAATAAATACACAATTATTGTTGCAAAAACCTGATTAATCGGTAACATTTTTTTTAATCTTTTGGTTGCTTTAACTGCCAAAAAACTAAAAATAGTTGTAAATAATACAATTGGTAAAAAACTACGAATTTCAAATAAGATAAAAATTAATAAAATTAACGTTAGGTATAATTTTGTGCGTTCCTTTTGGAACCAAGCAATAATCTGATCCATACAATCCTATCCTTAATTTTTATTTCCAAAAATCATCAAAAACATTAATTGTTAAATGACGTTTATGTTCAGTCTTTTGATATAAAGCTTCTAGTTTTTCCGCTTGTTTAACTTCTATTGGTTTTCCTTCCAAATAATCATCAATTTCTTGATAAGTTAAACCTAAAGCTTCTTCATCAGGCAATGCTGGCTGTTCTTCTTCTAAGTCTGCCGTTGGGGTTTTTTCATACAAAAATTTGGGAGCTTTCAATGCCTTTAACAATTGCTTTCCTTGTCGTTTATTTAAACGATAAAGCGGTGCTATGTCTGCTGCTCCATCACCATATTTAGTATAAAAGCCAACCACTGCTTCAGCTGCATGATCAGTACCAATCACCACACCGTTTTGTTCTCCAGCAATTGCATATTGCATAACCATACGAATTCGTGCTTTTATATTGCCTTTATTAAAATCATTTATTTTTAGTTTATTCATTTCAACACTTTTTACTACTGCATCAACACTATCCTTAATGTCAGTTCGATAAACTTGATCGGGATGAATAAACTCAATCGCTTTCATCGCATCAGCTTCATCTGCCTGTTTTCCATAAGGTAAACGAACAGCAATAAATTGATAAGCTGAATTACCAGTTTCATCACGCATTTCTTCAATTGCTAATTGTGCTAATCGACCTGCTAAAGTAGAATCTTGACCACCAGAAATTCCTAACACCAAAGTATTTAAAAAAGCGTTTTTATATAAATAATTTTTAATAAAATCAATACTTACCCGAATTTCCTGTTCAGGATCAATCTTAGGTTTAACTCCTAATTTATGAATAATCTTTTCTTGTAATGGTCGCATCTTTATTCTCCTACAACTGCTCATCAATATACGATCTAATTTCTTCAATTAAATTATGCTTATGGTTCCATAGCTTTTCAGATAAATCAACTGGATAAATTTGTGGATTCAGGGTTCGTTTATACTCATCCCATAATTCAGCTTTTTGTAATTGAGAAAATTGTCGAATTTCATTTAAAGAAGGCTTTTTATATACTTGTTTTCCATCTACAAAAATATCTACTAACAAAGGTCGAGCTTTAAAATTAACTATATCTTTATTTATATATGGATAATCTGGATGAAACATATGCAAACTTTGCTGTTGTTGCGGATTTTCATCTGCTAAAGTAATGTAATCTCCTTCTGATTTACCTTCCGAACCATTAATTCGCCATACTTGTTTTTTGCCAGGTGTCGTTATTTTGGTCGCATTACTAGTTAACTTTAATGTATCAACCATCTTTCCTCGGCTATTTTCAATTGAAACTAATTTATAAACTCCTCCAAGAGCAGGTTGATCAAAAGCCGTTATTAATTTAGTACCAATTCCCCAAACATCAATTTTTGCTCCCTGCATCTTTAAACTCATAATGGTTTTTTCATCTAAATCATTTGATGCATAAATCTTGGCATGCTTAAATCCAGCTTCATCTAACATTTCTCGGACACGTTTAGATACATAAGCCATATCTCCAGAATCAATCCGTACACCTAAAAAATTAATTTTATTGCCCATTTCTTTAGCAACACGAATAGCATTGGGAACTCCTGATTTTAACGTATCATACGTATCTACTAGAAAAACACAGTTCTTATGTGATTTTGCATAAGCCATAAATGCATCATAGTCATTACGATAAGTCTGTACTAAACTATGCGCATGCGTACCACTAATAGGAATACCAAAGATCTTACCTGCCCGCACATTACTAGTAGCATCAAAACCACCAATGTATGAAGCTCTGGTTCCCCAAATTGCTGCATCTAATTCTTGCGCTCTTCGACTACCAAATTCTAAAACCGGATCATCACCAACAACGGTTTTAATCATAGCCGCTTTAGTGGCAATTAAAGTTTGATAATTCATAATATTTAAAATGGCTGTTTCAATAAGCTGGCAATCTAATAATGGTCCTTCTACTTGAATAATCGGCTCATTATTAAATACAAGATCTCCTTCTTTAAAAGACCTAATAGTTCCTTTAAATTTAAAATCCCGTAAATAATTTAAAAAATCTTCGGAATATCCTTCACCACGTAAATAGTCAATATCAGTTTTAGAAAAATGAAAATCATTGATAAAATCAATTATTCGCTCTAAACCAACGTATATAGCATAACCATTCTTAAAGGGCATTTTACGAAAATAAGCTTCAAACACCGCGTGACGATTAGCTAGTCCTTCTTGAAAATATGTTTGCGCCATACTTAATTCATATGCATCAGTATGTAAAGCCATACTATCATCTGGATACATAATTTCACATCCCATTCATTATCTTGTTAAATAAAATTCAAATCGATTGCCAGCATACTGCGTTCGTACATATTCAAATGGTGTGCCATCATCTAAACAAGTCACTTGCTGTAAATATAACAATGGATCATTTCGTTTTAAATTCAAATATTCAGCTACTCGTTCACTAGCCGTAATTGCAGAAACTATTTGCTGAGCATGTCCTATTTTTAAATGTTCTTCCTCTTCTAAGGTTTTATAAAAAGATTTAGTTACTTTGTCTTTCGATAAATTCCGAACAAATTTCGCCGGTATTGTGGCAACTTCAAAACAAATAGGCTCTTCATTACCGTAACGAATTCTTTCCATTCTCAATACACGTTTATCGGTCAACTTTAATTGTTCCATTTCAGATGAAGAAGCATCAGCTAAATGATAAGAAATTGTTTTGGAAGATGGTATTTTGCCAAACCTTTGCATCAATTCAGTAAAACTAGTTACTCCTGAAACTTTTTCTTGAACTTTTTGCCTAGCTACAAACGTTCCAGAACCAACTTTACGTTCTAAAATACCTTCTTCAGCCAATGTTTGTACCGCTTGTCTTAATGTCATTCGGCTAACATTAAATTTTAAACACAGTTCTCTTTCTGAAGGAATTTTGTCACCAATTTTCCATTCGCCATTCTCAATCATTTTTTTTAAATCATCATGTATTTTTATATATACTGGTGTCACCATAACAAAATATTACCTTAAAAATAATCTATTATTAAAAAAGCACTAAATCACTACACAGTGACTTAGTGCTCACTAATTGGGGTAGCTGGATTCGAACCAGCGCATGACGGAGTCAAAGTCCGTTGCCTTACCACTTGGCTATACCCCAATAAATGGCGGAAGTTGGATTCGAACCAACGAACCTTTCGGGGCGGTTTTACGGACCGCTGCGTTTAGCCACTTCGCTATTCCGCCAAAGTCAACGAATTAATTTTAACGGAAAGTTAGGCAACGTTCAAGTACTATTGTAGATAAAAACGCCTTTTTTTGCAATAAAAGATTCTCAGATATATCTGAGAATCTTTTACCCTTCAGAAACTTCCACATCTTTCATCAAATTAAATACTTTATTACGGAAGATAAAGAAAATTATTCCTAATATAACAGTAATTAAGCCAATTACTAAAAAGTAACTAATCTCTGTTGCAGAAGAATAATATTTAACAATTTGCGAATTGATTGCTTGCCCTGCCGCATCAGCTAAAAACCACATACTCATCATTTGTGACGAATAAGCCTTAGGAGCCAAACGAGTAGTTACTGATAAACCAATTGGTGAAATTAACATTTCTGCAATTTCAACAATGGCCCAACTAATAATTAACCAAAGCGGAGAAACTTTACCGTGTGTTCCATCTATTAAACCTGGCAAAGTCATAAACAAATATGATATTCCGGCAATTATTAATCCATAAGTAAATTTACTTGCAGTAGTAGGCTGTTTTTTGCCTAATTTAGTCCATAATTTAGCAAAAAACGGCGTATATAACATAATAAACAATGGATTTAAAGATTGGAAAAAGGAAGCAGGAATATGCCAACTTCCCATGGTTAATTGAGTTCTTTGTTCAGCAAACAAAGCTAAAACCACGGATCCTTGTTCTTCAATAGCCCAAAATAAAACTGCTGCTATAAATAAAGGAATATAAGCAGTTACATGACGTTTCTCATTCTTAGTAACTTTATGACTGCTGAGCATTAATACAAAATAAACAAAAGGAATTCCAATGGCAATTACGCTAATTAACGTAATAACATTATCAATGTTTAAAGAGTTCATTAATTTCATCCATACTAAAATTAATGCCAAAATTATGATTGCAAGAATTGTTCTAATACTTAGTCTCTTAACTTCCTCTTTTTCTAAAGGATCATTAGGATATAATCCGTTATTACCTAAATATTTACGTCCACCAAAATAATATTGAATTAACCCTAAAAACATTCCAATTGCTGCTGCTGAAAAGCCAACATGAAAATTAAAATTATCTTTTAAAGAACCAACTACAAATGGAGCTAATAATGCTCCTAAATTAATACCAAAAACAAAAATATTAAATCCAGCATCACGTTTTCTTTCATCATTATCATATAAATTACCAACCATGTCAGACACATTTGGTTTTAAAAGTCCTGTACCACATACAATTAAACCAATGGAAATAAACAAAGCAATTTTTCCAGCCGGAATTGATAACGCAATATGTCCAAACATGATCAAAACGCCACCAATAAATACTGTCTTACGTGACCCCAAAATTCTATCGCTAATAAATCCACCAGCAATACTAGATAAATATACTAACGAACCGTATATAGCCATGATAGAGCTGGCAGTTGCTTCTGAAAAACCTAATCCGCCTTTACTTATAGCAAAATACATGTAATAAAGTAAAATAGCACGCATTCCATAGTAACTAAAACGTTCCCACATTTCAGTAAAGAATAATGTAGATAAACCTTGTGGATGTCCAAAAAAAGTTTTTTCTTTTGTTAAATCAGTCAAATTATTTCTCCTTAATTATAAAACGATTAGAAAATTATGAGTATATTTTATCATAATTTAATTAATTGACAATATAAAATTTAAAAAGGACGAAATGATCAATCACTTCGTCCTTTTTAAATTTAATAATTAACTAATTATTATTCTTCAGTTCTCATAGTTGGGAACAATAAAACATCTCTAATTGAAGGAGCATCAGTCAACAACATTACTAAACGATCTATTCCAACTCCTAATCCACCTGTTGGTGGCATACCATATTCTAGAGCTTCACAATATTCTTCATCAATCGGTTGGGCTTCCTCATCACCTTGACGACGATTTTCAACTTGTTGTTCAAATCGTTGTCTTTGATCAATAGGATCATTTAATTCACTAAATGCATTAGCAAATTCATTTCCAACAATATACAATTCGAATCGATCAGTAAATCGTGGATCTTTATCATTTTTAATTGCTAATGGAGAAACTTCTACCGGATGACCATAAATAAAAGTTGGTTGAATTAAAGAATCTTGTACTTTTTCTTCGAAAAATGCATTAATGATATGTCCAACTTTCCAAAACGGCTCACATTCAATACCATTATCACTAGCTAATTGTTTAGCCTCTTCTAAGCTCATTGGTTTCCAAAAATCAATCCCAGTAGCTTCCTTAATAGCATCTACCATATGAACCCGTTTAAAGTCATGCCCTAAATCAATTTCTTGTCCTTGATAAACGATCTGGTTATTATCAGTTACGACTTTTGCTGCAGCTTTGACAATTCCTTCTGTTTCATCCATAACATCATGGAAATCCCAATATGCACAATAACTTTCTAATGTTGTAAATTCAGGATTATGACGAGTATCTATTCCTTCGTTTCTAAATACACGCCCTAATTCATATACTCGTTCCATTCCTCCAACAATTAAACGCTTTAAATGTAATTCAGTCGCAATTCTTAAATACATATCCATATTTAAAGCATTATGATGTGTCTTAAATGGTCGTGCATCTGCGCCACTGGCAACAGTTTGAATGATTGGGGTTTCAACTTCTTGAAATCCTAAATTATCCAAATATTTACGAATAGCTTGAATAATTTTAGATCGTTTCTTAAATCTATCAAAGCTATCTTCATTAGCAATCAAATCCAAATATCTTTGACGGTACTTTTGTTCTTGATTAGTTAAACCATGATATTTATCTGGTAATGGACGTAAAGATTTACTCAAAAAACTAATTTTTTGTGCTCGAATTGTCAACTCACCCATATCAGTTTTTATAACATCGCCTTCAATTCCCCAAAAATCACCAATATCTGAACGCTTAAAAACATGATATGCTTCTTCTCCAACAATATCTTTACGTACATAAATTTGAATTTTGCCAGTACGATCTTTTAAATCAGCAAAACTAACTTTACCCTTACCACGCTTAGAAATCATTCTACCTGCAATGCTAACTACATGGTGTTCATCTTCTAATGTTTCTTTAGTTTTATCACCAAACTCTTCATGCAACTGAGCTGCTAAATGTGAACGATCAAAACGATGTCCAAATGGTTTTATCCCTTCATCATACAATTCATGTAATTTTTCTCTACGTACTTTCATTTGATCATTTAGTTCTTTTTGATTTTCCAAAGTTCATACCCACCTTTTTACTAAATTACTTAATTATTAAAAATAAATATTAAATCAAATCTCGTTTTTGTAATTTCTCAGTAAATTGATCAAAGATATCTAACATTTCCTGTTGTGTTTCAGCACTAGTCAAAGCTACTTTTGTTCTAGCAGCATGTGGTATACCTTTCAAATAATAAGTTGACTGCCCTCTAAATTCTCTAACACCTACATGTTCACCCTTTAAATCTACTAATCTTTGCAAATGTTCTTTAGCCAATTTAATTTTTTCCACTGGTGTTTGCTCAGGCAATTTCTCTCCAGTTTCTAAATAATGAGCAATTCGATTTAAAATCCATGGATTACCTTCAGCAGCACGTCCTATCATTACTGCATCAGCACCTACTTCATGAATCATTTTATAGGCATCATCTAAAGTTCTTACATCTCCATTACCCATAAAAGGAATATTAATATTTTCTTTTACCTTTTTCAAAATATTCCAATTTGCTTTGCCTTCATAAAATTGTGCTCTTGTTCGTCCATGCATGGCGACAGCACTAGCTCCACCTTGTTCTGCGGCTTGAGCATTTTCAACTGCATATAAATGATCTTCATCCCAACCAGTTCTCATTTTTACAGTAACTGGTTTATCAACAGAAGCAGTTACTGCTGAAACCATTTCATATACTTTATCAGGATCTAATAACCATCTAGCACCAGCATCTGTTTTAACAACCTTATTGACTGGACAACCCATATTAATATCAATAATATCAGCTTCAGTATTCTGATCAACATATTTGGCAGCTTCTATTAGAGTTTCCTTTGTTCCACCAAAAATTTGAATACTCATTGGATGTTCCTTAGCGTCAACTTTTAACATCGACAAGGTTTTTTTATTTTTATACATGATTCCACGATCAGAGATCATTTCACATACAACCAACCCAGCATTACATTCACGGCAAATCATTCTAAATGCTGTATTTGTTACTCCAGCCATAGGTGCAACAACAACTTGGTTAGGAATAACCACATTCCTAATTTTCCATTGCATATAAACTTATTCTCCTAATTATTACTTTTACTATCTAAAATTTGTTTTAATTCTTCTGTTGTAAAATTATATTTTTGATTGCAAAAATGACATACCAATTCTGCACCTTTGTCATCATCAATCAATTCTTTTAAATCATTCTCACTTAGACGTTTTAAATCATTAGCAAATTTTTCTTTAGAACAATTACAATAATAACTTAATTGTTTTGTACCTAAAGCTTTTACATCTTGTCTACCATCCACTAACTGATTTAAAAAACCATTAATATCCTTCCCACTTTTAAGCCAACTAGATAATGATATCGATTTAATCTTTTGCTCTAATTCATTTATATCTGAATCACTAGTCCCGGGCAAAGTTTGAATTAAAAATCCTCCGGCATGACTTATTTTTCCATCAGAATCAATCAAAGCCACTACATTAAGCGCTGAATTTATTTGTTCAGATTGGGCTAAATAATAGGCAAAAGTTTCACCTATTTTACCATTAACTAAGGAAACTTGACCAGTATATGGTTCCCCTACACCCAAATTTTTACTTACTGATAATGTTCCTTGGCTACCTATCATTTTAGTCCAATCAACCTTATTATCTTTATCCAAAATAAAGTCAGCATGATTATTTAATATATATCCTTTAACATGACCATTATCATCAGCATCAATTAAAGCTCCACGTATCAAACCATTAGTTCGCAATTTAACCGTCATTGTTTGCTTATCTTTTAATAAAGCCGCAGATAATAACTCTGTAGCAGTTAATAAATAACTTAATACAATCGCAGAACCACCGTACAAACCTTGTTTCTTTTGTGCTTCCTTTGACAAATTTGTGCTATCAATCAATACATAACGAAACTTATCTTTATTTAAAAAACCATTTATTGCAAAACTATCCATAAAAATTTAAATTCCTATCTATAAAATAAAAACGCATTTTAAATTTAACTCATTTAAAACACGTTTTCAAAAAATTAATTATCTTCTTTATTAGAAATGGAATTATCTTTATTCGATGAATCAGAATTATCTTGATTCTCACCATCCACTTCTTTTTGATCTTTACTTAACTTTGCCACTCTTTCAGCTTCCTTCTTTTCAAGTGCTTTTTTAGCTTCTTCAAAAGTAGTAGCCTCAACAGATTCTTCAGTATCATCTTCTGGCATTTTACCAGTGTTAAACAAACTTAAAATTTGCTTAGCATCTAATGTTTCATACTTAAGTAATGCTTCTGCAATTACCTTATGCTGATCTCGATGAGATTGAATTATATCGTATGCCTTTTTATAGCCTTCTTCAGTAATTCGTCTAATTTCTGAATCAATCAACGATGCAGTTTGTTCTGAATATGGTTGTGATTGGCCATATTGAGCTCCAACAAACGGTTGTTGTCCTTCGCTTTCCAAGGCAACCATTCCTAATTTATCGCTCATTCCATATTTGGTAACCATGGCTCTAGCAATTTGCGTAGCTTGTTCAAAATCATTTGATGCTCCAGAAGATTCTGAATCAAAAATGATTTTTTCAGCAGCACGTCCTCCCATTAAACCTGCTATTTGTTCATTAGCATCTTTTTTGCTCATCAACATTTGGTCTTCACGTGGCAACATGATAGCATAACCACCTGCTCTACCACGAGGAACAATCGTTACTTTGTGAACTACTCTAGCATCATTTAACACTAAACCAACAATAGCATGTCCCGCTTCATGAAAGGCAACAGTTTTTCGTTCTTGTTCTGAAATTGTCCTATCATGCTTTGCAGGACCAGCAATAACTCTATCTGTTGCTTCATCTAAATCAGAATACTGAATTTTTTTATTTCCACGACGAGCAGCTAATAAAGCAGCTTCATTCAATAAATTAGCCAAATCAGCACCAACAAATCCTGGCGTTTGTTTAGCTAGCTCTTTTAAATCTACATTATTTGCCAAAGGTTTATTCTTAGCATGAACCTTTAAAATTGCTTCACGACCCTTAACGTCAGGTTGTCCTACTAATATTTTTCTATCAAACCTTCCAGGACGTAATAAAGCAGGATCTAATACATCAGATCGGTTAGTAGCAGCCATTACGATTACACCTTCACTACCAGTAAATCCATCCATTTCTACCAATAATTGATTCAAGGTTTGTTCACGTTCATCATGGCCACCGCCCATGCCAGCACCACGTTTCCGACCTACAGCATCAATTTCATCTATAAATATAATTGAAGGAGCTGTCTTTTTAGCTTGACTAAATAAATCACGAACACGACTTGCACCAACACCGACAAACATTTCAACAAAATCAGAACCTGATATTGAATAAAATGGCACTCCCGCTTCTCCAGCAACCGCTTTAGCTAATAAAGTTTTACCTGTACCAGGAGGTCCCTCTAATAGAACACCTGTTGGAATGTGCGCACCTAAAGCAGTAAATTTATGTGGATCTTTTAAAAATTCTACAACTTCAACTAATTCTTGCTTTTCTTCTTCTTCTCCAGCTACATCACTAAATCTAACCTTATTATCTTTAGGATCTGCCGGTTTAGTGTGAGATTTACCAAAACTAGCCATGCCTCGGCCAGCACCACCTTGCCCAGCTTGTCCCATCATCATGTAGAAGAAGAAACCAATCAATAATATTGGTAATAACATGCTTAATAGATTCATCCAGAATCCACTAGACTGTTCTTCATGCACAGATGTTTTTACATTATGTCTCTGAGATAAAGTGTTCACTTGTTTAACAACTGAATCATTATTTAAAACAGAAGTATTAAATTTAGTAACCTTGCTCTTACTACTTAACGATCCAACACCATTAGAAGAGTTATTTGTGGCTTGTTGAGCTTTACGATAATCACCAGTCACTTTATAAACTCCACCGGCAGGTTGCATTCTGATATCTTTTATCTTGTTTGATCTTAAGTCACGAACAAATTCACTAGAGGAAATATTTTCAGTTTGAGCACTAGTATTATTCCCAAAAAAGAAATAAATAATTCCCATTAAAGATAAAAATACAACGATCCAAAATAATCCACTACGGACCGGTCCATTTTTACGCTTATTCATTTATATCTCCTTAATTTTGATGTTAATGTGATAATGGTATCACAAATTAGTAAATAATTATTAATAAACGTCTATTTTTTATAAACACTAGGTTTTAAAACACCAATATAAGGTAAATTACGATAATATCCCTTATAATCTAATCCATATCCAACGACAAATTCATTAGGCACATTAAAACCAACATAGTCAGCATCAACATCTATTTCTCTAGGTTCTTTCTTATCTAGTAAAGTACATACCTTGATACTTTTAGCTTTTCTTTTATCTAAATAATTATCAAATACTTCAAAGTTCGACCTGTTTCTACTATATCTTCCATTATCAGGACATCTCTATTATTCACATCTAAAGTCAAACCATGAATCAAATCTATCTGACCCTGAGAAGATGTAGAACCATAATAGCTAGATACATCAATAAAATCTAACTGCAACGGAATTTCTATATGTCGCATAACATCAACAGTCCATAAAATTGCACCCTTTAATACTGAAATCAAAATAGGTTTCTTACCTACATAATCTTCAGAAATTTGTTTACCTAAATTTACAGCACTTTTTTCAATATCTTCCGCATTATAAAGTATTTTTTCTATATCATTATTCATTGCTGTTCTCCATAATTGTTAATTCAATTATTTTACCATTTTTTCTCCGTTGAGTTACTCTTCTTCCTATCAACCATAATGGTTCATCTTGTGCATTAGTCAAAATTAATTGTTTATCCCTATCTTTTTCTGGAACTTTTTGATCAATTAATATTCTTTTTACAGACTTATGCTTTCCACCATATAATAACAATTTATCTGTTAAATTGGCATATCTAATTTTTAACGGCCATTCATTTTTAGAAATACACAAATGAATACTTCTATATTTAGGAAATATTCTTGTAGTAGCAAATGAAGGACTCATTTTTATTCGAAAATCATCAAAATATATCAATTCATTATTAGGATAAACTTCCACAATTTTATTCTTATCTATTATTTCTTTTTGAATTTTTTTTCTCTTTAAAAATTGATAATTATCATAAACACATTCAATTAGATATTCACTATTTAAATCAATCACAAATTGTGATTTGATAGAATTCATTAAACATTTTTGAGCATTTTCCCATGCCTTATCTTCTACAATGGTTCTCGTATCCAACAAACTAAATTCTTTTTTTAATAATTCCTTAATAGGATAAACACTTGCTTTTAATTTACTTAATGAATGATTTATACGTAATACTTCTTTATCTAAATCATTATTAAATGAATTAAAGACATTTCCTAAATCATTGAATCTATTAACTATATCACTAACAAAATTAGGATTTTCTTGTACTAATAAAGGAATTATTTTGTTTCGTACTCTATTACGTAAATTATTTAAATCATAATTAGTTTTATCTGTATAATATTTAATATTTCTCTTTTTTAAATAATCTAACAATAATTGCTTTTTAAAATTCAATAATGGATGAATTATATAACCACCATCAAAGTTAACTTTAAAAGGCATTTTTATTTTTTCATTTATCGAAAAACCTCGAATTAAATTCATCAAAATAGTTTCAGCTTGTTCATCAGCTTGATGAGCAGTTATAACTAATTTAGCACCAATATCATTCATTAGTTCAGAATAACAACGATATCTAAAATCATGAGCAGCAGCTTCAATACTACTATTTTTAGGATGCTGGCTCGTATTCCATCTTTTAATATATAAAGGAATGTTCCTTTCAGCAGTAAATTGAGTTAAATATTTTTCTTCTTCTTCACTTTGCTGCCTAATCTTATGGTTAATATGTAGAACGTTCAATTGTGGCTTGAATTTATTTGGTAAATTTATAAATAAATTTAATAAAGCCATAGAATCAGGTCCCGTAGAAACAGCCAAAATAACTCTATCATTTTTAGACCATAAGTTATAACTTTTATTTAAATTAATTAAATCTTTAAGTATATCTTCCATTTCAAAATATTAATATATTAATCATTTACTATCATTAGGCAAATTATAAATTAATTCTCCATTTTTAGAATACAAATACTTTGCTCTTATTAATTGGCCTAAATAATCACTATTATGTAATTGCTTTTCTTCTTGTTTTAATCGTTTATTTTGTTTTCGTTCACGTTTTAACTTTTGTACCGTTTCGTAGTTTTCTTTTCTCACATTATGTAATGCAATTAAATTTCTTATATAAGAAAAAGAAAAAATAGCAGCTACAATAACAAAAATTATTAATATATAAGTTTTTCTTTTATTAATTTGTAAAAAAGTATGCTGATCAAATTTATTTCGTTTTTCTTGATTTTTATCATCCATAAATAATCATCCTAATAAGTTAATCTTAACATATTACTCGTTTATATTTTTATACTGTTCATTAACAATACTATACATTGTTTCAGCGTCACTTTTTTTAGTAGTATCAATAATATTTTTTACTTTAATAGTCAAAATTTTATTACCAAATTGAACACTTATTATATCTCCAATATTAATTGGACTTGAAGATTTAGCTACTTTATTATTCAAAATAATTCTTTCCTGATTTACTAATTCTTTAGCAACCGTTCTTCTTTTGATGATTCTTGACACTTTCAAAAATTTATCAATGCGCATAATCATAAAGTTCTTTCTATATTTTTAAGTTCCTTTAAATTAAATATATTAAAAACATGTCCTAATATAACTACTTCTAAAAAAAGAAAACTGATCAATAAAAGTAAAACCAAAAGTAATAATATTCTAGACACAAATAAATTTATTATTAGATTATCTATCCAGTATAAAACACATCCTGAAAACATTACAGCTAACGTTAAACCTAAAATCTGTTTTAAATTAAATACTTTCATTTCATAAATATTCTTATTTATAAATATAAAAATATCCATAGTTATAAAGGATAATAACGTTATTATTCCTGCACCAACAATCCCAAAACGATATACAAAAATCCAATTAAAAAATAATTTAACCAAAAAACCAATAAAAAATATTTTTAATAAATATTTATAATTACGACTTTGAAAAATAACAATACTATTCATCAAAAAATAAGCTATAAAAACAATACTGCTACATGTTATAGCTAAAGTACTGTTCCCATAAACACTATTAAATAGCACCTTATTAAGTATGGGCATCAAAAAAACAATTCCTAATGTAATAAAAATTGCAAAAACTAAACCTATTCTAAGAGTTGTTTTTACTAACCTTAAAGCTGAATTAAACTGTTTTTTATTTTTATATTTACTTAATAATGGTAATAATCCTGTGCAAATTGAAGTAAATATAACTACCCCAACTTGAATTATCGGTTGAGATCTATCATAAACGCTTTTTAAAAATTCAGAATGATGTGAAGAATAGCCTGCAGATAACAAAGCTCCTTTCACAGTAAAACTATCAACTAATTGAAAAATAACAATGATGGAAATTATTAAGAATAATGTACCACCTTGTTGAACAATTTTTAGAAATAATTCATTATATGAAATGGTATTACTAACGTAGCTATTACCACTAATAAATATAGGATTACGATTTTTTTTAAACTTTATTAACAAAATTAACGTTATTACAGCTATAAATGATGATAAGACAGTTGTTATCATCATTAGATTTCCCATTCGATATAATGAAAATTTAAAACGAACAGTTAAAATTGCTATTAAAATAATAAAACCAACCCTACAGAATTGCTCGACAATTTGAGAAATCCCTGTTAAATGCATATCTAATTGAGACTGAGTAAATCCTCTTACTACAGATAAAAATGGTACAAACAAAACCATTATACTTATAATTCTAATCATATTGATTAAATAATGATTATGCATATACGATGCCAATAAAGGACTCAATATCTCTAATACTAAAAACAATGCAAAACAAACTATCGTTAATAAATAATATATTTTTTTACAGTATCTAACTTTATTACCTTCATCTACATCATTAAGCAATTGAGAAATATATAATGGTAATCCTGTTAACTCTAGAACTAAAAAAATCCCATATAAGGGATAAATTTGTTGGTATATATAAAATCCTATATTACCAACTAAATTCTGCAATAAAATTTTGTAAAGCATACTAAATATTTTTGCAATTATAGCAGCGATTGACAAAAAAATAACACCACTAAAGTACTTTTTTACAACATTTTTCATATACTAAGTCCTAAAATTCATATCTAAAAGATATTCATATAAAGCTTTAATTACTTTTAATAAATTACGCAAGACAGACATTAAGTCATCTTTAGGTTGTAATATAATTTGAATACTTTTTTTACCATTAGTTTTACTAAGTATTATTTTAAAGTTAAGCTTAGAAAATTTCTCTAAAATTATCGAATCAGTTAAGTATTTATTTACATTGCTATTAAATATTAAAGTTATTTTATTATTGTTTTGATCGAGACTTCTTATTCCAGATCTACTACAATACATCTGTAATTTACTTACAAGTAAAAGATTGGTAACTTCATTAGGATAGTCTCCAAATCTGTCTAATAAATCTGCCTCAACGTTTAAATATTGATCATTATTTTCCAAATTATGCAATCTACGATAAAATTCTATTTTCTGTTGTTCATCATTAATATAAGATTTAGGTATATATGCATCAACGTTTATATTAATAGATGTATTCTGCTTATCATCGATATTATCTATACCTTTTTTCTTATTTATTGCATCTGATAACATTTGTGAATATAAATCATATCCAACCGAATCAATGAATCCATGTTGCTGTTTACCCAACAAATTACCAGCTCCACGAATAGATAAATCTCGCATAGCTATTTTAAAGCCAGATCCCAATTCAGTAAAATCTTGGATTGCTTTTAATCTTTTCTCACTATCCTCTGTTAATACTTTATTTGGTTGATACGTGAAGTAAGCATAAGCTAATCTGTTACTACGGCCTATCCTACCTCTTAATTGATATAGCTGAGAAAGACCCATTTTATCAGCATCTTCAATAAATAAAGTATTAACATTAGGCATATCAATACCCGTCTCAATAATTGTTGTAGTTACTAAAACATCATATTCTCCATGAATAAAATCATATAAAACAGTTTCTAAACTTGTTTCATTCATTTGTCCATGAATATAAGCAATTCTAGCTTCTGGGACAATTTGTTTAATATTATCAACTACACTTTCAATGTCATGAACTCGATTATGTAAATAAAATACCTGTCCTCCACGACTCATTTCACGCATAATACTCTGTTTCAAAACATTAAAATTATACTCCATAACATATGTTTGAATTGGATATCTATTAGCAGGTGGAGTTTCAATTACAGATAAATCTCTTACACCTATCATAGACATATTTAATGTCCTAGGTATGGGCGTAGCAGTTAAAGTCAAAACATCAACATTATTTTTTAACTGTTTAATTTTTTCTTTATGTTTAACGCCAAATCTTTGCTCCTCGTCAATTATTAATAATCCTAAATCAGCAAACGATACATCTTTAGAAAGTAATCGATGTGTACCAACAATTATATCTATATTGTGATCATTTAAATCATTTATTATTTTTTTTGTTTCCTTGCTAGACGAAAAACGAGATAGCATGCTAACTTTCACTGGAAATTTTTCAAAACGTTCTTTTATCGTTTGAAAATGTTGTTGAGCTAAAATTGTTGTAGGAACTAGAAATGCAACCTGTTTACCATCTTCTACTGCTTTAAAAGCAGCACGTAAAGCGACTTCTGTTTTACCAAAACCTACATCACCAACTAACAAACGATCCATTGGCTTTTCCTTTTCCATATCTGCCTTAACTTCTTCAATACTTCTTAATTGATCGCTAGTTTCGGTATAAGGAAATTCATTTTCAAAATCTAATTGATATTGATCATCATGCATAAAAGCATGACCTTTTTGCATTTCTCTTGCAGCATATAAATCTATTAAATCATCAGCAATTTTTTCAATTTTATTAGCAACACGTAATTTAGTTTTTGCCCATTCTGTACCGCCCAATTTGTTTAAATGAGGCTTTTTATTATCAGCAGAAACATATTTTTGTAATAAATTTATTTTATTTATAGGTAAAAATATTTTATCGTTTTTTTGATATGCAATACTTAAATAATCTTTATGAACACCATCTACTTCTAAAGTTTTAATACCCTCATATTTACCAATTCCATGATTTACGTGAACAACATAATCTCCAGGATATAATTCAGAATAACTTCTAATCCTTTCAGCATTGTTTATTTGAAGATTATGATGATGAATAGTTTTAGTTTTAAATAATTCATTTTCCGTTACAATAACTAATTTTGCATCATTTAATATAAAACCATTCTGCAAAGATCCTAATATTATTTGAGTTTCATTAAGTTTTAAATTACTTTTTTTATTTAAGGATAAACTAATATCAAAATCTAATAGTGTATTATTAAAATCATTAATTCTTTTACTATCATTAATCAAAATAACAACGGTATATTTTTCTTTACGCCACTTTACGAGCTCATCTTTAATGATAGAAATTTGTCCATAAAATTTGGGTAATTCTTGATTATCAAAATTAACTATTAAATTCAAACGTAATCTACCCATACTTTTAGCAAAAAGTGAAAACCATATTTGATGATACTTTTTGCTATTAATGATTTCTTTAATATCTAGTAACTTAGCTTTATCAACGGATATAAGTTCTCCTATATTTTTTTTATCTTTAATCCAAGAATGAAAACCATTTTGTAATTCATCCTGCATTGATAAAAGGCGATTGCGATCATCAAAACAAATTAAAAATTCTTTACTAAAATAATCAATTATATTAACAAGATTTTTCCAAAATATTTGCTTATATAACAAAAGATCAGGATTATTAACGAAATTACTTTCAGGAGCTAATAGTTTATTAAAATACTCGTAATTTAGTTCTGATTCTAAACTTACTTTATCTTTTAAAATTGATTTACCCTTTTCCAAGGCATCCTCATTTATTAAATATTCAGTTGCAGGTAACAAATTAATTCCAGAAATATTACCTATACTTCTTTGATCTTCAGGATTAAAAGTGCGTATTGAATCTATTTCATTATCAAAAAAATCTAATCTAATTGGATATTCTAAATTTAAGGGATAAACATCTACTACTGAACCTCTCACAGAAAAATCTCCGGGTTTTAAAACTAATTTAGTATTTTTATATCCCATAAATATTAATTGTTCTTTTAATTTATACAAATTAAATTCAGTTCCAATTTTTAAACTTAAAATATTCTCGGAAAAATAATTAGGATCAGGTAACAATGTTTGCAAACCACTAAGGTTTACAACAACTATTACTGGTTTATCAGATAAAATTAAATCTAAGGAATGTATTTTAGCAGATCTAATTTCTGGTGAAACCACGGCTAGTCTAGTGCTAACATCTTCATCGACAACAAAACTAGCCAAGAAGTCTTCAGAAATTAAATTACTTAATTCATCAAGCATACGATTAGCATGCAAACTATTATCTTCAATTACTAAAAGACTCTTTTTATTTTCTTTAAAGATCGAACTTATAACCAATGCTTTACTCGAACCTGTAAGACCAGTTAATAATATCCTACTATTTTCCTGATTATCTAATATCTCTTTTATTTGTTGATAATTTTTTGTATTTATTATTAAATCTTCTAAATCCATAATTTACTTTTTAACATTATATTTATTCATTAATTTTTCAAAAGACATATTATTTATCCAATTAAGTATTACAGACAAACTATTTTCAATAGCAACGTTTAAAATATCCATTTCGTCATCTGTAAATTTTCCTAACACGTAATTAACAATGTTCCTATTTTTAGGATGACCTATTCCAACTCTAATACGTTTATATTCATCAGTTCCTAATTTTTCAGTAATACTTTTAATTCCATTATGTCCTCCAGATGAACCATGAGTTTTTAGCTTGATCCTTCCTAAGGATAAATCCATATCATCATGAACTACTACAATATCTTCTAAATTCAAATCATAATAATTCACTATTTTCTTTACAGCTATACCGGATTCATTCATAAAAGTTGTTGGCTTAATTAATAATATTTTTTCATCATTTAAGCTAAAACTTGATCCTAAACAATCTTGCTTAAAATGTTGAAAAAAAATATTTTTTCGAGCAGCCAAATTATTTACAACCATAAAACCGGTATTATGTCGTGTATTTTCATATTGTAAGCCAACATTGCCTAATCCAATTATTACTTTCATAAATTTCCTACCTCTGTGTAAAAGAATAAATTAATAGTTTCAATTAAAAAAAAATTATTATTAATATAAGCTAAATTCAGTACAATTACTATTATAATAACGATTAATCGATTTTTTCTACTTTGCTTTGTGTTTTACTTCACATAATTATTTAATTATAATTAAAGATGGAATCGATGATAACGGTTTCAGAAAGTATAGAGGTGATTATTATGGCAGAACATCGTCAAAAAGTTTGTTTAGTTGGAGATGGATTCGTTGGTACTGCTTTTGCTTCAGCAATGTGCCAACAAGGAGTTGCAGAAGATTTTGTAATTATTGATGAACCTAAAAAAGACCATGCAGATGGAGATGTATTAGACTTAGAGGATGCCATTGCATGGCTTCCCCAAAAGAAAATTACTCGTGGATCATATGATGCATGTAAAGATGCAGACATCGTAGTTATTACTGCTGGTGCTGCACAAAAACCTGGTGAAACTCGTTTACAGCTTGTTAACCGTAACGTTAAAATTATGCACGAAATTGTAAAACCAATCATAGATTCAGGATTTAATGGTATTTTCTTAGTTGCATCTAATCCTGTTGACATTTTAACTTATTCTGTATGGAAATGGTCAGGATTCGAAAAGAATCGAGTTATTGGATCAGGTACTGCATTAGATACTTCTCGTTTAAAAGTTGCTTTAGGCAAAGAATTAGGTATTGATGCACGTGACATTAATGCATATGTAATGGGTGAACATGGTGATTCTGAATTTGCTAACTTAGATGAAGCAACAGTTGCTGGTATTCCATTATCATTAATGGCAGAAAAACACAACGTAAGTCATGATCGTTTAGTAGAAATTGAAGATCAAGTTCGTAATAAAGCTTACGAAATCATTAATAGAAAAGGATTTACAGCATATGGTGTTGCTGCTTCTATGACAAGAATTTGTGAAGCTATTTTACATGATCAAAGTTCAGTGTTACCTGTTAGCGCTCCGTTAGATGGCGAATACGGATTCCACGACATATTTACTGGTACTCCTGCTATCATTGATGGAAACGGAATCAAAGAAGTATTAGAAATTCCTTTATCAGATCATGAAATGGAAGAATTCAAGAAATCTTCTGATACAGTTATTGAAGTTCGTGAAAATGCTTATAAAGAAACTGGATTATAAAATAAATCACAATTTCAAATTATTTTCAAAGGTACCTGTATAGGTGCCTTTTTTTATTCTATAATTTAAAATTGAAAAATTATAAGGAATTTAATTTATGCTTTTAAAAAATATTATTAAACCAATGCAATCATTAACAACAATCCCAGAAAATATGAATTTACAATCTGCTTTAGATATCCTTGAAGATACTGGATTTAGATGTATTCCTGTATTAGATCAAACAAATAAAATTTTTCGTGGTAATATATACAAATCGCATATATACAAACACAAATCAGAAAATAAAGACATGTTATTACCAGTTACAACTTTGTTAAAAAACAGCACTAAATTTATTCACCTAAATGACGAATTTTTTAAAGTCTTTTTTTCTATTAAGGATTTACCATACATTGCCGTTTTAGATGAACAAGAACATTTTTACGGAATTTTAACTCATACTAGATTACTAGAAATGCTTTCTCAAAGTTGGAATGTAAATATGGGAAGCTATGTTTTATCAGTTTTGTCTAAAGGTGAACGTGGCGATCTAACTATCATGTCAAAAATAATTACAAAATACTCAGCAATTGCTTCTTGTATAACATTAAACATCCAAGATTCTTATTACAATCAAAGAACTTTATTTACATTACCTCAAAATGTAGATAATAATTTATGTCAAAGAATTCAGAAAGCCTTAAAAAGACGTGGATTTATAATAGACAATGTAGAAAAGTTAGATAAATAAACAACTATTTAAAAATATATGTACGCTTTACTCGATTACCTATATCTACCAGAATTTCATAATTTATTGTATTCAAGTATTTAGCAACATCTTCAAATGTGATTTCTTTATTTTCTTCTTTCCCAATTAATGTTACTTTTGTACCTACTTTTAATTTGTTGGGTAATTTAATCATCAACTGATCCATGCAAACTCTACCCACTATTTCACAGAATTTTCCATTAATTAAAACTTTAAATCCTTGCATACTACGAGGATATCCATCTGCATATCCTATCGGTAATGTACCTATCCAATCATCATTTTTTAATTCATAAGTAGCTCCATAACTTACTTTCATACCAGTTGATAATTTTTTAACAAAAATTAAATTACTCGTTAAACTAGCAACGGGTTTCAACTCTATTGGTAATGACTTAACTCCATTAGAAGGATTTAATCCATAAAGACCTATTCCTATTCTGACTGAATTACCTAAAACATCATCTTTATGCCAAAGAGTTGTGGCCGTATTAGCACAATGAATATATTTTGGTTTTTTAATTATAGATTTTAAAATATGTTTCCAATCATTATTCTGTAACTTAAAATACTCATTGTTAATTTCATCAGCCGTTGCAAAATGAGTAAAAATTCCTTCAAAATCAAACAAATTACTGTTAGTAATAAACTCAATTGCTTTATTAATTTCAACAACATTTTTAAATCCAATTCTATTCATTCCTGTATCACAAGCAATGTGTACATGTAATGGCTGGTTTATATTGTCAATATTATTTTTTTCAGAATAATCACGTAGAGACTGAACATCTCCTACTGTTATAGAAATATTATATTTCCTTGCTAATTCGTATTCTTCTACATCAGTAATTCCTAATACCAAAATAGGACAATTTAATCCCTTCTCACGTAAAAAAATAGCTTCGTCTAATATAGCAACACATAATCCTTCAGCACCTGCTTGCAAACAAGCTCTTGATACTTCTAAAATTCCGCATCCATATCCATCGGCTTTAACTACTGCCCAAACTTTTTTACCACTAAAATTTTTAAACTCTTGTACATTGTGTTGTAAATAATTTAAATTAACATTTAATTGAGTTGAGCGATTAATTCCAACCACCATTAATTATTTACCTCCAAAATTACCTCTGATATAACTAAGTTTTTTGTGTGCGAAATAGAAATATGACCAACTCCTCGAAACGGATGACGATTAAAATAAGGTTTACCTAATTCATCATTTAAAATTTCTAAATCTTTAAAAGACACTTTTTTACCAATTCCGGTTCCTAATGCTTTACTGTAAGCTTCCTTAGCAGAAAAACGTCCTGCTAAAAATTCAATTTGACGTATACCGCTAAACCTATTAAATTCATTTAATTCTTCACCAACCAAAATTTTACTTTTAAATTGGTTATATTTATCGTTTAACAATTTTACTCTATCAATATCAGTTATATCAATTCCTATTCCTGCGATCATGACTGTGATTTCCCTTATTAATAATAATTTTCTTTATCCCTTTCCTATAGGGTATTAATGAAGCAAGTAAAACCGCAACTAATTTTTTAGAATCATGATTTAACAATAAATTACCAGCAGTATCCAAAAAAGCTTTATTTATAGGATATTCATCATTTAAGTCTATATTCTTTAATAATTTATCAATTCTAGATTGAAGTACTATGTTTTTATCTGGTTTCTTTATTATTGATAAATTTTGTGAAAAATTACGTTGTACCTGGTTAAATATACGAAGATCTATATCAGTCACAAAACTAATACTTACTCCTGTGTTATTTAATCTTCCTGTACGACCAATACGATGGACATATCCTTCTATACTTTCTGGAAAATCATAATTATATACATAACTAACATTACTAATATCAATTCCTCGTGATGCAACATCAGTACATACTAGAAATTCAATTTTACCTGCTTCAAATTTTTGAATAATTTCTAAACGTTGTCGCTGTGAAATACTTCCAGATAACTCAACAGCATTAAAACCATACTTGAATAAATTATAGACCAAGTCTTTTGCTCTTATTTTAGTATTACAAAAAATAATATTTTTAGCTACATCGTGTAAATCCAACAAATAAACTAATGTAGCAAATTTTTCAGTTTCAGTTAGTTTCAAATAAAATTGATTTATTGTATTAGGAATACTAAATTTACTTTTATCTTCAATAAAAATAGGATTATGTTGAAATTTATTAGTGATCTTTTCCAATTTTGTAGATAAAGTTGCTGATAAAAATATTGTTTGTAATAACGAAGGAATTTTATTAAAAATTTTTTCTAAATCATCAATAAATCCCATTTTTAATATTTCATCTGCTTCATCCACAACTAAATAGTTAACATTTGATAATTTCAGAGTATGTCTATTAATATGATCTAAAATTCTTCCTGGAGTCCCAACAACAATTTGCGGTTTATTTTTTAATTTAACAATTTGATGCCGTATATCAACACCACCATAAATAGCTTGTACATTAACTTGCAATAATTTACCTAATAATTTTAATTCCTGACTTATTTGAACAGCTAATTCACGTGTGGGAACAATGATTAACGCTTGCAAATGTTTTTCAAAATTAACATTATTAAGTAAACTTATTCCAAAAGTTGCCGTTTTTCCAGTACCAGTTTGAGCTTTTAACAATACATCTCTTTTATTTAATAAATCTGGTAAAGCTTTTTCTTGGATAGAAGTTAACCTATTATATCCTAATTGTTTAATAGATTTTAATAATTCTTTACGTAAACCTAATTGACTAAATTTCATATAAACGATCCAAACAAAAATAAAAAACTAAAAGTTGAAACAAAACTTTTAGTTTTTTTATGATTATAAATTATAAATTGCTAAATGCTTTATCAAAAGCATTAATTGTTAAATCTAAATCTTCCTTAGTATGCTTAAATGACATAAAACAAGTTTCATATTGCGATGGAGCCACATAAATACCCGCATTGATTAATTGATTAAATACTTTACTAAATTGTTCCATATTACAATTTTCTACATCAGAAAAATCATTCAATTCTTTATCACTAAAGAAATAACTCCACATTGTGCCAACATGATGAGTTACAATATTAACTTTATTTTTAGCAGCTACTTCTTCTATTCCTTTACATAAATAATCTACATTACTACATGCTTTTTCAAATTTATCTTCTGATAATTGTTGAATTGTAGCAATACCCCCTGTCATAGCTAAAGGATTTCCTGATAATGTACCAGCATGATAAACATCACCTAAAGGAGTTATATGTTGCATAATTTCTTTTTTACCCCCAAAGACACCAACAGGCAGTCCACCACCAACAACTTTACCTAAAGTAGTTAAATCAGGAGTAACATTAAATATTTCAGACGCTCCTCTCAAGGCACATCTAAAACCACACATAACTTCATCAAATATTAATAAAGATCCATATGTATTAGTTAATTCTCTTAATTTAAGAATAAATTCCTTAGTACCAGGAATTACTCCCATATTACCAGCAATTGGTTCGACAATTACACCAGCAATTTCATTTCCATGACGATCAAATAAATCAGTAATAGCATCTACATCATTATAAGGAACTGTATATGTATCATACGAGAATTCACTTGGAATCCCTGGTTCTTTTTTTATATCAAATGTTGCCATTCCTGATCCAGCATCTACTAATAAAGAATCACTATGTCCGTGATAATTTCCAATAAACTTAACAATTTTATCACGATTAGTATATCCTCTAGCTAATCTAATAGCACTCATTGTAGCTTCAGTACCTGAAGAGACCATTCTCATCATTTCCAAAGAAGGAAAATACTGCTGAATTAAATTAGCTAATTGAGTTTCTAATAAAGTAGGAGCTCCATAACTAGTTCCTTTAGTAACAGCATTTTGTAATTTTTCAACTACATAATCATCAGCATGGCCTAAAATTAATGGTCCCCAAGAGAGAACATAGTCAATATATTTATTACCATCAATGTCATAAATATATTCATCTTTACCATGATCAATAAAAATAGGGTTTCCATCTACACTTTTAAATGCTCTGACAGGACTATTAACTCCTCCTGGCATAACTTTACTAGATTCTTTAAACGCTTCTATTGATTTTTCAATATTATGCATTTCTTCAATTCTCCTTATAATTTTCGAGCAATATCTTTAGCAAAATAAGTAATAATTAAATCTGCACCTGCTCTTTTCATCCCTACTAATATTTCATTAACAATTTTTTCTTCATCAATCCATCCATTAGCTGCTGCTGCTTTAACCATGGCATATTCACCAGATACATTATAAGCAACTAAAGGTAAATTAGTATTATTTCTAATTTCACGCATAACATCCAAAAAAGCCATTGAAGGTTTAACCATTACAAAATCGGCTCCTTCTTTTTCGTCACTTGCAACTTCACGCAAAGCTTCTAAACGATTTGCCGGATCCATTTGATATGTTTTACGGTCTCCAAATGCAGGAGCAGAATCTGCAGCTTCTCTAAATGGTCCATAAAAACTGGAAGCATATTTAACAGCATAAGACATAATTGGAGTTTCAATATACCCTTCTTTATCTAATCCTGCTCTAATTGCTGATACATACCCATCCATAGCATTTGATGGAGCAATAATATCAGCTCCAGCTTTTGTTTGACTAACTGCCGTTTTTACAATATATTCTAGAGATTCATCATTTAAAACACGACCGTTATCGCTTAAAATACCACAATGACCAGTAGAAGTATATTCACACAAACAGCAATCTGCTATTACAATTAAATCCGGATAATTGGTTTTAATTTTTCTAATTGCTCTCTGTACTATGCCATTGTCATCCCATGCTTGAGTGGCAACTTCATCTTTATTTATAGGAATACCAAATAAAATAACAGATTTAATACCCAAATCAACAATCTCTTTGATTTCGTCTAAAACATTAGCTAAACTAAAGCGATATATACCAGGCATAGAAGTTATTTCAACTTTACCTGAGCTTAAATTTTCATCTACAAATACTGGCATAATCAAATCATCCTTATTAAGATGACTTTCACGTACCAAATCTCTTAAATTACTAGTGCTTCTCAATCTACGATGTCTATCAAACTCTTTCATTACAAACCTCCTAAACAACTGCTCCCTGATTTAGAATTTCATTTGCAGCTTCTAAGCCTAAACCATCAGAAATATCTTTTGTCAATTTGCTTTCAAAAATATTATCTCCATCATCAGACAAAACAACACCATGAAATGTATATTGATGATCTTGAAAACTACAGTAGCCACCTATGGGTGAAGTACAATTGCCATTAAGTTTATCCAAAAATTTTCTTTCTTCATGAACACATCTAGATGTTTCATTATCATTAATAGTAGTAATTAATCGTAAAATTTCTAAATCGTCTTCTCGACACTCAATAGCTAATGCTCCTTGTCCAACTGACGGGACAATGATATCTTTTAATTTTAAAATATTATATTTATTTAAATTTAAATTATTTTGCAAACGATTTAAACCGCTAACAGCTAAAACAACGCCATCTAAATTTTCTGATTCTAATTTCCCTAATCTAGTTTCTATATTTCCACGAATTGGTACAATATCTAAATCTGGTCTTCTAGTTAACAATTGAGCTCTTCTTCGCGTACTATTTGTTCCAATACGAGCATTTTTAGGTAGATCATCTAAAGATTCATATTTATTCAATGATAATAAACAATCAAAGGCAGAATCTCTAGGAGGAATCGCTCCTAACATTAATCCATTAGGTAAAATAGAAGGAACATCCTTCAAACTATGCACCGCAATATCAATAGTACCGTTTAGTAACTCTTCTTCAATTTCTTTAACAAAAACTCCCTTACCACCAATCACGTTCAAACTACTAGTAAGATCTTTATCACCAGTTGTCGTAACAGTCTTAATACCAAATTCTACATTAGGATTTAAAACAGTTAAAGCATGTTGAACAATTCCAGTTTGAGCTAAAGCCAAAGAACTTTTTCTTGAACCTATAACTACTTTTTTAATCATCTGAACCCAAATCTCCATTTAATCCAAAAATTTTTTTAACTATTTCTATATCTAAATTAGCATCTTTTGTTATAGAAAGTTCTTTAATTTCATTTATAGGATCTTGTAATAATTGATTAACAATGCTTTTCATATGTCTACGAATTAATTTCAACTGATCATCATTTAATTCTGGTAGTTTATTTACTAAACTATTATAAACACTTTGTTGTATCAAAGATCCTTTCTTTCTTAAACCACTAATAACAGGTACAACATGTAATTGTTCTTGCCAATTAAAAAAATTATTCACTTCCACAGGAATTTCATTATTAATTTCTCTAACTAATTTTTGCTTAATATTTTGATTTTGTTCAATTATTTTCGTTAAAGAATCAATACTTCTATATACTATATTTTTTACAAATAAATCCTCATCTATATTTTGTGGTACGCCTAAATCAATAACCACGGTTTTTGCATTTCTTATTTTATTAATTTCACTTATAGAAATTAACGGTTCCTTTAACTTAGCAGCCATAATTAAGGAATCAGAATTAGCCAATATTGATTTGAATTCAGACATGTCTTTAGCTATTACATTACTAGAAAAGTCATTGGCTACTTTTTCCGCATGAGAATAATGTTCAGCAAATAAATATATTTTGTTATATCCCATACCTTGTAAATTCATTAATATTTGTTGGCCCATTTCGCCAATACCAACAATAGAAATTATTTTATCTTTTATAGAACCTAGTTCAGTCTTTATTTCATGAATTCCGGCTTGAGTTGATGACATAGAATATTCACTTATTTTATATTTACTGTGAATATATTTTGAAAAAGTAATCGCCTCTTGAAATAGGTGATTAAAAATTGCTCCTGTATTACTAAGCTTTCTAGCAGTAAAGAAAGCATCCTTAATTTGATGTAATATCTGAGATTCTCCTACTTCAGGTGAGTCCATACCTGAAATGACTTTCATTAAATGAGTGACTGCCTGTTCATCACTTTTGGTTTTAATATATTTAGAAATTTCTTCTAAATCAATATGAAACCAGTGTGACAAAAACTCTTTAATCTTAATTTTACCTAAATGTATTTGCTCCACTACTGCGTATATTTCAGTCCTCTCGCAAGTAGATAATATTACATTTTCCAAAATACCATTCTGACTATGTAACAAATTATTGGCTTTAGATAATTCATCTCCATTAAATACAAAGTTTTCTCTTAAATTTAACGGTAAAGTATGATAATCTAAGCCTACACACATAACATACATAAAATACCTCAAATACTAATTAAACATTTTCATCTAAAAATTTTTTAATTTTATTCTTTATGTCTTTAGCAAGTACAGGATTTTTACCAAAAGTTGAAACACCAATTAACTTTTTGTCATCTTGTATTGTTGCCATATTATAAAAATTAGAATTTGCTTTATAACTAGTATCATTCACCAATATTCTTAAAGTCTTAGCATCACTAGAAATTCTTTTATTTAATTCAGCGCTATTAGTGCAAGCAAAAACTATATCTTTATTTTTAAGATAGTTCTTATCATATTCATTTTTAGCCCATGTAAACAACTTAACATCATTATCAAACAAGTCGCTAAGTTGAGGACTTACAATTAAAATTTTTTTAGCCCCACATTTAATCAATTGTTTGTACTTTCTATAAGCAATTTTTCCTCCACCAATAATAGCAATGGAAAGATTCCTTACATTTAGCATGATAGGATACATTATTTAAATCTCTATTAATTATTTTAATTAGTAACAATTATAACACTAAGATTGTAAATTACTGCACATTCTCTAACATAAGACTCAAAATATTTTTAAGAACATTAGTTTTACTATTAGGCCCCACCGCACAATAGCCTTCATTTTCTATTACTTTTTTTGTTCTATCACCTAATGTATAAAATTTTTGTTTAATTAATTGATTTTTGGGAAAAATTTTTTTATATCTTTGAAAACTAGAAGGACTTGTTATTAAAACTCTATCAAAAGAATACTGGCATAAATCCTTTTTAGATCTGTCTATATCTGATTTATTCCAAACGTTTTCATAACATATAATGTTATGTACGTTATTACCTAATGTATTATCAGATTTATTACCACATAAATAACAAATACTACAATTGCTTTTTTTACGTTTATATATTGTATTGATTAAAGATTGTTTATCCTCTTTTTCGTCAGAAATTAAAATTTTAGTAATTCCAAGACTAACTAAAGATTCTGCCATTTTTTTACTTAAAACAGCATAAGTGCCGTTAAAATCAAAAATTTTGGTTGACAAATATTTTTTTATAAACATTTTTAAAGCAAAATTGCTAGTAAACATTAAATAATCAGATTTTTCAATAATATTTAATTGATCAACATTTAACTCACAAAAACTTAACCTTCTCAAAGGATAATAAATAGTTAAATGTTTAGATAATTCTTCTACAAATTTAACTGGAATTTTTTCTTTAGGATAAGCAATAAAATAATTCATTTTATCAAATTCTTCTAAATTAATTATTTTTAATGAAAAACCATTATATTAAATATAATATAAAAAAGGAGTTGGAAATTTCCAACTCCTTTTTTATTTAAATTAAATTGTTAGATAAACTTTATTATCTTTTATGCTAACTGGATAAGTTTTAACTTGATGAGTTCCTGTTTCATCTGTTAATTCTTTACCTGTTTTAAGATCAACTTGTTCATCATGTAAAGCACAGTAAACTGTGTCTTCACAAACAATTCCATCTGTTAATGGAAATCCACATCCAGGACATTCATTACCAATAGCATAAATTTCACCATTAGATAATTTGAAGATACCAACAGTCTCATCACCATTAATAACTTTAAATCCTAATCTAGTTGCTAAGTCATCTACATTGCAAATGAATACTTCTTTAGCCATTATTATTCCCCCGTAATGTCTTTACTTGTAAATAATTCTTTAACTTGTTTTGGATCTTCATAAGCATCTTTCCAAACTTGTTTGTTTTGATGCTTTTCACGTAAGATAGTACGAGCTTCAATTAAACGATCATACAATGCTTTACGTTGTGTATCATCCTTTAACATTTCAATTGTTTCTTTAACACCTTCACGTTGAAGAGTATCATAACTACGTTCATAATAATGACCTCTTTCACGGAACCATTGTTGATAAGCACCAAAGTATTCAAGTACTTCTTCTTCAGTCTTAACAGTTGCTAATTCTTCAGCAACACATACACGAGTACCATTATTACCACCAATGTACATTCTATATTGACCACCATAACCAATAACACCAAAGTCTTTAGTTAATACTTCAGCACAACTACGTGGACAACCAGAAATTCCTAACTTCAACTTCTTAGGATAATCAATTTGTTTAAATTCTTCTTCAATACGATCTGCTAAGTGAGCACAATAAATCGTTCCATGACGACACCATTCTTTACCAACACAAGCCTTAGTTTCACGTAATGATTGTTCATATCCTTCAGCAGATTCCATACCAGCTAAATCATTAATATCTTTCCAAATAGCTGGTAAGTCTTCACGCTTAATACCATATAGACCCATACGTTGTGATGTAATAACCTTCATGGTCTTTACATTATACTTTTGAGCGATTTCACATAATTTAATTAATGCTTCTGGTGTTAATTCACCACCAGTCATTCTAGGAACAACAGAATAACTTCCATCTCTTTGAATATTAGCTAAGTAACGTTCATTAGCCCAACGAGAATCTTTTTCATCTTCGTGTTCACGTGGGAAACACATACCTAAATAGAAGTTAATTGCAGGGCGACATTTATTACATCCTTCTGGATTTCTCCAATTCAATCCTTCAAATACTTCTTTAGTAGTTGTCCAATGATTTTCACGAATTGCATTTACAATTTCATCATGTCCTAAATCAGTACATTTACATAAACTATCACCGGCAGCTTTAGCTTTATCACCAACTTCAGCTTCCAAAATTTCTTGAATAAGTGGTTTACATTTACCACAAGAAGTTCCGGCACGAGTGATCTTTCCTACTTCATCAACTGATGTTAAGCCTTGTTCACGAATAGCTTTAACTATTTCACCTTTAGAAACATTATTACATCCACAAATGATGTCATCATCACTCATAGAAGCAACTTCGCTTTCAGCTTCTTCACCATCAGCCTTAGTCAAAACAGAAGTTGGTGTGTAATCATTAATATTTTCGTGTTTCTTTAACATTCTAAAGTAACGTTGTCCCATAGTAGTATCACCATATAAAATGATTCCTACTAAAACATCATTTTGAACAAATACACGTTTATAAGTACGGTTTGAATCATCCATAGCTGTAATAGACTTAATGGATGGGTCATTACTTAAATTAATATTTCCAGCTGAGAATAAATCGATTCCAGGAACTTTTAATTCAATTGAAGCCAATTCTTCTTTATAAGGATCTGTTGGTTGATCAGCTAATTTCTTGGCAGCAATACCGGCTTGTTGATAACAAGGAGCAACAATTCCTACAGTTTTACCTTCAAATTCTGCACATTCACCGATAGCATAAATATCAACATCTGAAGATTGCATATATTGGTTAACAATAATTCCATGGTTAACGTCTAATCCAGCATCTTTGGCTAATGAAACGTTAGAACGGATTCCTAAACATTCAATAACTAAATCAGCAGGTAATTCTTCGCTACCTTCGTAGTTAACTTCACCATCAGCAGCTTCAACAGCTTTTTGATATTTAACCCCGGCAACGTTTCCATTACCATCGTCAACTAATTCACTGGTTCTAGCTCCTAAAGCAAACTTAATTCCTTTAGCTTCTAAATCTTGTTTTAACATACGAGCAGCATTACGATCTAAAGCAGCAGGCATTAATTGTTGAGCTAATTCAACGACTGTAACATCTACATTGTGATATGCCAATCCATATGCAGCTTCTAGACCTTCCATACCACCACCGATAACTACAGCATGCTTGCAAGTCTTGGCAGCTTCTTCAATTTTTTTACCATCATCAATAGTTCTAAATACTTCTACATTATTTAGATCTTTACCATCAATTGGTAAAACAAATTGATGTGATCCTGTAGCAATCACTAATTTATCATAATTTACTGATTTACCACTCTTAGTTGTTACAACTTTGCTATTTTTATCAATCGAAGTTGCAGCGTCATTATTAATTAAATTAATACCCTTTTCAGAATACCAATCAATAGGATTAGTAATAGTGTCATCCCAACCCATTTCTCCTTCTAATACTTCAGAGATTTGGATACGGTTATATCCACCATATGTTTCATCACCAATGATAGTGATTTCATATTGATCAGGTGCAGCATCTAAAACGTCTTCTACAAAACGTACTCCCGCCATACCATTTCCAATAACAACAAGTTTCTGTTTCATTGAATTTACCTCCATAATTAAGACCAATCATGTGTTATTATTCACATAATCACTTAAAACACTTCATTTTGGCCACGTTTTTATTATAAATTAAATTAATAAAGGTAAATCATAAGTTTATTGATATAAGCTATAATAATTATTAATATCCTTTAAAATCAATGATTTAGGAGAAAAATTTTAAAAATAAAAGGCCGATTTTTTTATAAAAATATTGTATATTCCATTATTCAAACAATATTGTTCATTATTGAACTTTTATTATTAAAAAAAATAATAAATTCTTAAATATTTTTTCTTAAAAACACATTCCATTCTTTTTAAAAGAGCAATAATATTTAATGGTGAGGTTTATATATGAAATATTTAGTTTACGTAATACATGGAAGTAAATATCCACACAGAACTCAAAAAATGCTTAAATTCATAGAAGAAATTCAAAGTAATTTTAATTTATCTTATAAAATAGTCATGTTAGATCAGCCTACTTTTTCAATGGATAAAGCTTTTAAGGAAATTTTTGATAGTTGTCAAAGCAATGTTCAAATTATATTTTGTCCTATTTTATTATTTAAAGCTTTACATATAAAAGGAGATATTCAGAAAAAGGCTCAACAATTACAAGAAAAATATAATTTTACCTATTGTATTGCATCAACATTTGGAGAGCAGCCTGAAATTATTCATTATTTTGCTAATCAAATTAATAACATTATTAAAAATCATACAATAAATAAGTTGATTTTAGTTGCTCACGGTTCTTCTAAATTTACAACACACTTACATGCGATTCAAACTATTAAAACATCATTACAAAATCAATTTAACCAACCATTAACAGTTAGTTTTCTTCATGGCGAACCAAATTATCAATTAGTATTAAAAGAAATAAATGAAAACGAAATTATTATTATTATTCCTTATTTCTTAGGTAATGGAACATTAGTTAATAAAATTAAAAAATACGTTTATGAATTTAGAAACAAAGATAATACAATTATTATTAATAATTTAGAATTTAATAAAAATATCATTCCATCCATTAATAGATGTATAAACCAAGCTCTGGAGGAAAATGTTTATGTCTAGTTTAGTTTCATTAATCGGTGCTGGACCAGGAAATCCTGAATTAATAACAGTATTAGGAAAAAGAAGAATTGAAGAAGCAGATATTATCTATTACGATCGATTAATTAATAAGACCTTATTAACATTTGCAAACCCTAATGCACAACTAGTAGATGTAGGTAAACTTCCTCACTATCATAAAGTAAAACAAACGCTTATAAATCAACTGCTAATTAACAGTGCCAAAGAAAATAAACGTGTCGTTAGGTTAAAAGCTGGTGATCCATATATTTTTGGTCGTGGTGGAGAAGAAGCACAAGAATTAATAAAAGCTAATATTTCCTTCGAAATAGTACCTGGAATAACGAGTGCTATTGCCGGACCAGGAGCTATAGGTATTCCAGTAACTCATCGCGACTTTTCTTCAAGTTTACATATCATTACTGGTCATAAACGTAACAATAACGAATTACAAATAGATTGGCAAAATGTTGCTAATTTAGAAGGAACACTAATCTTCCTCATGGGGATGGAATCATTACCAAATATTATTCAAAATTTAATAAAATATGGTAAAAAACCTAATACCCCTATTGCAATCGTTCAATGGGCTACACATTGGAACCAAAAATTTGCAACAGGTACATTAAATAATATTCAAAATCTAGTAATAAAACAAAATATATCTTCACCAAGTATTATTATTATTGGTCAAATAGTTAAACTAAACAAAGAATTATTTAGAAACAAGCCACTACAAGGATGTAACGTTTTAATACCACAAAATAACAATAAAATTTTCAAATATTTACAGGACAACGGAGCTAGTGTCAGTCTTCTACCTAGTCTTAAGATTGTCGAAAACAATTTTGAAATAAAAAGAATACTGAAAGCTAAATCCATTTTTATTAATGATTTAAAATCTTTTGATATAATATTAAAAAGATTTAAAAAAGAAAATATCGATTTTAGACAATTAAAAGCTAAATTAATCGTTCCAAATAATTTCTTATTTAAAAAAATGAAATTATTAGGATTTATTCCATCTAAAATACAATCAATAAATAAACTCAATAATTATGAAAATATACTTATTGTTGGAAATAAAGAATTCATTGAAAAATTACAGTTAACTAAGAATCATATGAACTTAATTTATACTTATACATTAAACCCAGTCGACTTAAATAATTACGACGTTAATAATTTTAACAATATCATTTTGACTAGTTATATAAATACAAAATCGTTTTTAATAAGTTTAAATGAACAACAAATTAATATAATTAAAAACCAAAAAATAAATATATTAACATTCAGCAATAAATCAACTACATTACTTAACAAATATAATTTTTCATATAAACTAATTCAACATAACAAAAAAGAATTAAAAAACAGTTTAAAAAAAAGCAGTACATTATAATGTACTGCTTTTTTAAATAACCTGTTCATAAACGTATGATATTTCATCCTTCTGATAAACACCATGTAATTTGCCAACTCTTTGAAATCCATTCTTTTCAATTAAGTGCTGCATTACTTTATTATCCTGATGTGTATCAATTCTAATACTTTTATCATTTGGATATTTTTCTTTTAAAGCATCTAAAACTGTTTCAAACAATTTAGAAGCGTAACCTTTACCAGTATGATCAGAATGAATTGCTACACGATGAATAACTAAATAATCATCTGTATCTACTAACCATTTGCCATCTAAGTTTTGATAGTACACATCCGGACCTGGCACAATAGCTAAAGTACCTACTGTTTTTTCATCATCAGAACGTGCTAACCAAGCATATCCACTGCTTATGTCATCTTTAACATGTTGTCCATTAGGATAATCACCTTGCCATTGATCTATTCCTCGTTCTGCTAGTTGATTAGCGCCATCTTTTAATATACTCATAATTAAATCAAAATCATTAATATTAGCTTTTTTTAAGTACATAATTATTCCTCATGTTAATAATGTAATATTTAGAACATAGAAGAAAATTATAACTAAAACTTTTATAAAGTACCACTAATTTGACTTTAGCTAAGATCCATCTGACTTAGTTTTAAAACTATAAATTGCATATAAAATAATTAACCAAATAATAACCAAAATTAAAGCTAAACGTAACTTAGTATCTAAAGACAAAACTACCAATGAAATTATGAAAAAAGCCAATGATAAATAGTCAGAATAAGGATATAAAGGCATTTTAAAATTAGTAAGTTGATGCTTATTCTGGCGTTTATAGACTAAATGAGTAAGCATTAATATTAACCATACAAAAATAAAGCTTAAAGAAGACACACCAGATAATAAATTAAAAACATCCTTAGGTATAACAAAATTTAACAATACAACAATCATCAAAATTGCTGCAGTTAAATACAAAGAATTAATTGGAACTTTACGCTTATTTAATTTTGCTAATATTTGTGGACAATGATTATTTTGAGCCAAATTTCTAATTGTTCTAGACACAGTAAAAATTGCACTATTACATGCCGATATAGCCGCAGTTAAAACAACAAAATTAATGATAGCTGCTGCAGATTTAATCCCAATAGTACTAAATACCTGTACAAAAGGGCTAACATCTGTAACAATTTTGTTCCAAGGATAAACAGACATAATAACAATCATTGAACCTATGTAAAACAATCCTATTCTAATAGGTAAGCTATTAACTGCTTTAGGCAAATTAACTTCTGGATTTTCTGTTTCTCCCGCGGTTAATCCCACCATTTCAATTCCAACAAAAGCAAAAATTACCATTTGAAACGATTTTAAAAATCCACTCATTCCAGTAGGAAAAAATCCGCCATGATTAACCAAATTATGTAAACTAACAACTGAAAAGTTAGTATGAAAATGAATTAGTATTAAATAAAATCCAACTACAATTAAACATAATATAGCTAATACTTTAATTAACGAAAAACCTGATTCTAACTCTCCAAAAAATTTCACATTGACTAAATTAAATAACAACAAAAAAATTATTATTATCAGAGGAGTAATCCATTGTTTTAAATTAGGAAACCAAAATTTCATATATATTCCCGACGCCGTTAAATCTGTCATTGCTAATAAAAGCCAACACAGACAATATGTCCATCCAGAAATAAACTCCCATTTATTTCCTAAATATTTACCTATAAATTCAATAAATGAATGTTTACTTACGTCTGATAAAAGTAATTCACCAATTGAGCGCATTAAGAAAAAACAAATAATACCAGTTAATAAATAAGAAACTATAATAGAGGGCCCAGCTTCACTTATAGCGGTACCAGATCCTAAAAATAATCCTGTACCAATTGCTCCTCCAATAGCAATCATTTGTATATGTCTATTTTTTAAAGCTCTAGATAATTCATATTTAGAATTATCATTCATACCAATAACCACCTGATTTCTCAATTATAATAATCATTTATAGATCAAATTGTTGTTTTTAATATATATCAATAATTTTTTTGTTCAATATCTAAATTAAATTATTTATCTGAATCATTTATATTAATTTTGAGTTCATCTAATTGTTCCTGACTAACTTTTGAAGGAGCATCAGTCATAGGTTCAGCAGCTTTAGAATTTTTAGGAAAAGCAATTACTTCTCTAATGTTTTCAGCATTGGATAATAATTTAACTAATCTATCAATACCTATAGCTATTCCCCCATGAGGAGGGAATCCCATATCTAATGCTTTGATCAAAAAGCCAAATTGTGAATATGCCTGCTCCTTTGTAAAACCTAAAGCTTTTAACATATCTTCTTGTAATTTTCTACTATGAATACGAATAGATCCTCCGCCTAATTCAGAACCGTTTAAAATAATGTCATAACTTTGAGCATGTGCTTTATGAGGATCTTCTCCATTTTTCAAATAATGTTCATCTTCTACATTAGGAGCTGTAAAAGGATGGTGAGCAGCTACCCATCGTTTATCACCTTCGTCATATTCAAATAAAGGCCAATTTACAACCCATAAGAACTTAAAATCGTTCTTAGGAATCATATTCATCAAATTAGCCATATGAACACGTAAGTATGCTAATGCATCACAAACAACCTTAAATCTGTCAATAACCATTAAAATTAAGTCTCCACTTTTAGCATTTAAAGCTTCACATAATTCATCATAATGATCATTTAATAAAGATTTTCCAGCACCAGAAAATTTATCATTATCTACTTTAACCCAAACTAAACGTTTAACACCATAACGATCTAAATATTGTTCCTCTGTATCAAGATCCTTTCTCGAAAATTCACTTGCTCCATTAGGTACACAAATTGCTCTAGCTAAAGTATCGTTATTACTATTTGGTAATTGTTTTATTTCATTCATTAAAATATTAGTTAAATCATTAATTTCCATACCAAAACGTGTATCAGGTTTATCATTACCAAAACGATCCATAGATTCTTGCCACGTAATTCGTGGAAATGGCAAATTAACATTAATATTTAAAATATCATGCATTAACTTTTTAATAAATTTTTCTGTTAAATCCATAATATCATCTTGACTTAGAAAACTAGTTTCAACGTCTAACTGAGTAAATTCGGGTTGACGATCTCCCCTAAGATCTTCATCTCTAAAACAACGAGCAATTTGATAGTACCTATCAAATCCTGCTCCCATCAATAGTTGTTTAAATATCTGAGGAGATTGAGGTAAAGCATAAAAATGACCTGGATAAACCCTGCTAGGAACCAAATAATCTCTTGCTCCTTCTGGAGTCGACTTAGCTAAATTAGGAGTCTCAATATATAAAAATTTATTGTCATTAAAAAATTCATTAATAACATGCAAGATTTTACTTCTTAAAATAATATTTTTTTGCATTTTAGGTCTACGAAGATCTAAATATCTATATTTCAAAAGCAAATCTTCATTTGCATCTACATTATCTTTTATTTCAAATGGCAAATCACTAGAAGTATTCAAAATATTTAAATCTTTAACCTGAATTTCAACTTTTCCAGTTTTTAAATTGGGATTTACTCTAGACCGTTCAACAACAGTTCCTTGAACTTTAATTACATATTCATTTTTTAAATTTTGGGCTAAATTAAAGATACTTTCATCAGTTTTTTCATTAAACGCTAATTGAACTATCCCTTCACGATCACGTAAATCAATAAATATAAGCTTTCCTAAGTCACGTTTTTTAGCTACCCATCCAAATAAAGTAACTTCTTGATTTAAATACTTTTCGTCAATTAATCCGGCATAATTAGTACGTTCAACCATTGTAAATCTCCTAAGTTTAATTTAATAAAATGAGCCCTTATAAAGAATAATTAATTCAATATAAGGGCTCATTAACGAGCGGTACCACCTTGTTTATACTAAATACAACGCTTTGCAGCGAATATAATACGTGAATATTATATTTCCTGATAAGATGTCTTCTTTATTAATTAAAATCAAGTTTTCACCAAAATACTTGCTCTCTGTAATTAATAATTAATAAATACTAATTCTCGTCAAAAGATTTAAATATATTATTTCCATAAATCGTAACGACCCTTTTTAAGCATCGTACTTATATTAGCATCTTTATATAAAGATTTATCAGTTATTACCTTCTTCAAAGCTGAAGCAGGATATCCTTTTAATTTAATAGTTTTACCAGCAAGTGAAGTTTCTGCAACCGCATCTCTATCTCCCAAGGAAGCAACAGTTCCTAAAGAATGATATTCATATTTTTCATCAAAATCTTTGTTATCCAAAGTTTTAGAAATTCTTTTAGCAGCATAAGTTGCTTGGCTTAAAGCAATTTGAGCAGTCACTGGATATGGGCGATTAGAAGTAGGATCCATAACTGCAGCTACATCTCCCAAAACATATACTTCAGGATGATCTTCAAGATTTAAATGATCATCTACAATTACTCGTCCACGTTTAGCAGGTAAATTAGAATCTTCCATGATATCACTACCACTTACTCCAACTGTCCAAACAATGGTGCTTGCTTCTAATTCCTTTTCTTCATCATTCAATTTATAAGAAACTTTTCGATCACTTACACCATTTATTTCTGCACCTAATATCATGTTGATATTATGTTTACTCATAAAGTTAAGTGTATAATCACCTAATTCTTTACTAAACATAGGTAAAATACTTGTTGCTCTTTCTAAACAAGTAACTTTAATACTTGGAGTTTGATAACGTTGTTGAAGTTCTGGTAATTTATTTGCTAATTCTCCTAAAACTTCAATTCCAGTAAATCCAGCACCACAAATTACTATATTTAAATCTCTTTCATCTTTAGTTTCATTAAATCTTTTAACACTTTGTTCAATACTATTCCAAACATTTTTAGCAGCATCTAATGTATCTAAAGGTAAACTATATTGTTCAACACCATCAATACCAAAACTTTCAGATTTAAATCCTAAACAAATAACAACCTGATCGTATTCTAAAGGATTATCTTGTCCCTTTAAATAAACACATTTATGATCTACATCTATTTTCACTACTTCAGCATTCAAAAAGTTTATACGTTCTGGCAATACTTCACGAATATCATAACTAATTCTATCAGGACTAATAGTACCTGCAGCTACTTCATGTAAATTAGTTTTCTCAGTATGATAAGTTTCTTTATCGATTAAAGTAATATTAATATCATTCGGTGCTTTTTTAGCTAATATTTTGGCAGTACGCATTCCTGCATAACCTGCTCCTAAAATTAAAACTTGTGTCATAAGTATACTCTCCTTTATTCAGTCTTAATATACAAAGATAATGCTTGGTCAAGGTCATCAAAAGAATGAGCTGATTGTGGTAAACAATCTAATAAATCAAGTAATTTATTAATAAATGATTCATCATCTTCATTTGTTAAAAAAATTTTATTAATTTTATCTAAAATAGAACTTTCAACATTATTAATATCATTTTCTTCTAAAATTCTACTCAAATCATCTATCTTAACCATTAAGATACCATATTCACGTATAGCATCATATTTACTACCATCTCTGCGTTTACGTTTGGTATTTTTTAATAATTGTTTTCCAACTTGATCCTTAATATTTAAAAATTTATCTTTAAATTCTTTAATAGTCATTGTTATCCTCTGATACCCAATGCTATTTTAGCATATCTACTCATTTTATCTGGAGTCCAAACGGGATTCCAAACTAATTGAATATCTACATCATTAACAAAATCTAATTTTGTCAATGCAGAAAAAATTTCATCTTGCAAAAAGCTAGAAAGAGGACACCCCATTGTTGTTAAAGTCATTTTTAAATGACAAGATCCATTATCATCCAAATCTACACCATAAATCAATCCTAGGTTTACAATATCAATACCTAATTCAGGATCGATTACAGATTCTAAAGCATTTAACACTTTAGACTTAATTGTTTCTTCATCTAAATTGTCTTGCTTTTTCTTTTCTTCATCCATTACACTACCTCCTCACTTATCCAATAGTTCCTTCCATTTCATACCCAATTAATCTATTTAATTCCACAGCATATTCCATCGGTAATTCTTTTGTAAATGGTTCAACAAATCCCATAATTATCATTTCTGTAGCCTTAGCTTCAGAAATACCCCTGCTCATCAAATAATAAAGTTGTTCTTCAGAAATTTTAGAAACTTTGGCTTCATGTTCCACTGATACATTATCATTTTGAATTTCATTATAAGGAATAGTATCAGAACTAGATTTTTCATCCATAATGATTGTATCACACTCAACATGCGACTTAGATCCGTCAGAATGTTTACCAAATCTTACTTCTCCTCGATAATCTACTGCTCCTCCATCTTTAGAAATAGACTTAGAAACAATAGAAGAAGAAGTATTGGGAGCATTATGAATCATTCTAGCTCCTGCATCTTGATCAACATTCTTACCAGCAACAGCAATTGACAACATTGTTCCAGTTGCTCCCTCTCCATCTAAGTAAACACTTGGATATTTCATAGTTACTTTAGATCCTAAATTGCCATCAACCCATTCCATAGTGGCACCTTCCAATGCTTTAGCCCTCTTAGTTTCTAAACTATACACATTGTTAGACCAATTTTGAATTGTTGTATATCTAACATGAGAATCTTTTAAAGCATAAACTTCTACAACAGCAGCATGTAAACTATCAGAAGAGTAATTAGGAGCAGTACACCCTTCAACATAATGAATACTAGCACCTTCATCAACAATAATTAGAGTTCTTTCAAATTGACCTTCATTTTCTGTATTTAGCCTGAAGTAAGATTGAATAGGAATTTCAGTACGAACTCCTTTAGGAACATAAATGAATGAACCTCCAGACCAAACAGCAGAATTTAATGCAGCATATTTGTTATCATCCATAGATACTAACTGTCCAAAATATTTTTTAAATAATTCTGGATATTCCTTTAGCGCTGTATCTGTGTCTGTAAAAATAATTCCCATTTTTTCGAATTCATCATGCATATTATGATAAACTACTTCAGATTCATACTGAGCTGAAGAACCGGCTAAGAACTTTCTTTCAGCTTCGGGAACTCCTATTTTTTCAAACGTATCTTTAATTTCCTGTGGCACTTCATCCCAATCACGATATTGCTTATCAGTAGGTTTTTGGTAATAATGCATATTATCCAAATCTAAGTGACTTAAATCAGGACCGAATGATGGATTAGGCATATTTTTATATAATCTATAAGCTTTCAACCTATAATTAAGCATCCATTCTGGTTCATTTTTTGCTTTAGATATTTCTCTAACAATATCTTCTGTTAATCCCTTACCTGTTGAAAACACAGGCTTAACATCATCATGAAATCCAAATTGATAAGTATTATCTAAACCTAAATTTTCTACACTTTTTTCAACATCTTTATTATTTTTTGTGTTTTCTGTTTCTACCATAATAATTACTCCTTAATCATCTTCATGATGAACAACTTGACCAACAACTCCAGTACCATTATTAGACAATAGAGCCTTCTTCAATCCTTTCCAAGCTAAAGTTGCACATTTTACTCGCGCAGGAAACTGAGCAACACCAGTCAACGTTTCAGCATCTTCTAAAATACTTAAATCCTTACCTTTATATTCACCTGGATGCACAATAACATTTATAAAAGTATCAGCAATTCTTATAGCATCACTTACATCCTTATTAATAACAGTATCAGTCATCATACTTGCTGAAGCTTGACTAATAGTACAACCATTACCAGAAAAAGCTATATCTTTAATTTTATTGTCAACAACTTCTACTTCTATTTTTAGTACATCTCCACATGTAGGATTAAACATAGTAGTGTCATAATTTGTATTTTCTAAATGTCCATGATGATGAGGATGTGAAGAATGATCTAATATTACTTGTCTATATAGATTATCTAAATTAGATAGTGCCATTTTTAAAGAACTCCCTTGTTTCAATAATTCCATCAACTAATCTATCAACATCATCTTTATTGTTATAAAGATAAAAACTTGCTCTAGCAGTTGCTGGAGTTTTCAAATATTTCATCAACGGTTGAACGCAATGATGCCCGGCTCTTACAGCAACTCCTTCCATATCTAATCCGGTTGCTAAATCATGAGGATGTAAATTATCTAAATTAAAAGAAATAACCCCAGTATGTTTTTCGGGATCATGTGGCCCATAAACCGTTAATTCTTTAATAGACAATAATTTAGGTAATGCATAATCAACTAAAGAACGTTCATATTGCGTAATATTATCCATACCAATTTCATTTAAATAATCAATTGCTGCTCCTAATCCTATTACTTGAGCAATATCTTGAGTTCCAGCCTCAAATTTCCATGGAACATCTGTCCATTCACTATCATATAAATCAACTAAATTTATCATTTCACCACCATATTCCATTGGTTCCATTTTATCTAACAAATTTAGCTTTCCATAAAGAATACCAATGCCTGTAGGGCCTAACATTTTATGTCCTGAAAATGCCATAAAATCACAGTCCAAATCTTGAACATCAACTGACATATGAGGTATTGATTGAGCAGCGTCAACTACCATAACAGCTCCACATTTATGGGCTAATTCAGCTAATTCTTTTATTGGATTAATAACACCTAAAACATTTGAAACTTGAGCTATAGAAACAATTTTCGTTTTACTCGTTATTTTTTGTTTGGCATCTTCTATATCCAATTCACCATCGTCCAACATATCTATATATTTTAATTTAGCATGTTTTCTTAATGCTAATTGTTGCCACGGAATTAAATTACTATGATGTTCCATGTAAGAGATAACTATCTCATCTCCTTCATGAATAAAAGCTTCTCCATAAGTTGAAGCTATCATATTGAGTCCATCTGTAGTTCCACGTGTATAAACAATTTCTCTCTCTGACTTAGCATTAATAAACTTCCGTACCTTTTCTCTAACCTGTTCAAATTGATTAGTAGCTCGTTCACTTAATTCATAAACACCACGATGTACATTTGCATTATCATGTAAATAATAATTATTTATAGCATCTATAACTTGTTTAGGTTTTTGAGTAGTAGCGGCACTATCTAGATAAACTAATGGTTCACCATTCATCTTTTGATCTAAAATAGGAAAATCTTTCCTTAACTTACTAATATCTTTAACCAATTTTTAATTTCCTTTCAATAAGATTATTCAAAGATTGACGTAAACCGTCTAACGGTATTTCTGACAAAATATCATTTAAAAATCCTAAAATAACAACTTTTTGTGCAGAATATTCTGATAATCCTCTACTCATTAAATAATATAATTGACTTTCATTGATCCTACCAACACTAGCAGCATGTCCAGCAGTTACATCATTTTCATCAATTAACAAAATGGGATTAGCATCGCCACTACCATTTTTTGAAAGCATTAATACTCTACTTTCTTGTTGCGCATCTGATCCTCTAGCTCCTTTAACAATTTGACCAATTCCATTAAAAATCAAATGAGAACTATCTAGAATAACGCCCCTTTGCAAAATGTGTCCTACAGTATGTAAACCTAAATTATTAATTCTAGTATTAAATCCTTGTGTTTGCTTTTTACTACTTAAAGCAACCGCTTTAAAATCAGCATGAGAGTTTTCACCATTTAAATTAACCAAAAAATCATTTACAACATTAGAATCACTTACTGAACCATTAATCCAAGATAAATCAGCATTAGTATTTAATTCAAATTGTCTTTTTAAATAAACATCAGAATTAATGCCAAAGTTATCAACAGCATTAAATTTCAATTTAGCGTTGTCTTTCAAATAAAATTCTTCAACTAAAGAAACACACTTACTACTGCCAATATAATTTTCTAAAATATTTAATTCACTATTAACATCACCAATCATCAATACACGATGAGCAAAAGTTCTATTATTATCTGAAGGCAATATACAGTAAACACTTATTACATCACTAATTACTAAGTCCTTAGGAACATAAACAAATAAACCATTACTCATAAAGGCTGTATTAAAATTAACAAATTTAGACGGACTATTTTTAAATGCACTATTTAAATATTCTTTAACTAATTTAGGATAATCATGTAAAGCTGTTTTAAAATCAGTAACTATTAATCCTTTATCAATTAAATCAGAATCAATATTGGCCTTTAACAAATTATTACCATAAATAATTAAGTAATTTTTTTCAGGTAAATCTATTTCTTTATTAAATTCTGTTGGTTCTAAATCCAAACTAGAAGTTATCTGACCATTCAATAAGTCCCAATTTTGATAATGAATTTTACTAAAATGTGGTATAGGAGCATGATCAATATCTTTTAACGCTTTTAAACGAAAATTTTGGAACCATTCCGGTTCTTCAAATTTTTGCGAAGCAGATATCAATTGCTTTTGTAATCTATCTTTTATCAATGTAAAAACTCCTTCAATTAATTTTCATCAGTTAAATCAATATCTAATCCTAATTCATCACGTAAATTAGCATAACCTTCATCCTCTAGTTTTTTAGCTAATTCTGGACCTCCAGTTTTTACAATTTTTCCACCCATCATAACATGAACCACATCGGGAACAATATAATTTAACAATCTTTGATAATGAGTAATAATTAAAGATCCAAAATTATCTCCTCTCATAGAATTAACACCTTTAGCAACTACTTTTAAAGCATCAATATCCAAACCAGAATCTATTTCATCTAAAATAGCAAACTTAGGTTCTATCATCATCATTTGTAAAATTTCATTTCTCTTTTTTTCTCCACCAGAAAATCCTTCATTTAGATATCTATCAGCCATTTCTTGACTCATATTTAAAATATCTAATTTTTCATCAAGCTTTTTCATAAAATCAATAACTGAAATTTGATCATCTTCTGATCTTCTTGAATTTATAGCTGCTCTCATAAATTCAACATTAGTTACTCCAAGAATTTCTGCTGGATATTGCATAGCCAAAAATAGCCCTTTTCTAGCTCTCTCATCCACCGGTAATCCTAATAAACTTTCTCCATCTAAAAGAATATCTCCTTTTGTTACATGATAGCTAGGATTACCCATAATAGTTTCAGACAAAGTAGATTTTCCTGTACCATTAGGGCCCATAATTGCATGAATCTTACCAGTATCTAACTTTAAATTGACACCCTTTAAAATCTCTTTTTGTTTTACTTCATTTCCTTGTTCATCTTCATTAACAGAAACATGCAAATCTTTAATTTCTAGTACTGACATAATAAAAATCTCCTTAAAATTCTAAAAGGGAATTAAATTAAAATTCCTATTCCCATAGTTAAAGTTTGTAAAGCTGTTGTTAACAATAAATTCTGTACTGACATTCCAAAATCCAAATCTTTATCCTGACGTTTATAAAATTTCTTATTATTTTTGTAAACTACAGGTATTGCCAATAAAGTAAATAACGTTAACACTGGCAGATATCTTAAAATAACTGATATCACTATCCCAACAAAACCCAAAATATTTAAAAACGTATATAAATGTAAAGAATTAATTTTACCTATATAAAAACAAATTGTTTTACGATGTAATTTTAAGTCTTCATCAATATCACATATATTATTAGCCAACATCATATTAGCTATATAACATATAGGTAATAATGATGAAAAAATAATTGGATAAATAAAATTCCAATCTACTTTTACTAAAGTAAACACATTAACATAAACACCTATCATAAAAATCATTAACCCCATTGCAATTCCAGAAAATAATTCTCCAAATGGAGTTGTTGAAATAGGCCGTGGACCAGCAGCATAAAAATACCCAATTAAAAAACATATAATACCCATTATCAATAAGGGAATACCTGTTCTAATTACTAAAATAATACCTATAACTACAAAAAACAAAAGCATAAAAATTAAAAGCTTTTTGACATTACTTTTATCTAAATGATGCTTTCCAATTGGATCATTAGTCCCATTAGTAAATTCTTTAACATTCGATTTATTAGCATGAATCAAATCTTGATAATTATCGTTCACATTCACTGCCATATGAAACCATACAGCACCAATAAAAAATAGAATTGTATTTACAATGTTAAATGCATTATATCGATATATTGCATAAAATAATCCCATTAATACAGGAAAGATACTAGCAGGAGTAGACTGAATCTCAACTAATTCTAATAACCCACTTATCTTTTTCATTACTCACCCTCCTACAAACAATTAATTCACAAAAACAGCCTATAAAGTAACAAATACTCCATAGGCCCTTTTTATTAACTAATCATTAACTAATTTTGTATTACCTTTAATATATTTGTGCCATAACAATAGCAAACATACAATAGCTAACAAAGCAATAAGAGCAAAACCTAAAGCATAACTACCAGTATGTTGTTTTACAAAACCTAAAATAATTGGTGGGAAGTATCCACCTAAACCACCTGCTGCTCCAACGAATCCAGTAACAGAACCAGTATTACCTTTAGATACATAAGGAACCATCTTAAATACAATTCCATTACCTGCACCAGCAATTAATCCAGTAATAATTAAGCAAGTTAACATTGCTACTTCTGAATGTTCAGAGAAGCAAATACCTACTATAAAAATAGCAATGCCAATAAAAGTCCATTTTAATAATTTAACTGGACGAACTTTATCTGCTGCTTGTCCACCAAATGGACGAATTAAAGTACACAATGCTGAAACAGTAGCTGCCCATAATCCAGCAGTAACAGCATCCATTTTAAATAATCCACCTAAAATAGTAGGAACAATTGTGGTTAATGTAACAAACAAACCAAATGTTAAAAAGTAAAATACTGAAAGATACCAAGTATTTGGATCTTTTGTAACAGACAAAGCTTGTTTTAAAGTCTTGTTTTTATCGATAGGCATTTCTTTACAGAAGAAAAACAATACTATTAAAACAACCAAAATAATATCTAAAACATCAAATACAGTTGTAAAACTGTAATGTTTCATGATTCTAGGTAAAGTTAAAGCTGCAACAGCACTACCTAAATTACCTAAACCTGTTAACCCTAAAATCAATCCTTGGCGTTCTGGTGGAAACCAAACTGTAGAATAAGCAATACCTACAGCAAAAGAAGTACCACTAATTCCAATCAAAAATGCTAAGAATAACAAAACACCATAAGAATGAACTCTAGGAACCATATAAACAGGAATTAATAAAAGTAGCATTAAAATAATGTAAACTTTCTTTCCCCCGAAACGATCACTTAAAATTCCTACTGGAATTCTTAAAATAGACCCCAATAAAACAGGAGTTGCTAATAATAATGTTCTTTCAGAAATTGTTAAATTAAATGCATGAGCAATATGTGCTGCCAATGGTGAAAGACAGGACCAAACCATAAAACAACCTACCATTGACAAAGTTCCCATAATCACAGCCATAATTCCAGCACGACTGTTATTAGTCTTTGTATTTTCCATGTTAACCTCCAATTTGACTCATATGGCGCCAAGTAGGCGCTTTATTAATAATATTATCCGCATTGTCTAATGCCATTTCATGATTAAGAGGCTTGTTATCTAAAGCTTTTTGAATGATAGCACGAAATTTTTTAGGATCATAAATTGCGTCTCTGACATACAATTCCTCATCCCAATATAAACAAGCCTTTACATAACCATCTGCAGTTATCCTCAATCTACTACAATTTTCACAAAATTTATTACTTACGGGATGGATAACACCAAAACTGCCCTTTGCTCCTTTAATCTGATAATTTTCAGAGGGCCCGTTTCCTCTTAAATTAATATGCTCATATTCAATGCCATTTTTCTTACATATATCAAAAACTCGATCTAAATTATAATAACTTTGTTCCCATTCATCATGCTGATTTCCAATCGGCATAAATTCAATAAATCTAATATTTACATTATGATCACGTGTATAATTTAAAAAATCAATTATTTCATTATCGTTTTGATTTTTCATAACAACAACATTTAACTTAACAAATAATCCTAAATCACCCGCAGCAGCAATTCCATCTAAAACGTCTTGAATTCTACCTCCACGAGTAATTTTTTTATACTTATCAGCATCAAATGTATCTAAACTAATATTAACTCGTTGTAATCCTGCGTCCTTTAATGCTTTTCCCTTCCTTGCTAAAAGTAAACCATTAGTAGTCGCAGAAATGTCAGTTACACCGTCAATATTAGAAACACGCTGTATAATGTCAACAAAATCAGATCTTACTAAAGGCTCTCCGCCAGTAAATCTAACTTTTGTAATTCCCATATCAACAAAGTTTTTGACCATTTGCACAATATCATCTTGAGATAACACACGATCATCAGGAAAAAATGGCAATCCACCTTCGGGCATACAATAAACACAACGTAAAGGGCATCGATCAGTTACAGAAATTCTCACATAATCATGTAAACGATTATATTGATCATATATTGGTTTCATAAGTCCTCCTCTATCCACCACTAACAGGAGGAATAATGGCTATTTCTTTTACATCAGTTAATTTAACTTCATTTGAAAGATCGATGAATGTTTGATTTATTGCAATACGGCATTGATCAATGACACTTGCTAAATCAGGATAAGTTTCTTTCATTTGATCTAAAACCATTACTCCTGTTAGTTTATTAGGCAAATCTAACACTATTTCATCACCTAAGCGATCTGCTAAAATTGAGAAAAGCTTAATTTGCACTGGTTTGAATTCCTCCCCAATCAATTCCATGGTCATTAAACTCTTTTTTCCAAATCGGAACATTTTTTTTAAGCTCATCAATAAGATATCGACACCATTTAAAAGCTTCATCTCGATGGCTTGCCGCTACACCAACAAAAACAGATGCTTCCGTTAAGCTTAATAAACCTAAACGATGAACAATTACTACATTAGCTCCTTTATTTTCAATTTCTATAGCTAACTTGTTTAGTTCTTTCATTGCCATATCAATATACGCACTATATTCTATCTCTGAGGTTTCTATATCATTAGTCCATTGTCTGACTGTACCTATAAAAACATCAATTCCTCCAAATTTAGGATCAATTAATTTTTGATATAAATCACTAAAATTTATAGGATCTTCTTGAATCTTGATATAATGCATATAAAAATATTAATTCCTTTAAATATGTCCTTATTTAATTAGCAATTATAATTATGTTCCATTAGAATTATATCACAAAGATAATTAAAAAAATTAATAATTACAGTTAAAAATTGAGGTGTTATTAAATATCAATAATCGAATACATATTAATTACTTCACAAAGATGTTCATGTCTATATCTTTATTAGTTATTTTAATAGGTTTTTCACTTTGTATAGGGAGAATTCATTTATCATTAATAACTGTAGGTAAATGTTTACTGAGTTCCATAAATATAATTCATTATCATAATTCTTTAGCTCATGAAATTATTTTTTCTTTAAGAATGCCAAGAATTATAGCTGCTATTATTATTGGAGCTGCCTTATCTTTGGCAGGAACTTCATATCAAGCCATATTACAAAATCCTTTAGTATCGCCCGATTTTTTAGGTGTTTCTAATGGAGCTGCTTTAGGCGCTGCCCTAGCAATCATTTTGAATCTAAATATTTGGTGCACACAACTGTTAGCGTTCACCATAGGATTGTTAGCTGTATTAATAGCACTAGTTATCAAAAAATCATTAAAATCTTCCAAACTTATTACTTTAGTGTTGTCTGGAATGATTATTAGTAGTTTTATGCAAGCTTGTTTAGGGTTAGTAAAATATCTAGCTGATCCGGAAAATCAATTACCTAACATCGTTTACTGGCAATTAGGATCTTTAGAAAAAATAAGTTGGAATAATTTGAAAATTTACTTACCTATAATTATTATTGCAGTAACTATCATATTTATTTTACGTTGGCGTATGAATGTATTATCACTACCAGATCAACAAACCACTACAATTGGAATTAATCGTACTTTAGAAACTTTAATCATAATCATTTTGGCAACAATTTTAACTGCTTGTTCTATTTGTCTTAGTGGTCCCATTGGCTGGATCGGATTAATAATTCCACACATTTCTAGATTAATTATTGGTAATAATAATCAAAAACTTATTCCCTTCAGTATTATCCTAGGGAGCTGCTTCCTGCTATTCATTGATACCATTGCAAGATCTATTAGCGTCGGCGAAATCCCACTTAGTATCTTAACGGGCTTTATTGGAGCACCTTTATTTATTTGGATTTTAATTAAAAACAGAAGGCAATTATAATGACATATTTAACAGCTAAAAATATCAGTTTCAAATATAAAAATCAGAGAAAAGAATTATTACATAATTTAAATTTTTCAATTCATTCAGGGGAAATTCATTGTATTCTTGGACCGAATGGTATTGGTAAATCAACTTTATTAAATTGCTTAACAGGTTTTTTACGTCCTATAAATGGCCATGTCTTTATTAATGATTTTCCATTAAATAATCTTACATTTAAAAATAAAGCTGAGAAAATTGCTTATGTTCCCCAAAATAACGACAGTAATTCCAATTTATCATTACTAGACTATATAACAATAGGAGTAACTTCCAAATTAAAAATAAATCAACATCCGTCACAGTGTGATTATAAAAATGCATTATATTTATTAAATAAATTCCATCTAGAAAAGTTACAAAACAACCCTTTTAATACACTTAGTGGAGGGCAAAAACAATTATCTAATATATGCTTAGTATTACTCCAACAAGCAGATATAATCATAATGGATGAACCAACCTCAGCATTAGATTTAGGAAATCAAGTTTTAATTCTTAAAACTATTAAAAGATTAGCTGAACAAGGATACGGAATTGTCTTTTCCTCGCACAATCCCAACCATGCATTACAGTTAAACTGTACTACCTCTTTCATCAATGAAGATGGAAAATTGGAAACTAACTTAGCCCAAAATTTACTAAACGAAAAAAATTTAAAAAAAATATATCATACCAAGTTGAACATTAAAAAAATAGATAATACTTCTATTTGTTTTTTTAGCCTATAAAAGGAGATAGTTTCGATGAATTGTAAAAAAAAGATCGTACACAAATTCATAATTATGGTTATTGCAATAATTACAATGACTCTAAATATATCAATGACTACACACGCTTCAAAATACAAGACTATTCATGACATGGAAAATAGAACTGTTAAAGTATCAAAAAATGTTACAAGAATTGCAGATCTATGGCATGCAAATAACCAAGTAGTTTTATTATTAAATGGACAAAATAAACTAGTAGCAACAACTGGAATAATTAAAAACAATTTTTGGTTTAATAAAATTTATCCAAAAATAAAGGATATACCTGCACCTTTTAATGGGAATGATATTCAAATTGAATCACTACTAAAAGTAAAACCAGATGTCGTTTTATCATCTAATAAACAACAAATAAAACAAGCTGAGAATGCACATATTCCAGCAATAAATGTTATGTTTCAAAACTTTCATG
>JADIMP010000104.1 GCA_017694665.1 Candidatus Gallilactobacillus intestinavium
TCGATCAACGAACAAATAATGAAAATCAACGGACATACAATCACCGCTGTAATCAAATAATGTTTTACATTTGGAACCAATAAAGCTGGCATTTTGAGCCACTTCAGCCAAATCATTTGTTCCATGATTGGGTTATCGTGAATCAGATAAACGCCAAACGTGGTTGCCGCAATTGTATTGATCAATCGATTGTGACCGAGATGCATATTTTTGAAAAGCAAAACGATCCCGGTTGCCATTAAAACGATTGACGGACTAAATTGCCCTGCAATGTTGATGAAGCTATTGTGATAGAACTGTTGATTATGCGTCGTTGCTCCCATGTAATCATAGTAGAAGATCACGACTGCCATCAAAGCCGCCCCAGCAATTGTCAAGAATGTTCCTAAAAGGCATTCGTGTTTCGTCCCGTAAAGTCGGATATAACCACCAATAAGATAGTACAGAATAAAGACTACCAGCTGACCATACCAGCCATAACTTCCAAAGTTTGGAATAAGCGTTGGAACCAGCGTAAACGTGATGGCAATAATGATAATCAGATTACGGTATTGCTGCCGGGTAATGTTATGTAATGCAACGTTGATGTACGGGTAAACTAAGTATAAAAGAATATACTCACTTACGAACCAGCAACTGTTATAGAAAAGCGGTAAGAACGTTTGTTGAAGAACAATCGTACTCTTGGGATTTACCCACTTAAAGTGCACGGCAACAAAGTAAATGATGATCGAGTAAAGGTAAACTTGAACGATCAACATCAAAATCTTTTTGAAAGACTTCTTGCCATTGATCGAAGAATTTACTAAGAAATAACCTGAAATCATTACGAAAATTCCAACGGCAACCTTTCCGAGCGTTGCGACCATTTGCCCCGTAAATGTCGTTAACCAAACCTTAGTAGCAACTGGCGTCCAGCCACCAATACTTGTATTGTTATTCAACAATCCATGAACAACCGAATGGTGGAAGATAATGAAAAGCATTGCGATAATTCTCAATAATTCAAAGTTCGAATTTCTCTCTTTCGTTGATCTCACAATTACACCTCTAACTATTTATGTATCAGTTCTTAATTTAATGAAAGATTGACTAAAGGTCAAATATTTTTAATAATTCTAACCCCATCAAAAAAGTGGAACACAGCATGCGCTCCACCTTACAATCATTAATTTGATATTTTTATTTTATTCTTAATTCTTCATAAATCAAGCTTGATTTAAATTTTTTATGGATATTTAAGGTTTTATGGAATCACCACTTTCTCTTTATTGCATGGCGATTTTTTTCAGGATCTTTAGAGGTTAAAATGCTGCTAATCCAATCTTTAACCTTATCTGGCAAATCTTCCCAAATAAAATCAACCAGAACAATATAGCTCATCCATAAATCTAAAACCAATTCAATCAACTCGAATTCCCACTCAATTAACTGATTCAAAGCCGTACTTTGATTTTTACTATACATTCCGCTGCTTATATGAGAATACGATGAATGGGAACCATGCCAATCCTGAGGAATCAAATAGTTAAATGTATCCTTCACCCTTGATCCAAAAGACTGAGTTTCACCACCGTCACTTGTTACCGAATCGTCGCCATCATCAAAATCATCATGGCCAGCCCCACCATCGTCATCATGAAATACGATGTGATCCCCGCCAAAGTCTCCTCCACCATCATCATGAAAGCCTTTTGCCAAAGCAACCCTTGGCGTTAAAATCGTCAACAAAATAATTCCAATTACAATCCACTTATTCCTTTTCAATCACTTGGTCTCCTTTAAAATCTCCCTAGATTTTTACATAACATAATAAGAGTATCAATTACAAATATAAAATTCAATGTTCAAAAATAACCTGCAACATTGGTGTTACAGGCTAATTTATTGTGCCTTTATTCATCTGCTAATCGCCTCAATGCATTATACACAGACTTATTTTTCAAAACCGCTTCAGTTGCTTCCTTTACTCGTTCATCATGATTACCAATTTTTGTGATATTCATATCATCTAGGTGAATAATCGAATCAATATTTTTTATTTCTATTCTTTTCATACTATCATCCTATTTTTGGTGTCACTCATACACTCAGTAAATTTTATTTTTACATCAATAAACGAAAAAGCCTCATATCAAGATATTTCTACCACTATGCGCAGGGCTCTTAGTAATCATATACTATTTTGATTGGCACAGAAAATCAATATCTAGAATTAATTGTGCAATAAAAAAATAGGATACCAATGTGGCATCCTACCAAGTTTTAAATGGCGTACTTAACATACGCTTAATATTTCTATCACGAAAAAATTTGCGCAGTGTAGCCTACCTACCTGCATTAATATTATTACCTACTATTTATTTTCAAGTCAATAAAAAAAGCTATCAACGTGTAGCCGACTGCAAATAAACATGCAGCTTACGTCTCCTATCTCCGCTTTGCGGAATGCGCGGTTACACACGAATTACTAATAGCTTACAGGTATACTACATTATTGTATTCCAAGTTGTCAACCAATTAACTTTAATTTATACATATATAACCATCATAGGAAAAACGATAAACGTTCGTTATTTAAAAAATAGGCAATCTCGTTACGATAACGAAATTGCCTAAACGAACCTCCCACTCTAAAGCCGCAGCTATTACTGAAGGTATTGATCTCTGATTTTTATACTAACATCTAAGTTTCATTCTGTAAAAAACAAAAGCCTATGAACGCTAAATTCATAGACTTTACTTTCTATTTAAAACATATTATCAAACAAACTCAACTGATTTTCATCTGGGTAACCTGAAAATATTTGCTCGATTCTATCAGTGCTTTTCTTCCTATTATATATACATTATTTTTCTAATTTTATTCTGTTATATCTTATGGAATTGTTTAAGATGTGGGTTATCCGTGTGGGTTATTAAAAATTAAATACTTTGTGTGGGTAGAAATAAGGGCTTGCCATTTAGCAAGCCATTATTAATAACATGAAGTCATATGATTGTTTTTATCTTTATGATCATATGAATGTTTGATTTTATATCCGATTGTATCAATTAAGTGTTGAATAAAACTTGTGGTAATAATTTCCAAATTCTTTTGATTTCCTAATGCCGTTTCAATAAATTTTTCTGCTTTAGCTTTAGTACTAAACTTAATTGCTTCAGTTGTATCATTTCGATATGAATTGTCGCCTTTAATTTCTTCAGCGGTTTTCCAACAAATATGTTCTGTTTTGTCATTCATATAATTCCACTTAGAACAAACAGTATCATTAACTGGATTAACAATATAATACATAATGCAGCCTCTTCCCTTTGTTACAATAATTAAATTTTCCTAAAGCCCTTAACCCTTATTTAATATTATATACAATAGGTCCTCCATGTAAACCGCTTTCTTAAATTTATTTACAAAAAAATTCCTATCATTACATTAAGCAACAATAGGAATTAGTGAGTGAGTAAGTTAGTTATCAATTAATGTAGGGCAATCTAATTGAATCTACTTACTGTAATTGATGAAAGAGGAAAAACTACAAAGCTTTCTCCCGTGTAGGAGTATATATATATATACATCCGTCAAGCAATTTTTTATTAAGTTTTATAGAGAATTTTAGTTACAAAATCAATAAAAACAGCCTAATATTCATACTGTCACGTCAGAGCGGAATTGATTGATAGATACTACTTTAATTATTATATAATAATAACATCTACATCTATCAGTTTATTACTTTCATTTTGTAAGTAAATCTCATATTATTTGCTTTTTTGTAATCAATGATTAGCTTATTAATTTAATTACTTGATATTCAATTCTGACTTTAATCGTTCAATTGCACTATCTAAATCATTCAAACTTTTCTTGGTAGGGAAATACAAATTAGCCGATATAGTCATTCCTTCATGAATCGTCATTCCTGTTTTTTCGTGTGGCTCTTTTACATCAATATTAATTAAGCGAAATACTCCTTCTCGATCAATAGAAATTTTTGAAATTTCATCAAAACGAACATCCGTAAATCTTTTACTAAATAAAACAGGATTTTTTACAGTAATAGTTTTTTGATTAAAATCAAATACTAATACGGATTTTGCAAACAAGAACCAGATACATATACCAAGCATAACGATTAATCCTAATCCAATACCAAGAACAGCAATCCACGTACATGCTTCAAACATTAAACTTGGAATTGCATTTTTATTGAAATAGCAAATTCCGAATACAAATAACATTACAACAAATGTAACTAACCATTTCAAAAACGATTGATGAATCTTATACTTATTTTCCATTTAAAAATCCTCCTAGATTTTTATATAATTTATGTAACTTTGAAAGTATAACAATTTCTAAAATAAATAGCAAAAAAGCGGAACATACTCTTAAAGAGTATGCCCCGCTTACAATCATTAATTTGATACTAATATTTTAATGTTTCTCCCACATAAATCAAGTTTGCATTGTTGATTCCGTTCTTTAAAACTAAGTAAGATACTGAAACACCTAGCTTTTTAGCAATGCCACTTAATGTATCGCCTGAACGTACGGTGTATGAACGGTTAACATTCGTCCGGCGTGTACCATATTCAGCACCACCCATGATTCCAGCACAAACGTAATGATATAAACCACTATAACTCATATAACGTAACCATACATATTGACCTTTGATATAAACATGATCATACGTCAATGTTTCATTAGGTGCATAAG
>JADIMP010000105.1 GCA_017694665.1 Candidatus Gallilactobacillus intestinavium
GAACGTTATGTTTATGAAAATGGGGTAATTAAAGATGATCGTACTGGAACAGGTACGAAATCTATTTTTGGTTATCAAATGCGATTTAATTTAGCTGAAGGTTTTCCACTATTAACTACTAAAAAAATACCGTTTCGATTAATTAAAAGTGAATTGTTATGGTTTTTGCATGGAGATACTAATATTAAATTTTTATTGGAAAATCGTAATCATATTTGGGATGAATGGGCATTTGAACGTTATGTAAATAGTGATGAATATAATGGACCAGATATGACTGATTTTGGTAATCGTCGTTTGTCAGATCCTGAGTTTGATAAAATTTATCAACAAGTAAGAAAAGATTTTTGTGAAAAAATATTAAATGACGATGAATTTGCTAAAAAGTATGGTGAATTAGGCCCAGTATATGGAGCTCAATGGCGCCATTGGCATACTTCACGTGGAGAAACCATTGATCAGATAAAAAATGTAATTAATCAAATAAAGTCTAATCCAAATTCTAGAAGGCTTATAGTTTCTGCATGGAACCCAGAAGATGTTCCTAGTATGGCTTTACCTCCTTGCCACACGATGTTTCAATTTTATGTAGCTGATGGGAAATTATCTTGTCAGTTATATCAACGCTCTGGTGATATATTTTTAGGAGTTCCATATAATATTGCTAGTTATGCATTACTTACAGAAATGATTGCTAAAGAGTGTAAATTACAAGTAGGAGATTTTGTACATACGTTAGGTGATGCACATATTTATTTGAATCATTTAGATCAAGTTAAAGAACAATTAACTAGAAAACCTAATGCTGCTCCTAAATTATGGTTAGCAGATAAGAATAGTATTTTTGATTATACTATGGATGATATAAAGGTAATTGATTACGATCCGCAGGGAACCATTAAAGCTCCTGTGGCTGTTTAAGGAAATTATGTTATGTTAAGTATGATTTGGGCAGAAGATGAAAATGGTTTAATTGGTAAAAATGGAAGTATTCCTTGGCATTTACCAGCAGATATGCATTATTTTAAACAAACTACGATTAATCATACTGTAATTATGGGTAAGAATACTTATTTGTCATTAGGAAAGCCATTAGTTGATCGGAAGAATATCGTATTGTCTCATTCATTACAGGTTAATAATGATAATGTATGTGTATTTGATGATTTAGATTTATTAAAACAATATATTAATAAACAAAATAATGAAATTTTTGTAATTGGTGGTGCACATCTATATCAACAATTTCTACCAATAGCTCAAAGATTATATATTACTAAAATACATAATAAATTTGATGGAGATACGTATGCTCCAAAATTTAATTTAGACGAGTGGATTTTAGTAAAAAAAGAAGAACATTCTGCAGATCAAAAAAATAATTATAGCTATGACTTTACAGTTTTTGATAGAATATTAAAATAAAGTCATATTATATAAGCATGAAAGTGTGAGGATCATTTTATGCCAAACGTTAAAATTGTTACTGATTCGTCTTGTGGAATTACAGAAGAAGAAATAAAGAAACATCATATAACAATTGTTCCTTTATCAGTTTTATTGGATGATACTGTATATATAGAACGAGAATCTATATCTAATGAAGAATTCATTGATAAAATGATTGCTTCTGGGAAAGTTCCTAAGACTAGTCAACCACCAATTGGTAAATTTATTGATGCGTTTAACAATTTAACTGCTGATGGTTCATCAGTTGTATCGATTAATATGTTACCTAAATTATCTGGAACTTTTGGTACAGCTAAGCAAGCTGCTGGATTGGTGTCTGGTGACGTGACCGTTATAGATTCACAAACTACTGATCGTGGATTAGCATTTCAAGTTTTAGCCGCTGCCGAATTAGCTGAATCCGGAGCAAGTGTGGATGAAATTGTAGACAAAGTACATTACGTACGAGATAATTCTCGTTTATATATGGGATTTGATAAATTAGATAATTTTATTGCTGGTGGTAGAATGAAAAACCTTTTAGGCAGTTTTGTGAGCCTATTAAAATTAAAAATTGGAATTGAAATTAAGGATGGCAATACTAAACTGTTAACTAAAGGACGCGGTAAAAAAACTATCAATAAATTTTTAGATTTGGTTTATCAGAGAATTGATAATGATAAGGACAAAATTGCTCATATTGGCATTTCTCACGTTAACATTCCTAGTGAGGCTGAACAAATGGCAAATAAAATAAAAGAATTTTGTCCTAATATACCTATTTTAATACGTCCTACAGTACCTACGATTGCTTCGCATGCAGGTGAAGGAGCATTTGCAATTATGTATGATTTTAAATAATTATTCTGAAGAGGTCTTAGATGCGGCCTCTTTTTTAGTAATTAAAAGGTGTTTTAAATAATGAATAATAGTCGGATTAATAAGAATAAAAATAAATTTAAGAAGAAAAAGTTTATTTATTTATTCATTTTAATTATTTTATTAATTTTAGGATTTTCATGTAGGATAGCTTTTCATAAAAGTCATATTAGAAATAATGATCAACGAAAGCATATTACTTTAGTAGCTGTAGGCGATTCATTAACCCAGGGTGTTGGTGATCAGAGTAATAATGGAGGATACGTTGGTCAAATAAAACAACAAATTCAAACGAAAGATAAAATTAATGTAACTACTTATAATTATGGAAAATCTGGTGATAGATCTGATCAAATATTAGCTAGATTAAATAAATCCCGTACTTTTCAAAAAAGAGTGAAACAAGCTAATGTTATTACAATGACTGTGGGCGGTAATGATTTACTACAAGGATTACAAAAATATTCTTCTGTAAATTTCAACAGTAATGAAAATTCTCATCAATTGGATAACTCTATTCATAATGTGGAAGATATCTACTCACATAAATTAATTAAGTTAATTAACTCTATTAGAAAATTAAATCCTAATGCACCTATTTTTTTATTTAGTATTTATAATCCAGTTTATGTTTATTTTGCTAATGTAACAGAACTTAATAAATATATTGATCAGTTTAATGTTGTTACAAAAAATACTATTCACTCATATAAAAGAATTTATTTTATGAATATTAATCAAAAATTATCTTATGGTCAATATAATACTGTAAATAAACGTAAGAAATTAATTAAAAAGGACAATAGTATAAATACATCTAAATATAAAAATGCTGAAGATATAGAAAAAAAATTACTAAAAGGAACAAGCCAGGAGTTAAATATTTATTTATCTTCCGCAGATCATTTTCATCCAAACTACAAAGGATATATACAAATGACCAATTTATTATATAAAACAATGCAAAAACATTCGTTATGGAAATATAAACATTAAAAAGGATATTAGTAATGAAGAAATATAAAGTTTTTCAAAGAAAATTAACCCTTTTTTATAATTTGTTAGGTTTTTTATTATATGGGTTTATATGTTGGGTTCTT
>JADIMP010000106.1 GCA_017694665.1 Candidatus Gallilactobacillus intestinavium
TTTAACATTTCTAGTTTAGAAATTAATGAAAAAGAAACTCGTATGCAATTAGATATGCGAATTCCATCTACAATCGATCATGATCAGTTAATTGACAAATTGTCTAAAGCTGTACAAAAGTATGATCTAACTTATCAACATTATGATTATCTAGAACCATTGCATGTACCTATCGATTCTGAATTAGTTCAAACTTTAATGGATGTATATCGAGAATCTACAGGCGATAAAAATGCAGAACCTCAAATATCAGGTGGAGCTACTTTTGCTAGAACTATGCATAATTGTGTTGCCTTTGGTGCAATGTTACCAACAACACCTGATTATATGCACCAAATAAATGAACAATGGTCAGTAAACGATTTTTATAAAGCAATGGACATTTATGCGGAAGCTATAAAGCGTTTATGTGTTAATTAATTATACTTTGAAATAAAAAAAGACGATTGAATTATTCAATCGTCTTTTTTATTTTTGCCAATGTTCAGGATCTTGACGCCATTGTGCTAAAATTTCTCTTTGATTATTATCAATATAATTTTGTTCTAAGGCTACATCAATTAATTCACTATAATTAGTAATTGTCGTGTACGGAATATCGGCCTTTTTAAAGTTACTTGCTAATTGAGGTAATTGATAACTAAAAATACCAGCAACTCCTAAAACACTGGCACCAGATCGTTGAACTACATCAACAACTTTTAATACGCTACCTCCAGTAGACATTAAGTCATCTATAACTACCACTCTATCATTTTGATGCAAAATTCCTTCAATTTGTTTACCTTGACCATGATCCTTTGGTTTTGATCTAACATAAATCATTGGTAAATTTAACAATTCAGCCACCCATGCGGCATGCGGTATTCCAGCTGTAGCTGTGCCTGCTATAACCTGAACTTCGGGATAATTCTCTTTAATTTGTTTAGAAATACCTTCTGCAATATGTTTTCTAATTTCTGGATAACTTATTGTTAAACGATTATCACAATAAATAGGACTTTTAATTCCACTAGCCCAAGTAAATGGTTTACTTGGAGATAATTCTACAGCTTGAATAGACAATAAGTCTTTAGCAATTTGTTTCATTTAATTATTCTCCCATAAATACTTTATTAATTCATAAGTTTCTACTGGATTATTAGATTGGGTAATAGCTCGACCAACAACAATCGCACTTGATTGTTGTTTAGCAGCTTGATCTGGTGTCATTACACGTTTTTGATCATCCATTTTGTTACCAGATAAGCGAATGCCTGGAGTAACTCTTAAAAAATCATTTGATGTTACAGTCGTAATTTGTTTTGCTTCTTGTGCAGAACAAACCACTCCATCCATACCTGATTTTTGAGCTAATTTAGCATAATTTAATACACTCTTTTCTAAACTAGTATTTATTAATTGTTCTTTATGCATATTGTCTTCACTAGTAGATGTTAACTGTGTAATAGCTAATACCTTAGGAACATTATTATTTATTGATCCTGATATTAATCCGTCTTTAGCAGCCATCATCATTTCTTGTCCACCAGCTGCATGAACAGTAATCATTTTAACTCCTAACTTTCCTAAAACTTTAGCAGCAGCCTGCACAGTATGTGGAATATCATGTAATTTCAAATCTAAAAATACGTCATGACCTAAATCAATGATTTCTTGGACCAACTGTCGACCTTCACTGTAGTATAATTCCATTCCAATCTTTACAAATAATGATTTTTCATTAGAAAAACGTTTCAAAAAATTTAACGTAACCTCACGATTAGGAAAATCTAGAGCAATAATTGGTCGTTCAATTTTCATTGAAAACTTCTCCTTACCTTTTCATGTAATTGTTGCAAACTATCTATTTTTAAATCATCCATTAATTGAGGCAATGTTTCAACAATATGTTCAATCACATGTTCATCTTTAAAATGAGCGCTGCCGATGGCTACTGCACTAGCACCAGCCATAAACATTTCAATTACACCCTCAGCATTGCTAACACCACCCATTCCAATGATCGGCAAATCAACTTCTTGTGCTACCTGATAAATCATTCTAATAGCGATGGGTTTAATAGCTTCTCCAGATAATCCTCCCATTACATTTCCTAAAGATGGTTTACCTGTCTTAACATCAATATGCATTCCTAATACCGTATTAATCATACTAAGACCATCAGCTCCACCTTTTTCTGCTGCTTTAGCAATTTGTACAACATTAGTCACATTAGGCGTTAATTTCACATAAACAGGTAATTGATTAACTTTATCCTTAATTTTCTGAGTAATTTCAGATACAAGATTGGGATCTGTTCCAAATGATAAACCACCGTTTTTAATATTAGGACATGAAACATTAACTTCTAACATGTTTATCGGTGCCTTCGACAATTGCTCTGCTACCTCTACATATTCTTCAACGTCTCCACCAGCAACACTTGCTACAATTGGTAAATCAGGATATTGTTGATGAATTTGAGGAATTTTTTCATTTACAACTACTTCGACTCCTGGTCCTGCTAAACCAACTGAATTTAATACACCATTATTTATCACAGAAATCTGTGGTTGTGGATTACCCACACGTTCTTCACGAGTTACTGTTTTAATTACCATAGCACCTAGTTTATTTAAGTCTATTTTTTTAGTAATTGCAGTATCGCCAAAGCCAAAAGTTCCACTTGCAGGCATCAAAGGATTTTTCATGTCTAGTCCTGGTAATTTAACAGCTAAACGATTATTGTTATTACTCATGCAATATTCTCCTCTTCCCTAATTAAACATTATTGTTGATAAACTATCTTTCCATTAACTATTGTTAAGAACGTCATTCCATAAACTTTTTGATTTGTAAATGGAGTATTAACACCTTTAGAAAAGTAATCTTCATTAGTTAATTTATGTTCTTTTTGTAAATCAAACACTGCTAAATCAGCAGAATATCCGGGTAATAAAAGACCAGTTTGCTTTAATTTAAATATTTTAGCTGGACGATCAGTTAACCAATGAATTAATTGTTTCAAAGTAAAAATACCCGTTTTAACAAATTTTGTATACAAGGTACTAAATGCAGTTTCGCTACCCGTAATTCCAAAAGCTGCAGCTTGTAAATTTGATGATTTTTCTTGTTCACTATGTGGTGCATGATCTGTAGCAATCATATCTATTGTTCCATCCAATAAGCCATTGATTAACGCTTGTTGATCTTCTTTTTTTCTTAATGGCGGATTCATTTTATAATTAGAATCATTTTCCTTTATGTCATCATCAGTTAATAACAAATGATGTGGTGCCACTTCACAAGTAACATTAATTCCCTGTTGTTTAGCCCAGCGAATTAATTCAACACTCATTTTTGTTGAAACATGACATACATGATAATGGACATTTGTAGCTTCAGCTAAAACTAAATCTCGAGCTAATTGTGATGATTCACAAACATTTGGAATTCCAGGAACTTTCAACATATTTGCTCGATTACCAGCATTAATAACTCCATTTTGCTTTAAATTATTATCTTCAACATGTTCGGCTAATATAGATCCAATTTTAGCAATTCTCTGCATTGCTTCATACATGATTTCAGCATTTTGAATTCCAGAACCATCATCACTAAACGCAATTGCTCCAGCTTGTTGCAAAGCTTCATAATCAACTAACTCTTTACCTAATCTATTTTTAGTTATCGTGGCATACTGATAAATATTTACTACACCGTCTTCTCGATTGCGCTTTTGCATGTATTGCATTTGTTCTACTGTATCTGGTGTAGGATCCAAATTTGGCATTGCACATACAGTAGTAAATCCTCCATGGGCAGCTGCTTTACTACCAGTAGTTATTGTTTCCTTATAAGTTTGTCCGGGATCACGATAATGAACATGAACATCAACTAATCCAGGTGTAACTAATTTTCCTTGTAAATCTATTTCTTTATCTATATCAGCAATTAAATTATTTAAATTTTGTCCAATTGCCATAATTTTGTCATTTTGAATTAAAATATCTTGTTTAGTTATTTGATCATTTTGAAAAACTTGCCCATTTTTAAGTAATAATTTCATTAATTAAGGCCTCCCAATTGTCTGCCTCTTAAGACTGCTTCTATCATTGCCATTCGTGCAAAAACACCATTATGCATTTGTTGAACAAAACGAGATTTAGGAGCTTCAACTAATTCAGTAGCTAATTCTACATTTCGATTAATTGGACCTGGATGCATAATAATCGCTTGATCTTGCATTTTGTCATAACGTTTTTGATTGATTCCATATATTTCATGATATTTTTGCGGATCAAAATTATCATCTTCGCCTTCTACATGACGTTCGTGTTGCACTCTTAACAACATGATTACATCAACATTTTCAACCAATTCGTCAACATCTTTATATTCTCCATAATTAGAAAACTCTTCACTAAACCAACTCTTAGGACCTGAAAAATATAAAGTTGCTCCTAATCTTTTTAAAATTTGCATATCGCTTCTAGCAACTCTTGAATTTGTTAAATCACCAATAATTGCAATTTTTAAATCATCAAAGTGTCCAAATTCTTCATAAATAGTTAACATATCCAACATACATTGAGAAGGATGTTGGCCACTACCGTCCCCGGCATTAATAATTCCCATATTTAAAGATTGATTACCTTTTAAATTAATCAATTGGTTATAATACTCATTATCAGAATGTCGAATAATTGATAAATCACAACCAATCGCACTTAAAGTTAATAAAGTATCATATAATGTTTCACCTTTATTAATAGAACTAGCTTGTGGTACAAATGGAATTGTTTTAATACCCAATAATTGTTCTGCCATTTCAAAACTTGAATGAGTTCTGGTTGAATTTTCAAAAAACATATTTACAGCATAAACTGGTGCTTGTAATCTAAAATCCGCTATTCCCTTTTTAAATTCTTCTGCTCTATGAATAAGAGCTAAAACTTGATCAATCGTTAAGTCCTTAACTGATAAAAAATGTGGTAATCTAACTAATTCTTCTTGCATAATGCCTCTCCTTTAAAATTCAACCATAAAAAAAGCCTAAGTTATGTAATTCTCCACATAACTTAGGCCTCAATTAGCTTCCCACAAAGGAACCCAACCGTTTTGCCCTCACTGGGGTCAATTAAATGGTTGAATTACATTAATTATTTAATTGTTTCAAATTTAATTGACTAACAAATATTTGTCAAGTTAAATTAAGAAAAACATTAATATTTAATTATTTTTTCTTAAAAAGTTCTTCACATAATGAACAATTATTGTAAATAAAACTATAAATAAAACTAACATTCCAAAAAATACTGGTGAAACATGAATGTCAATTATTGGAATTTCGATAAGTAATTTAATTGCAATAATTACAATTAAAAAATAAGCCATCGTTTCTAATTCAGGAATTTTATTAATTAATCGTATAAATAAATTTGCCACTCCTCGCATAGCCAATATACCAATTAATCCACCAATTAAAACAATTACTGGATTACGAGAAATTGCTAACGAAGACAATACTGAATCCACTGAAAATACAAGATCCATTAATTCTATAGAAATAATAACCGACCAAAATAATGGTAATTTAAAAGAAAAATGTATAAATGATTTATTACCATAATTAAATTTTTTTCGATAAAAATGTTTTAAAGCTAAATATAACAAATAAACTGATCCAATAACCTTAATTTCCCAAAAATGAATTAAATAAACTCCCAAACCTATTAATAAAAATCTAAAAATATAAGCTCCACCCAAACCATAAAATAACGACTTTTCTTGTTCTTTTTTAGTAGATAATTTTTTTGTTTGAGTTGCCAAAACAATAGCATTATCAACAGATAATAAACATTCAATTATTGCTAAAGATAAAATAACTAACCAATCTTTTGTGGAAGAAACTACATTAACCCAATTATTTAAATCAAAAAAAGGACCATATAAATCTTCAATTAGTGACAATTAAACCCCTCTTTCTTAACGAACATTATTTTTACGTCCTAAAATTTTCTTTAACATATTATCAATTCTGTAAAGAAATCCGTTTAATGGCTTTTCAAACCAACCAATTGTTCGATAAGTCATTCCACCAAACGATTGTTTAAAACGTAAAACACCATCCGAGCCATCAAATTTTCCTGTTATCATATAAAAATTATAAGTTGGAATTTTTTCTTTTAAAGCTAATTGCAACATGTAATCATGTAATAAATGTTGACCATGATAGTTTCCAAATTTTTTATTATTAAAACTAAATAAATATGCTAATTCTTGTGGATGTAAATAAAACATTCC
>JADIMP010000012.1 GCA_017694665.1 Candidatus Gallilactobacillus intestinavium
GACTTACCACAAACCCAACAATTTATGGCTGTCCAAAACGCATTTGCAGCTTTAAAACAAGACCAAGTTGCATTCAGCATGTACAAAGAATTCAGCGAATTACAAGAAGTTTTGCGCAACGCTCAATTAAACGGTCAACAACCAAAAGAAGAAGACGTGAAAAAACTTCAAGAATTGGCTAAAAAGATGAACGACATGGACGCCGTTAAGAACTTGATGGCTGCTGAACAATCATTAAATCAATTATTAAACGACATTAACTCAATCATCATTAAGCCAATCAATGACGTTTATAATTTAAACGACTAATTAAATTCTTCGAAGGGGACAGCGGTTCTGGCCGTTGTTCCTTTAAACGGGAAGCATACACCAAGGGCTTCCAATAAATTTAAAAAGTAAAATAACAAAAAATACAGGGAGATCAATAGTGACTATTTATTATTGATCTCCCTGTATTTTAACTAGCATCTTAAAATATAAATTAATTTATACAAGACCTACTTTTAGAAATATTAACGATATGGTAGTAATGCAACCGAGATCCTACTTAACCAAGATTTTTAAAACAAGGATTAACCATCCAATGATTGATACTACGAATAATGCATAGTAACAAATATTAGGCTTATACCCTACCGTTACGTTATTAATTCCGTTATGAAGTTTAATTTGTACTGTTCCGCGTTTACTCATTATATAGTCAACTTTTATGCCATTATTAACTACATAAGTGTTATGATACGCAATAATTGGTAAATCGGCCTCTTCTCCTTGCCTACCTCTGAGTTTCATTGTAATCTTATTGACACCTGATACCTTTTTAATAACTTGTTTTTGCCCATTAACGTAGGTCCAATTATTAATTATCGATTTACTGTGATCCATAGCTTTTTTATTATAATAATCGGTTTCTCCAAAAATAACTTGATAACCAAAAATATCGTTATAGCTTTGTTTACTTGCAACTGCATTACAGTTAATTACCGTCTTAGGTTTAGAACTATTAGCAGGGTATAATTGATTCCGCTTCGATACATTATATAAAATTTGAATTTCATATTGAATTGAACCATAGTATCCACCGATTGATAACAGTGTAAAAATTCCTAATAACAAGCTCTCACGTTTCAAATTTAAATTACTAATGTAACTATCAAGAACTAAAGATGCCGTTACCGCTAAAAATAAACTGCCATACGGTAATAGCCTAAAGGTCATTTGAATATTTCCAAGTGTATGCAGTACTAGCTTATTTGATCCAAATGCTTGCCAAGCTAGAAAAGTCGTTGAACATAATAAAATAAGCGCTCCAAGTGAATATATTATCAATTCTTTTCTACTTTGTTGGACAACAGGTACTATCCATCCAACTAATAATATAACTATCAAACAAACACCTATTCCTGTGCTTCCATTCCCATTTGCTATATTTAAAAATGAATTGTTCACTAAGTCATTAAATCCATACGGAAATTGAAACATTTCATTAGGAGCAACTATACATTTACCTAAATAATCAGTAATAAAAGGAATAAACTGCCATAACGTTAATAAAATTGTCACTATAGCCGCTTTTAAAAGCGATGAAAACTGTTGCTTGTTAAGCGATGAAAACACCAATTTTAAAATAAACAAAGCCAAACACAGTCCGAATGAAATATATAAACTCAATATATGACTATAACTAACTAAAGTCATTCCAATTGTCAAAATATACCACTTGTCAGAATTTTCCCATAAGATTTTGTATAATCCTAAAAACACCAACGGTAAAAAAGTATAGGCAATAAATTCACCCATTGTCCCATTCCAAATACCCAAATATAAATGATAAGGAACAATTGTATATATAATCGCAAAAAAATAGCTTCGTCTATAATTCCCCTTCGAAAAAGAAAGCATTGAGTAAAAACTTATTAGCAATGTTAAAAATAAAAACATACCCACCCAAAGCCAAATAGAGGTAATCGGATTAAAAATAAATCTTAACAAAGCTAATGGATAAATAAATACAGACGGATAAAACAAAAATGTCCCTACTCCAGATTGACTGAAACAATGGGTTGCAATAAACGTAAACAATCCACCGTGCTTTAAATTTTGATAAATTTCATTTGCTCTCGATAAATGAAAACTGCTATCTGCCATCATTAAATAATGCCCTGATTTTAATAATGCATATATAAAAATGACGGATAAAATAATAAATGATATTATTATAAAAATATTTTTTTGTAACTTTTTATTCATGTTTTCTACTTCTCTTCCCTATCCTGACTCAACAAAATAAATCCGACACTTGATACCAACATCAGTAAGCAATACCAACTATACGGCACGATCTGCATTGGCGAAATCTTCGCCAACCCCGCAGCGACCAGTAACTGCCCGCCGTATGGAATCAATCCATTAAAGGCGCACGAAAAGGTAACCAAGTCGCTTGCAATTCGCGGAGCGGAAATTACGAATTGATCGCCAATGTCCTTAGCAAGCGGCCCCGCCGTAATGATTGAAACGGTATTGTTGGTTGTAATGATGTCCAGCAAACTTACCAGTCCGGCAATCGCAAATTCGCCGCCCTTTGCGGACTTAATTTTGCGGGTCAACGCATTGATGATCCAGTCGATTCCGCCCAGATAATCCATTAAAGCGACTAAGCCACCAACCAAAATTGCAATCAAGGCCATGTCTTCCATGCTCATCATTCCGTTGTGGATCACCGTCATTGACTTTACAAGCGAAAAATCACCATGGAAGACGCCAATTGCAACCCCAGTCAGAATCCCCAAGGTCAATACCAAAATAACGTGCATCCCCGTAAATGAAAGAACAATAACCAAAATATACGGCAAAAGATTCAACAAGTCATACGGATGATTTCCGCTTAAATGCACTCCTTGGCCGACCGGTTGCATTGCTAACAAAACCAAGTTAACAATGATTGCTGGCAAAAGCACCGCGATGTTCGTTTTAAACTTCTTCATCATACTGACATCCTGGGTCCGCGTTGCCGCAATTACCGAGGCCGAGATCATCGACAAATTATCGCCAAACATCGCACTTCCAACGACCGTTCCGCAAAACAATGCCATGTTGCCGTGAATTTTCAACGCTAAGGAAACTCCGATCGGCATTAATGCCGCCACGGTCCCCATTGAGGTTCCCATTGCGAAACTGATAATACAACCGATCACAAATAACCCGGGT
>JADIMP010000107.1 GCA_017694665.1 Candidatus Gallilactobacillus intestinavium
GTTGTAGGATTATTAATTCCTGAAAGTTGGACTTCTGCATTAGGTATTAGTAATGAATTGTATCATCATGCGGCTTTACTTCTTGGAGGAATATTTGGGTCAATGTTTACAATTGGCGCTTATATTTTATGCATTAGAAGACTTTTTAATAAGCGTGTTAGAAAAACTAGTTCTGCTGGAGATACATTTATTATTATTGCTTTAACAATTGTTATAACTATGGGAATGTTATCATCATTTGTGGCTGGTCCGTCTAATCCAAGCTTTAATTATCGTTTAACAATAGCGCCGTGGCTTCGTCAATTATTTATTTTTCAACCTAATTGGCATTTAATGTTGGGAATACCATTATTTTATAAAATACATGTTATTGTTGGTATGTTTATTTTTGCTGTATTTCCGTATACAAGATTAGTGCATGCATTGGTATTACCATTACAATACTTTACAAGAAGATATGTAGTTTATCGTAGAAGACCTAGAATTGATTAATTATTTAATAAAAAACGTCCTTATTAATTTTTTTAATAAAGACGTTTTTTATTATGTTAAAATTTTATAGGAATATTTATTGAGGTTGAGTTAATGACAGAATTACATATGAATTTAGATGATCTTCAAGATGAAGAACATTCTAATCAACCAAGTCCAAATGAATATAATGATGAATTTCAAAATGTTTTTGATTTTCCTGATTTTATCGAAATGAGGCCTATTCTAAGAAATGCGGTAAGAATTTTAGCTGAAGAATCTTTTAATAAACCTTTTTTACCTGTGGAAGCATCTCATAGAGCTGTTGAATTAGAAACGAAATTAGAAAAAGAGACGCGTAAATATGCTGATCAAAAAAAGGTTTATCCTAATCAATTAGATGAATGGGCTGATTTGACAAGATTATATACAAATGTTTTACAAGTTATTAGTAAACCTGAAAAGATCGATACTCAAACTGAAGATTTGATATATGCAGTTGATCAAACAAGGAAAGCGTTACGCAATTTACCTAAAATGCAAGTTGGAGTAGGCGAATTATATGATGCAAATGCACAACAAAAAATTAAACGACATACTTTTTATGATTTTCTTTTACAGGAATTAGTTGTACCCTACGTTAAAGATAAATCTAAGAATGTTAACGCAAATAATTTAACTGATGATGGTCAAATTTTTTTAAAACGTATTTCTGCTTATGTTTTTAGAGATTGGGATGCTTATTTAACTCATAAATATGATGATGAACATATTTTAAAGAACAAGCGTAATTTAAGTGATAGCGAATATTATGATCAATTAGAACAATTGGAAATTAAGTATGCTGATAAAGAATATTCAGATGTAATATCTAATTGTTTTAGAGAGTTTGAGAAAAAGTTAGTTCCTCAGTATATAGAACGAATTGATATATTTAATACTGTTTTACCAGAAGAAATTTTTGTAAATCAAAATAAATTACATGATGAATTGAGAAATATAATTAAAAAACATTTTTTAATAGATGAAAATGGATATGAGCATGTTATGGATGCTCCAATTAATGCTATTAAACAAAAGTATAAAGTTTATAAAGAATTATTTAATTAAGGGTATAATGCAATGAAATTAAATGTGGATCCAGGAACAGATGCGTTTGAAAATGCTATTTTTATTTTAAATAAACCATTAACTAGTGAAAATAAAGAAGATTATGTATTTCAAGGTGGTATTTATCCGGAACCTATGGATCAAGCAGCATGGGCAATGCCTGCATATTTAAGTGATGATTTTAACTTGTTTTTTGTTTTTGCGCGTAATTATCAAAACAAATGGACAATTACTTTTTCTAAAGTAGAAATAGAAGATGATAATCGTATAGTTGCTATGTCAAAAGTTGTTCCAACAGGTACTGGTTTTAATGCAATTGCTAGATTGAATCATGATGCTGCATTAGAAATTTTAACTTATTTAGAAACTTTAGAGTCACAAAAAATTGGTCATTGGGAGTTAGGAAAATAAAAAAGAGCGAAATATTTCGCTCTTTTTTATTTATTAATTTTTTTATTTTAATTAATCTAATTTGGATTTGATAACCATAGCTTCTGAGTCTTCAATAGCTGTCAAGGAATGAGGTTCATTAGGATCCATTTGGACGATATCTCCTACAGTTATTTCTTTAGATTCGTTATCACCGGCAAATAGGATTTTCCCTTTAATAGGCACTACTATAACAGAAAAAGGTGCTTGATGGCGACCCATTTCTTTTCCTTTGGGAATTACTATGTGGGTAACTGCTTGTTTGTCGTTTTGAAATATTTGTTCATGAATATCAATGTTTTTGTTGCTGCTAATAAATTGCATAAACTATTCTCCTTATTTATTATTTTTTACATTCAAGAATATCTTTGGCCTGTTGTTTAGTCAAATTAAAATCATAAAATTGTTTGTAAAATTGTTGTGTTTTTTGGATCATATTAATGTTTTTAAATAGGTTAGGGTGAAATAATTTTGCTGCCCAAAGTACTTGTAAAGCCTCTTCAGCACTATAACGATCCCATGGGAAAGTTCCTTGTGGATTACCATATACGTGATGTTTTTTAACTGCTGGTAAATTTTTTAATTGAGGATTCTTTTTAAGAGCATTTAAGGCTTGTTTTGATGAAGATTGGCCCACAATAATAAATTTTGGATTTGCTTTAATAATTTGTTCGGGTGTAATTGAAATCATATTTCCTTTTTTATTAATGACATTTTTACCACCAGCAATATTAATCCATTGATTAATAATGGTTTGTTTACCATCTACTTGAGTTAAATTTTTTGAACTAGCAATGTGTAAAACTGTTGGTCTGTTATTTATATTTTTAGTTTTGCTTTGTACGGTTTTAATGTTTTTATTTAGATATTCATTATAGTTTTTAGCAATTGTTGGTGCTTTTCCTCCAATAATTTTTGCAGTAATGTTAAC
>JADIMP010000108.1 GCA_017694665.1 Candidatus Gallilactobacillus intestinavium
TTCTGAGCCATCAATATATAAAGAATCATCCTCTTTATCAAGAGATACATTGTATTGACGCAATATATTACTAATAATATATTCTCGAGTACTAGTAGAAATATCAATGCCCATTAATTCCAGGTCTTCCAAAGTCGTTCCATCATCGCTTAACCTAATTTTATTTTTGCCAACACTCTCAAGATATACCCTTAAATTATCACCGATATTATTAGTCAAAGGCGTTGTTATTTCAGTAACTTCATCAATCTGCCTATAGGAATATTGTTTTTGCAACCAATCCAAATACTTACAAACATAATCACGGCATTCCATATCGATCCCCCCTTCTCTAACACTGGTTATTAAATAATTTTGTTTGTACAGAAACATTTCTAAAGTTATTATACTTCAAGAACTCCATAAAGGAGCTAACGATATCATCAGTCGGATCATAATTATCCAAATCAGCTATTGCAATTACATCGTCACCTTGATTATGTTTATCATCAAAAATATGTATATGTGGTGTAGGAACGCCGTGATGAGCAGCTCCTACAATGTCTACTCTAACCATTGAATTAGTCTTGTTATACATTAGAATGTATGTTAAATCAGTCTTCCTGCGTTTACCTTTTCTAACTTGTATTACAGTGAATTTCTCGTTTGACACAAAAATACCATGCCCATTAAATTTCTTCTGTTCACCAAGTTGAGCAAAACTCATATCGTCAAGGTCCTCATCAATTAACTGTTTAGGAAGTTCATGCAGATAATCATACTCAGAATCATTCATAAAAACATACCTTTCTATAAGAGAAAATCGGATGAATTCCGGCAAACATACTTATAGAGAGTATCACTTTAAGGCTGCATAAGCAAGAATAATTTAAAAAGCTGAATTTTGTTATGTATAAAATGAGACTGGGAAAAAACTAACTTTTCTCAACCTTGAATAAAGAAAAACGAACCAAATTTTTGATTTATTTCGAAAAATTTGGTTCGTTTTTTTCATTTTCTGGTATGGATAGCCTTATTTAGGCTATCATTTTAGATAACTTTGTCAAATTCATAGCCATTAGAACCAATCCAAGATCATTTTCTACGGCCTTTTGACCACGTAAATGAGTTCGACGTACGCCAAAATCCCTCTTCATGCGACCGAAAACAGGCTCAACGTCGAACTTACGGCGTCGATAAATCGCTTGTCCTGCATCACTTGAGAGGGTTTCTTTAACTTTTTCTTTGTAATAATTCCAAGTAGGGTTTATTTGAACCTGTCGTTGTCGATTACTTGGCGTTTTCGCTAACTTGTCCAGTTGAGCTGTCGGTTGATGTTTGTCAGCCTGATAGAGTTTATAATCTCGCTTAAAACCGTACCTATCAGTCCGTTTACTATAACGGTAAAAGCTGAAGTAAACGCCTAAATGGTCAATATAGTAATCATCTTCGTCGTTATAGTACCAATTTTTAATATTGGTGGGATCATTTTTGAAGCGTCGCTTCTGTTCTTTCTGATAAGTAGTGTATGGAATAATTGGTTGCTTTTCAAACCGATCAATAATCGTGGCATAGTTATATTCACTACCATAACCAGCATCCGCAACAATGCTGTCAAAGAAATTGGTGGCATGGAATTGATCAAGAAAAGAAACCAACGTCCGTGTATCAGTTGGATTAGAATATAAGGCATAATCAAGAACAAACTGATTATGGGTGGCAATTTGAAGATTATATCCAGGCTTTAATTCGCGGTTCTTCATAGAATCTTCTTTCATACACATAAAAGTTGCGTCATGATCCGTTTTAGAAAAACTATTGCGGCCTTGGAAAATACCTTCGTTTTCCTCATACTTTTGGGCGCGTGGAATCAAGTCTTTTCGTAATTGCCGGGATAATTTTTTCAAAGAACGACGGCGTCGTTTCTTAACTGAACCACCCTTAATCGCCTTAGGTTCTTGAGCAATTTCTTTATCCAATTGGTTAATTTCTTTTTCAAGATCTTCAGCCATCAATGTCATTCCCGCAGCTGATTTAACCAATTCTGGAGCCATCGCCTGAATAACTCTTTTTTCAACTAATTCTTCATAGAGTTTAACGGCTTTCTCTCTTAATCGTGCATGATACTTATCAGACGTTTTCTTCCAAGTAAATGAATACTTATTGGCATCGGCTTCAACCTTAGTCCCGTCAATAAAAACGGCATCATTTTTGACTAGGCCATGATCCGTTAAAGCCATTGAAAAATAAATAAATGCGCGCTTAATTAGGTTGTTAGCGTGCTGACTTTGCCGAAAATTATTAATTGTATGATAGCTGTATGTATGATCCTGAGCCAGCCAACGCATTGGCAAATTCTCTTCCAGCATAGTTTCAATTTGACGACCAGAGTATACTTTTCGCGAGTAGGCAAATAGTATTATTTTAAGTAGGAGTGCAGGATGCGAACACGGACGACCAGTGGTCGCCACGTCGTCTTCGAGCAATACTTCTTGTGGAATTGAATCGACAAATGCACTAATCAACCGCACAATATGAAATTGCGGCACATCATAGTTATAACTTAATACGAATTCAGTTTGACCTGTGGTATAATTTTGGTACATAAAAATCATTCCTTTATTTTGTTTTTGTGGTAATTACATGATATCAGGAATGATTTTACGTGTACATGAAAAGCCGGGCGAAGGATCACTTACGATTCTTCGTCCGGCTCTTCTTATAAACTGGGAGTTTTTTCCCAGCCTCGTTTTAGAATGATAAACTACTTCACGGAAAAGCTAGCCGTTGTGTGAACCTGTGCATTAGTTAATTCGGTTTGGTGCTGTTTGTTGTAATCTGCCATCACGTACTTATGGTATTCAGCCATGGTGGTAAACATATACGGTAATGTCCAGAAAAAACCAATGCCGTAGGTGATAATGCTTAGAACAAACCATCCGAAGAATGACAACATTAACCCCAACAATTCCCATTTATGGCCGTCCATTACTTTGCGGCTTAGGGTGATTGCTTCCCGAGCCGTCATGGGTGTTCCGTTATCGATGGCATCCTGGATGATGTAGAGGGACTGGGAGTAGGCCAACGCCTTAATCCAGCCGGGAATAAAGAAAAGCAGGAACCAGAGAATATTAAAGACTGTGGATAAAAGCCACGTCTTAAAGAAGCGCCAGCCCCGATGGTGGATAAACTGGCTAAAGGTTGCCGCAAAAACGTTGTCTGTTTTTTTACCGTTAACAAGGTCGTAGGTGGCCGCTTGCATGCCCGTTTGAAGGAATAGTTGGACGCAGGTGATAATAAATAAAAGAATGGCTGCAATGATCATGAAGATACCAAGAAAGACATATAGGCCACCATTATCAGGATTAAAAATAAATATGGCAGGGAACGATGTAATTAATAATAATACATAGCCAGCAGCTACCATGATGTTACTTGCGATTCCAAAAATAAGGACGGTGAGGGCGCCCCAGCCCCAGTTTCCCCGTAACTTCTCCTTGGCCGCAGTTTTTAATTCTTTCCATAACATAAAATTCACTCCCCATATGTACTAAACAAAACCTGTTCCAGGAAGCTCCAGAACAGGTTTTATTATAGT
>JADIMP010000013.1 GCA_017694665.1 Candidatus Gallilactobacillus intestinavium
ATTGTAAAAGAAAGCCCAAAATAAATTTTCTTTAATATTAAGCATAGTTTTAGAACTTAGTCTAATAGCAGTAACTAATGAAGATAAATGTGAATTCATTAAAATTATATCTGCAGCATCAATTGCTACATCTGTTCCATTTCCAATAGCAATACCTAAATCTGCTTGTGCAAGCGCGGGAGCATCATTAATTCCATCACCAATCATAGCTACTTTATTAGTTTTCCCTTGAATTTTCTTAACTGTCTGAGCCTTAGCTTCAGGTAGCACATTACTATAAACATCTTTTACACCTAATTGATTAGCAATTAATCTAGTGGTTTGATCATTATCTCCTGTTAATAAAACTATATTATAATTAAGTTTTTTTAATTGATCTATAGATGATTTGCTATCATATTTCAATTCGTCTTTTAAAGCAATTAATCCCAAAATATCAGTATCATCAGCAATATAAACTAATGTATTACCATTTACTTGATATTTACTTATTGATGAATCTAATGATTTTAAATCTATTTGTTCATTCAACATTAATTTGTTGTTACCAACAAAATATCTTTTTCCATTAATTAATCCACTTAATCCCAATCCTGGAATTGTTTTAAAATCCTTTACTTTAAACAATTTTTCATTATTTTTGTCTAAAATTGCAGAAGCTAATGGATGATTTGAATATTTTTCTAAACTAGCACTTAATTGTAGCAACTGTTCTTGTGTAAAATTAGAAAAAGAATCAATACCAGTAATTGTTAATTTACCATTAGTTACTGTTCCTGTTTTATCAAAAATCAGTGTATTAATTTTACTAAATTCTTCTAATGCAGTACCATCTTTAAATAAAATTCCTCCATGAGCACCTTTACCAGTTCCAACCATCAATGCTGTAGGTGTAGCCAATCCCAATGCACATGGACATGCAATTACTAAAACAGAAACAAAGATTCTCAATGATAAAGATAAAGAATGACTAAACAATAGCCATAATATTCCTCCAATAATTGCTATTAGTATAATCACAGGAACAAAAATTCCAGATACTTTATCTGCCAATGTCTCAATTGGTGCTTTAGATCCCTGTGCATCGTTCACTAAATCAACTATTTTAGATAAGACAGTATCCTTCCCTATTTTAGTGACTACATATTTTATTTGACCATTTTGATTAGTACTACCACCAGTTACAAAATCTCCATTACTTTTTTCTACAGGTACACTCTCACCAGTTAACATTGATTCATCGACTGTTGTTTTTCCATCAATAACCTTTCCATCAATAGGAATTGTTTGCCCTGACCTTACTAATAAAACATCCCCTATTTGAATCTTATCAACTGGTACAGTAACTGTTGTACCATCGTCATTGACTTTTAAGGCTTTTTCAGGAACTAATTGTAAAAGAGAAGTTAAGGCGGTATTAGTTTTTCGTTTAGATAAAGCTTCAAAATATTTACCTAACATTATTAAAGTTAAAATCATTGCACTTGCATCGTAATATAACGGATTACTTTTGTGTGCAATAAACAAAATAAAGGTATTAATTAAACTATAAAGAAATGCAGCACCACTACCAATCAATATGAGAGAATTCATGTTTGGATGACCCTTAATTAAAGCTTTACCTCCAGTAATTAAAAAGCTTCTACCAAACCATAAAACAGGAATTGCTAACAACAACTCAATTAAAGAAACGAAATATAAATGCTCATTCATCAATAGAACATTGGGTAAAGGCCAAGCTAAATTATTTCCCATAGATAAATAAAACAATGCAATAGAAAATATGGCTGCAAAAATTAAATTGTTTCTTCTTTTTATAAGTTGTTTATGCTTAGTAAGCATCTCACGATTATAAGTTTTTTGATTAATATCATCAGCTAACTTAGCACCATATCCTGAATCTTGAACTGCTTTAATAATTTTTTTATCAGACAACTTAGAGCTATCATAAGCAACTTGCATTCTTTCAGAGGCTAAATTAACGTTACACTTTTTAATTCCAGATAATTTAGAAACACCCTTCTCTACTGTTTGAGCACAACTTGCACAAACCATTCCATCAATTTTATATGTTTCCATCTTGGTAGCCATAAAATCACTTCTTTCTTATCATTATTTTTAATCTAACATTAAAGTTTACAAATGTAAACTAAATTGAACTTTTTTGCTTTTTTTAGTATCTTAAACTGTATGAATTAAAGGAGCGGTTTTAAATGAAATTCAAGAAAAAAAATTTACTTCCCCTAGGTTTATTAACTATAATGCCTTTATTTTTAAGCTCATGTGGCCGAAACAATAATCCAAATCATCCACAAGGTTTAATTTGGCATTATTTAGGTCATCCTATGGCTAATTTTATGAAGTGGACAATTCCTTTCGTAGGCAATTATGGCTGGTCTATCATAATATTAACCATTATTGTTCGATTAGTTTTACTACCATTAATGGTTAAGCAATTCAAAGATTCAACGATTCAACAAGAAAAAATGAACATGCTTAAACCTCAAATAAATAAAATACAAGAACAATTAAAAAACGCCAAAACTCCTGAAGAACAAACAATGATAAGCCAAACAATGATGAAATTATATAAAGATAATGGCATTTCAATGACAGGAGGAATGGGCTGTCTACCCTTAATTATTCAAATTCCTATATTTACAGCATTATATTCGGCAATATACTATACACCTAAATTAAGCACTACTTTTTTAGGTATTAATTTAAGTAAACCCAATATTGTTTTAGCTATATTGGCATTCCTTTCGTATTTATTGCAAGGATATTTATCAATGATCGGACTTCCTGAAGAACAAAAGAAAGTTATGAAACCAATGCTATTAATGAGTCCTTTAATGACATTATTTATTACCTTTTCAAGTCCAGCAGGTTTAGGTTTATACTTTTTAATTGGTGGATTATTTGCCTGTTTACAAACTCTATTTATTGTTTGGTATCGTCCAAAAGTACGTCAATCTATTAGTAACAATATTAATGTTTCCTCAATGAAAGAATTAAATCAAAAAATAAATGATAAACAAAAAATTTCTCATACCAACAACATCGTTGAACAACACGAAGTTAATCGAAAGCGAAATTTAAATAAGCAAAATAAAAAACGTTAAGATTACTTACTCTTAACGTTTTTTTACTAAATAACTTTTCTTAAAGAAATTTGAAAAATAGATCCATATCCAATAGAAGACTCTACAGAAATAGACCCTCCATATTCTTCTACAATCTTTTTAGCAATTGATAATCCTAAACCATTTCCTCCTTTATCTCGAGAACGTGCTTTATCCACTCGATAAAAACGATTAAATATTTTTTCACTATCTGCTAAATTAATACCTTCTCCAAAATCTTGTACAGCAATTTGAATCATTTGAGTATTGCTAGATAAAGATAAATGAATCTCTTTTCTACTTTCTGAATATTTAACAGCATTATCTAAAAATATTATTAATAATTGTTCTAAATGATCACGATAAATATGTGCTTTCACATTATCTGATAAATCGTCGTCAAAAGAAAACAAAAAATCTTTATGTAACATTTTAAAATTATTAAAAGTTCTTGTAACTACTTCACGAACATTTGTTACTTCATCTTTGAAATTAATATCAATTTGATCAGCTCTTGATAAATCCAACATCTCTTGAATCAAATTTTGCATCCTATCAATTTCTGATAATGAACTTTTAATAGACTCATTTAATACTTTAGGATCATCTTTTCCCCAACGATTTAAAAGTTCTAAGTGACCTTTAATAATAGCAACAGGAGTTCTTAATTCATGAGATACATCACTTACAAATTGCTCTTGTTGTGACATATAATTACTCATCCGATCTAACATTATGTTTAATAAATTACCCAAATCAGATAGCTCATCCTTAGTATTTAAATCAACGACCCTTTCATTACTTTTAGGATCATTACTAATAGTCTTAATTATCTTATTAATATCATCAATTGGTCGTAAATAATAACTAACTAACATATATTGAATAATAGAAATTATAATTAAACCTAGCAATAATAAAACAATTAATATTAATAACATACGTTTAGAAATTTTTTGATAATAAGATAAATTATTTCTTACTTTTACGTATCCAATTAATTTATGATTAAATTCTGATTTGATAGGTAAAATACTATAACATATTAAATTATTATCATATTTACTAATAAAAGTTTTATTTATTGGTAAATTTAAATAATGACTATTATCACTACCAATAGAAGAAAAAATTTCCTTCCTATTAGCATCATATACTAATACTTGTATATCATCATTAGCCAATGATCTAACAATTTTTTTACTATATATATTTTGTTTATTCTGTGGATTTAATGGATTATTGGGTCTATTAATACGATTTTGAGGACGTAAAATTGGGTCTACATATTGATCAGTTAAACTAATTTCATGATGATCTAAATAATTTTTAACTATTTGAGCAGTCTGCCTAGTTTTATTCTTTTCTTGTCTGAGCAACAAAGTATTAAAACTTACAAATAATAATCCAACTATTAATGCAAAAATTAAAAAAACACTTAATAAATTAGTTAGAGTTAACTTCCACTTTAATGAATAACGTTTATTTTTACTATTTTTCATGAGCGCATTACATATCCTGTTCCACGAACAGTTTGAATATAACTTTCATCATGATTTTTATCTATTTTATTTCGTAAATAACGTATATATACATCAACAACATTGGTTTCAGCTTCAGAATCATATCCCCAAACACGTTGTAATAGAACCTCTCTAGACAAAACAACGTTAATATTTTCCATCAAAATTAAAAGCAATTCATATTCACGTTTAGTTAAATCTATAATTTCATCATTACGACGTACAATACGATTTTCTTTTTCAATTATTAAATCTTTAAATTTTAAAATTGTTTGTTTATCTTTATTATCTTTTTCTTGTAGTTCAGTTCGACGTAATAGTGAACGAATTCTAGCCAATAGTTCTTCAATAGCAAATGGTTTAACAATATAATCATCAGCGCCATGATCCAGTCCAGAAACACGATCGATAACTGAATCTCTAGCCGTCATTATAATAATTGGCGTCTTTTTTTCTTCACGAATACGACGACATACATCTAAACCATTTAATTCTGGTAACATTAAATCTAATAAAATTAATAAATAATCATTTTTTAAAGCTAAATTTAAACCTGAGCGCCCATCAAATGCTGTTTCAGTTTGATAACCTTCATGTTGTAATTCAAGTTCTACAAATCTGGACATTTTTTCTTCATCTTCAATAATTAAAATTGTTTTATTATCATTAATATTTGACATAAAAACATCTCCAAATAATTATCGTTCAATTTATTCAAACCAATTATACTGAATAACAAAGTTAAATTAAACCTCCTTAAAAGCCAATTAATTTAAAAATAAAAAGGATAAGGAAAAATACATTTTCCTCATCCTTTCATTATTCAATGAAATTAATCTAATGAATCACGTACAGGTTGATCTAAAAATGCCTTTAGCATCCAAATATTTTTATCACATTCAGCTTGAAATCCATTAAGGATATCTTGAGTAGCAAAGTCTTGTACTTTATCAGTTAATAAAATACCTTTAGTATATTGTTCCCTTAAAATTTCCCAATCTTTTACTAGTCTTTCAACCAATTCTGGTAAAGAATATTCTCCAAATTTTATTTTTTCATCTTTGATTTCAGAATGATCTAAAAATTCATGAACAGTAGAATATGGTTCACCGCCAATAGAAATTAATCTTTCAGCTATTTCATCCAATTGATCACTTAATTGATCTTGATAATCGTCCATTAATGGATGTAACTTAAAAAAATCTTGACCACGCATATACCAATGTATTTGTTGTACATTTATTTTCAACTGACTAATATTTGCAATAATTTGATTTAATACATTATGTTCTTCAGTTTCTGGTCTCATAATGATGTCCTCCTTTAATCTTATTAAGATCATTATGATTTTTTTACAAATTAGGTGCAAATAATATGCTTGCCATAACCAATTAAATAATACAATAAATAAAAAAGCACTCGTTACTAAACCGAGTGCTTTTATTAATTATCTTGTTTAACAATTTGTTTACCATCATAGTAACCACAACTTGGACAAACACGATGTGGCATTCTTAATTCACCACAATTAGGACAAGCAGATAAATTAGGTTTAGCTAATTTAATGTGTCCTCTACGCTTTAATTTTCTTTCTCTAGATGTTTTACGAGCTGGTACTGCCATATCAACAAACCTCCATTAACAATTCATTTATCATCATTATCAGATAAAATATCTTTTAATTTACTTAAACGTGGATCAATCTTCTTTTTCGATTTAGAAGAATAATCATCTTCTGAAATCACATTCCAACCATCACCAGAAGGCAAATTATCATTTAGTTTTTCTTCTTCCGTTAAAACTTGAATCGGAATTTGAGCAACGATATTATCTATAACTCCATCTTCTAAAACAATGACAGGTTGATCTAAAATTATGACTGTTTCATCTTCATCATAACGATTTAAATGCTGTTCATCATTTATATATATTTCATTCATTTCAAAATCAATTGGTAAAACAACTGGTTCAAGTGAACGGCTAGACGGAACTGTTACTTCACCACAAACATGTGCACTTAAGATAGCATCATCATTATCTAAAGTTAAATATCCATCAACCTTTACTGGCGTAATATCAATAATTAAATCCGGAAAACGTTCCTTCATTATATTTTTAATATTTAACTGTATATTAACTTTCAATGGCTCGTCATAAGTGCTTAATTCTTTAAACGACCACTCCATTAATATCCTCCCAGTGCAACGAAATAATTATACATATCTCTATTATTAATGTCAATCTAATTAAGGTACATAATGGGTTTATGACGTAAATCTTGTTCTTTCCCTGTTAAAAGTTCATAAATTTTACCTGCACGATAATCTAAATCTAAACTTATATCACTATGCAAATCAAATCTTGATATTAAAGGTAATGTAAAATTTTTTTTATATTTTTGTAAATATTGACGTCCTCGTTCACTAAATCCTAATAAACGTAAATAACTTTGTTGTTGTTTAATTTCTTTATTTGTAATGTTTAATAAAGTATATAAACAAACACGTTGCAAACGTGTATAAGTATAACGCTTAGTTTTAATGGATTCTAAAAAATCATTCCAAGTATCATTTTGCTCAGCCGATTTTTTTAATCGATATTCTAATCCTTCGGACATTTGATAAATTTGTTGTAATTGATTTATAGACATAACTAATAATTGATGTCTTAACAATGTCCACATTTCACACGACCAATTAGTATTAATAACTTGATCTATTTGTTTCATTAATAACTGTAATAAATTATTAGGTAATTTACCTCGTAATAATTTTTCTGCATCATTAGAATAAGCAAACAAAGTATTTCTAATTGCAGAAGCACTAACAATAGATTTATCAGTTAAATTTGAATCGGTATGTCGACTAATTTTTCTTTGAATAGGATATAAGTTCAAATTAGGATTTATCTTTTGCTGAGCTAAAATATAAAAATATGCCAAAATATCATTTGATTGATTTAAACTAAAACCTGTTTGTTGTTCTAATTGTTGGTTATATAAAGTAGCATAAGTCTGATTAAATTGTTTAAATTTTTGAGCATCTAATTTTACACTCGTCAATTTTTTAAAATTAGCATCCGCATGTTCAGCACCAAAAGCTAAAGCATTTACTTTTAAAGCGTTTAGCAATTTTACTGCACCATAAGCAAATAAATGTGCCGGTTGTACAGCCCAATAAATTGGCAATTCTATTACTAAATCTATTCCATTTTGTAAAGCTACTTTTGTACGTTCCCATTTATCAATTATGGCCGCCTCACCACGTTGAACAAAATTACCTGACATTACAGCAATAACAACATCTGCATTGGTTTTTTGTCTTAACTGTTGCAAGTGATAAATATGTCCATTATGAAACGGATTATATTCAACAATAGTTCCAACAGATTTCATTAATCTAACCAATCACTTAAATCAACTGATTTTGCTGAAGACCATAATTTTTCTAAATTATAATAATTACGTGTTTCTTCTTGAAAAACATGTACAATCAAATCACCAAAATCTAATAGTGTCCAAGTACCTTCACTTCTACCTTCAACTTGTTTAGTGAATACTCCATTTTCAGCTTCTTTATCTAAAATATTTTCTACAATGGCTTGAACTTGACGCTTAGATCCTCCATTTAAAAACAAAAAATAATCAGCTAAATAACTAATTTCGTTTACATCTAAGGCAACAATATTGTCAGCTAACTTTTCATTCCCGGCTTTAACTGCAATAGCCAATTTTTCCTTACTATTCAATTACTTACTCCTATATATTAATGTTTAGCTACCCAAGAATTATAAGTTAATATAGTAGCTGGATAAATTAATGATTTTTTTTCAATTAAATATTTTAAAGTATGCCAAGTCTGATAGATAACACCAGCATCTAAATCATGATAAGTTAAATTGCGAGCATCTTCAACACCAGGAAAATCTCGATGCGGTTCTAAATAATCAGCCATATAAATCAATTTCGCCAGTGTTGTCATATAAGCATTACCTGTTGTGTGGTAACGTACCGCATCTAACACCTCTTCATCATAAATACGCAATTCGTCTTTAATAAATTCAGGACCAACTACACCGTGCCAAATAGCATTGTTCCAATTCAATAAATCTTGATCTAGATGTTTTTCTTTTATCTTATTAATAAAATCATCATTTGAGCGTTCTTTTGCATAGTCATGTACTAAAGCAGCAATACTTACCTTTTCTAAATCAACATTTTGATGCTGTTTAGATAAGTCTAATGCTGTTTGTTCTACCCGTAACACATGTTCAAAACGTTTAGTAGAAAGTTTAGATCTAACTAATGAAATTAATTCATCTCGTGTACCAGGAAATATATTTTCTTTATATTCTATAATTTCATTCACTGTATAATTTGTGCTCCTTAATGTATTTTTCAACACCATCAGTAACAAAATATTTAATTGATTGATGATTTTTTATTTTATTTCTAATCATTGTACTACTTATATCTAATTGTGGAACATCAACCCATAAAATTGGATAATCTGAAACTTTTTTATAATTAGGTCGTCCAACTCCTACAAAAGTTACTAATTTTAATAATTCATCAATTTTATACCAATTAGGTAAGTTAATAACTTCATCTGCACCAATAATAAAATAATACTCATTATGTGGGTGCTGTTTTTTTAACTTAACTAAAGTATCATAGGCATAACTTTTACCAGATCTATTTACTTCAGACAATTCAATATCAAATAAAGAATTTTTAGCAATACTTTTATTGACCATCTGAACTCGATCGTCACTATTAATAATTTGTTTACCTTTAATAGGAGAAATATTATTAGGCATAAAATAAACTTTACTTAATCCTAATTGAGTTCCTACCTGTTCACCAATTATTAAATGACCAATATGCGGAGGATTAAATGCACCACCTAATAAACCAACCCGATAATTAGGAAATTTAATTTCAGGTTGAATTAAAGTTTTCGTTTTATCAATGTTATCTGTTTTAAATGTAGTTGTTATCAAATTAAATCTCTTTTCAAATTAATGCTGTTCTTATTAAAACATTAACACCAGGAAAACTCCAAACAGTTGCTTGAATTCCCTTAGGCAAAGTAAACCATCCCAAACCTTCAATTACCAAATCACTTTTTTCTTTGGTTATAAATTTATGAGCAACTAAATCAAAATCTACTTTATTAGTAGGTGGTTTAAGTAATTCTCCCACATGTTTTTGATAAATATTGTTAGCATTTATAGTTTTTGTTCGATGAAGATATAAATTATTTTCAAAATAAGATGTTATTCCTACACGATTATTAGTATCTTTTTTAACTATATCTAAACGAACCAATCCACCAACAAATAATGTCTGGCCTTCATTTAGTTGATAAGTTTTAGGTTTAATTTCCTTTTGAGGAATAGCATATTTTAATTCTTCTGGTTGTAATTTATGAGCTATTTGTCCGGACTGTATAATCCCCGGAGTATCAATCAAATAATGTCCATCATTTAATGGAATTTTAATATTATCAAGAGTAGTACCAGGAAATTTAGAAACTGTAATAACACTAGATAATCCAGAACTCTTTTGAATAATTTGATTAATTAAAGTAGACTTACCAACATTTGTTGTACCTATAATATAAACATCATTTCCTTGACGATATTTTTCTAACAAATTCATCAAATGTGATATATTAGTACTTTTTTTAGCACTAATTAAAGCTATATCAATTGGATTTAATTGCTTAATTTGAGCAGTGTTTTGTAACCAATCAACAATCCGTTTCAATTTGATAGAATGCGGTAAAACATCAATTTTATTAGCTACTAAAAGTAAATCATTTTCACCAATTAAATTCCTTAAATTTGGAATTAAACTGCCATTAAAATCAAAAATATCTATTAAATAAACTACCAAAGAATGCTTATTTTTAATTTCACTTAATACATTAAGAAAATCTTCATTTGTTAAACTAGTCGGAATAATTTCATTATAATGACGCAACCGAAAACATCTTTGACAATAAATATCTTTGTCAGACTCTAATTGCTTATCCAAAGCAGCTTTAGGAATGTATCCAATAGCTTTTTTATCTATAGTTTGAATTCTACTACCACAACCTACACAATATAATAAATCATCCATTAAATCTTATCCTGCCAATTAATTTTAAAACCTGTTAAATTCCATATTCTATAAATAATTTTTTCAAAAAAACGATTAATTTTTGTCATCCATTTATCACTAGTAATTAACGGTTTCACCAAAATGCTTTTTACATAAGCTAAATGCCCTGCCAATATATCAGTTAATAATTGGTCCCCAACAATTACTACTTCATTATTAGTTAATTTTAAAGATTTTATTTTTTGTTTAATTTTATTTGCCAAAGGTTTATGAGCAGATGAAATAAAATCTAGATTAAAATTATCTAAAGCTTTTTTTACTCTCTCATGATTATTATTAGATACAACAATTACCTGAATTCCAGCAGTCTGCATTTCATCTAACCATTCATGTAATTCCTGAGTCCCATTAGGATTATTCCAAGCAATTAAAGTATTATCTAAATCAGTTAAAATTGCTTTAATATTATTTTGTTGACACTGAGTAACTGATAAATTATAAATTCGTTTTAAAGTCCAAGTTGGCTTAAATATATTTAACATAGATCTTAATTCCTAAAAAATAATATTTATTAATTATAGCAAATCACCTAACACAACTAAGCTATTTTTGTATAAAAAATTTAAATTCTTCTGGTAAATTCGACTTTGCCTGTACAATTTTATTATTTATAGGATCAATAAAACATAAACTTTGTGCATGTAACAATTGATGATCAATTAAATTTGGACCACCATATAAACTATCTCCCACTAAAGGATTCCCTAAATAACTAAAATGACTACGAATTTGATGTGTTTTTCCAGAATGTAATTGAACTTCTACCAAAGTAAAATCATCATACTCGTGCATAACCTGATATTCAGTTATTGCCATTTTAGCTTTAACATTATCGCTTACTAGATATCTAGGTGAATTAGGATATTTTAACAATGGTAATTTTAATATATCATGATGTTTTTTTAATTTCCCTTTAACTAAAGTTATATATTTTTTTTGTAAAAAAACATTCTGTATTTTACTCTGTAAAAATCGATCTTTAGCTATTAAAACGCAACCACTAGTGTCATAATCCAATCGACTGACAAAATGTGGAATTAAATCTACTAATTTTTTTTGATAAAAATAATTTTGAACTCTATTGTATAAAGTTTTTTCTCGATCATGCGGTCCAGGAACAGTACTAATATGAATAGGCTTATCAACAATTAACCAATGTTCATCTTCATATAAAATCTTAATTGGCGTTCTATCTAAAACCAAACTTTTGGGTAATTCAGGAGGTAAAGTAAAAGTAATTTCATCATTTAATTCAATAGATTTATTGAAGTTAACATTTTTTTGATTAACTAATATTTTACCTTTATTTTTTAATTCTCTATATAATCGTTGACTAACACCATAATTTAATAAGCACTGCTTTATACTAGAAAAATTATTTTTAGCAATAAATGTATGATCCACGAAATTCTCCAATTAAAAAAGTCATTAATATCAATATTACAATATTAATGACTTTATTATTAATTATATTATTTATCAAGTGATTCTATACTAGTTACGCCTTTATCATAATCTAGATGTAATTGTAAATGATCCTGACCAATAATAGTATTTGGAAAAATACTAGTAGCATTTTCTTTATATTCCTCAGGATGTCTCATAGCTTGAGAAAAATGAGTTAACAACAACGTTCCTACATTAGCATTTTTAGCAATGGTTGCAGCATCAGAAAAAGTCATATGACGATGGCGGTTAGCTTTCTCACGATCCTCATCAGATCCATAATTAGCACAACTAATTAATAAATCTACATCTTTAACAAATGGAACAATTTCTGGTATTGGCAAGGTATCTGTAACCCAAGCAATAGATAATCCCTTTCTTGGTGAACCTAATACCATATCACTAGTATATTTTTTACCATCTAAACAAACCGTTTCATTACTAGATTTTTGTAACTGACCCCAAATTTTTTGTGGCACTTTATTATTTTTAGCCTTTTCTACATCAAACTTAGGTGAACGAGTTAAATTGACTCTATATGCCAAAGTAGATCGTGTATGTTTAACGTGTAAAGATTGAATATTAATTTCACCATGAATATGTTGGTTGTTAATAAATATTTTTTTACTTGTATCTGGATCCTCAATTACATTTAAATCATAATTCAAATACGGCGAAATAACTCTAAATCCTTTTAATACATCATTTAATCGTTCAGGACCAATTAATGTTATTGGTTCAGTACGTCCTGAATTACTAGTTGTTCCAAGCATTCCTTGCAATCCAATAACATGGTCACCATGTAAATGTGTAATACAGATCACATCTAAATTATGGAAACCACTATTAACTGCACGCATTGAAACTTGCGTACCTTCACCACAATCCATTAAAATTTTTCGACCATTATATTCAATAATTGCTGCCGATAAGTAACGATGTGGTAACGGAATACTACCACCAGTTCCTAATAAAGTAACATCTATCATAATTTAACCTCAAAATCTTAATATATACAATTTAATTATAATATTTATAAGTTTTTTTACTATTTATTTGACTTATAGTTCCAAATAAAAAAAGCAATTCGTAATGAATTGCTTTTTATTTATTTAATACATTAATGAATCTTAACCAAGCTTCTTGGCCTTCTTCGTTTAACTTAAACACTCCAGCATCTTCCAAAACTCGTGCAAAAGTATTTCCTAATTCACAGGCTAAAACCTCACTTACATTTTCAAGACAAACATTATGCTTCTTTTTAATTTGATTAGCCCATGCTAAATGAATTTCAGAAATACTATTTGGTTGATCTAATAAATATTTCTGAACTTCAGACAACTCTTCTTTTAATCTAGCCGGTAAAATAGCCCTGCCCATTACCTCAATCAATCCAATGTTTTCTTTCTTAATATGCTGAACATCAGCATGCGGATGAAAAACGCCATCTGGATATTTATCAGAAGTATGGTTATCACGTAAAACTAAATCTAAAATGTAATCATCATGATCACGATAAGCTATAGGTGTTATAGTATGATGTCTAATTGAACCAGTAAAAGGAATAATATCCACCTTTTCATCAGAATAATTGATCCAAGTGTTTAAAATATGTTCAGCTGCATTAGCAATTGTATCGATATTTTTCCCTTGTAAGCGAATTGTAGACAATGGCCAATTAACTATTCCACATTGAACATCTTTATAACCATGCAAATTAAAACTTTTAGCTAACTTAGCTTCCATCATTGGGAAAATATGCCGACCACCTTGATAATGATCATGACTTAATACAGATCCTCCCACAATAGGTAAATCTGCATTACTCCCCACAAAATAATGAGGAAACAGAGTTACAATTTCTAATAAATTATTGAACGCTCTTTTATCAATATGCATTGGCACATGCTGTGAATTTAAAAAAATAGCATGTTCATTAAAATACGCATATGGAGAATATTGCATTCCATATGTTTGTCCACCAATCGGTATCCTAATAATTCGATGATTGCTACGTGCAGGATAATTCAAACGACCTAAATATCCTTCATTTTCCATACATAAAGCACATTGAGGATATTTTTGAGAAGAATTTTCTTTTGCAGCAGCCGCAATTGCTTTAGGATCTTTTTCTGGTTTAGATAAATTAATTGTCAATTCTAAACTACCGTAATTAGTAGCTGCTTTAAAAGCAATATTTTTATTAATTGCCTTAGTTTTAACATAATTATTATTTTTGCTTAAATTAAAAAAATAATCTGTAGCTGTTTGAGGCGATAATTGATAATTTTGCCAAAACTTTTCATTAACGTAACTTGGTAAAGGAGTCAATAAATCAGTTAATTGTGTTTCTAAAATTTCACGTTCAGTAATACTATCATGAATCTTTCCATTTTCTATTGCTGCGCTAATTAAAATGTCTAACAAATCATCTAATTGATCACTCTGAGTTTCACCAGAATTAATAAAGCCAATTAACCCATAAATTTTATTTTTAAGATAAATAACATCTAAAGGTTTAATTGCATTATTTTTTAAAGCTAAAGAAACAAAATTATCAACAACATTCATAAATTAAGAAATTTTACCTGCCCCTTCAGAAATTTTAGCAATATAAAAGTCTGCTTTATAACCAAACTTATCTACGTACTTCTTAGCAATTATATCACGCACATCATTTACTCTATCTTTATCAACAATAGCAATGGCACATCCACCAAAACCACCACCAATAATTCGAGCACCTAATACGCCATCTTGATTCCAAGCAGTAGAAGCCAATGTATCTAATTCATCTACACTAACTTCATAATCATACTCTAATGATATATGAGAAGCACTAATTAAATGACCTAATTTAACTAGATCTCTATCTTTTAAAGCATTCTTAGCATCAACAGTTCTTTGATTTTCAAAAACCGCATGTCTTGCACGTTTTAATAATACATCATCATTAATTAAATAACTAACTAAATCAAATTGTTCTTTAGTTAATTCTCCTAATGATTTAATTGCTAATTTAGATTGAATTCTCTTTAATGCTTCTTCACATTGAGCTCGACGTTCATTATATTTGGAATTAGCTAATTCATGCGCCTTATTACTATTCATAATTAGAACGACATTATTTCCTAAATCTAATGGATAATATTCGTATTCCATTGTATTAGTATCTAAAAAAATAGCTTGATCTTTTTTGCCCATGGCAATTGCAAATTGATCCATAATTCCTGAATTCAAACCAATATAATCATTTTCAGTTTGCTGACCAGCATATACAAGATCTATTTTTTCTAATTGTAAATTAAACATATCATTTAAGATAGTTCCAGTTAATATTTCTAAAGAAGCTGAAGAAGACAAACCGGCTCCATCTGGTAAATTGCCGTGAATGTATAAATTAAAACCATGATCAAACTCTACATCATGATGTTTTTTTAATTCATACATCATTCCACGAACATAATTTCCCCATCCATATTGAGAATCATATTCTAAACTGTTCAAATCAAAACTAATAACTCCTGCATCAGGAAAATTAGCTGAATATAATCCAACCATTTTATCGTCTCTTGGAGAAACTACACCATAAGTTCCCAAACTAATCGCACAAGGAAAAACATGTCCACCATTGTAATCTGTATGTTCACCTATTACATTAATTCTTCCAGGTGAAAAATAAACCTCAGATGAATTAATTTTAAAAATACTTGTAAATTCTTTTTCTAATGTTTCTATATCCATGATCAATATTCCTTACTTAATCTTCTTGAGCGTAATTCTTACCTAATTTTTCTTCTAATTGGCTAACAATTTCCGCATGTTTCTTTTCAGTTAATTTAACTTGGAAGAAGTAAATAATTGCCCCTAATACAATTAGAACCATTGGGCCATAAAACATATATGACTTGAAACGTAATAATTGCATTGTAGTTATGCTACTTGGAGAAGCATTACCAACCATTCCAGCTTGAACTGAAATAATACCAACCATAGCATTTGATATAGCACCTGCAACTTTATCTACTAATGGACGAACAGATAATGATACAGATTCATTACGAATTCCATTCTTTAATTGCCCATATTCAACACTATCAGTAATTGTCATTAAAGCAGCTAAAAAGATTTCTGGATAAGGTAAGAAAATTAAAGAAATAGCTACTAAAGCTAAAATAACGCTTTTATCAGCAAATAAAAATACAATATATCCACAGAACATTAAACCAATTCCGCCAACATAAACACCTTTACGACTAATTAACTTAGCAATAAATGGATAAGCCAAAACTGAAATAACTCCAAGAACTCCTGTAATAGCTCCAACTAACCAGAATGAACCTGATTTACCTAAAACATATTTAAAGTAATAAAGGAATAAATTATTAGTAATAACATATCCTAAAGCAAAGCAGAAGTAAGAAACAATTAACCAAACTAATTGATCATTTTTAGCAATAACTTTAAATACTTCTAAAACTCCAACATGTTTAGTTTGTTTTCTAATTAAATCATCGTTTTCTTTAGTACCTAAACATACAGCTAATGCACCTAAGAAAGAAATTGCTGCAATTAAAATGGCAAAACCAAACCAACCTGCACTAGTTTTTTGACCTGATTTAGCACCAAACCAACCTGAAAATAATGCAATTGCTGGCATAATTACTAAAGCAACACCTTGAGCACCTAAAGTTGATCCTAAACGACCAATTGTTCCAAATTTAGAACGATCCTTACTGTCAATTTCTAAAGCTGGTAGCATAGACCACAAGGAAATATCTTTGAAAGAATAAAAGATATCTAAAATAACATAAGCAACACCAAATAAAATTAAATAAAGAGTTGGATTTTTAGTTGTTAAACCACCAAAATTCGTAAAAATTAGCATTAACATAATAGAACTTACAGCAGCACCAACTAATAACCAAGGTTTAAATTTACCCCATTTAGTTTGAGTATTATCAACTATTCCTCCAATAATAGGATCAAAAATAATTTCAATAATACGGATAGCCACCATCATAGTAGTTATATAACCAATCATATAATGTGAATTATGTCCTGAACCAAATAATTGACTAGTTATAAACATCATTAAATATGTACTTAAAGTAGCATAAAAAGCATCATGCCCAAAAGCACCTAAAGCATAAGATACATAAGCTTTAATTTTTTTCATTTTATTTCTCCTAACTTAAAACACTATTATTCATGTAATTTATGATATTGATATTTTATTTCATAAGTTTGTTTCACATCAGCTGGTAAAACAATATCACCAAATCCATCATTATGAATTGCATCTGGCAACCATTGTGCTTCTAAAGCTAATCCTGTATAATCATCGATTTTAGTTTTAGAATCATCTTGATAATTAATTACATCAGCAGTAAAAACTATTAATGCATTACGATTTGAATAAATATCAATAGCTCTATTAGTCATAGGATCACTAACAGTTGCTATTGGATCATCGTTATTTCCATTAACATAAAATGCATCATCGTATTCTTCTATACCAGATATGCTGTCCAAATGATGTAAATTATCAATAATATTATGACTTTCATAAAAATCATAAGGCGTATTATCAGTTTCAAGTAATTTTCCAGTAGGAATTTTTGAAGAATCCAATTCCAAACGATGATTACCATTAATCCATAATTCTTGCGAACTTAATGTTTTTTGATCAGTTAAATTAAAGTAAGTATGCAAAGTTGGATTAAAAAGTGTTTTTTGATCACTAAGTCCTGTAATTTTCCAAGTTACAGCATCATTATTGTCCAATGTATACGTAACATCAATTTGCATATCACCAAGAAAATGGTCTTCAGAAGAATTAACTTCAACAGTCAAAGTAACAGATACCGAATTACATCGTTGATTAAATTCAGACACTTTCCAAACACGATCAGATAATCCTTTAGGGCCACCGTGAAGTGTATTCCCATTTTCATTATCATCACTATGATATTCATTGCCATCAATTGAATAAGTAGCATGGCCTATTCTTCCTGCTACTCTACCAACTGTTTTACATAAATAAAAACCAGAATCTTCATAATCTCGTAAATTATCATAACTAACTAATAAATTAGTCATTTCATTATTATCAGTTGGCACTTCAAAGCTTTGCCATAATGCTCCATATGTTAAAATTTTGACTTTAACATTATGATCATTAGTCAAAATAACTTGTTCGACATTTTCGCCTTGCTTAGTTGTACCAAAAGATGTTTTATCATATTCCATTTAGATAAACCTACGCTTTCATTGCTTGTTGCCTGCAACGACTATTAGTATACCAATTATTAAATAAAAAACAACCCATTATTTATAAAATAATTATAAATGCTTTTATTGCAACTATTTATTGATATATACCATTTAAAATAAGCCCATAAAAAAAGCATCATTCATAAATGAATGATGCAAACACGAAAATAAAAATCAATTTTATTTATCTACACTATCACTATAAATTGGAGTTGGTAAGCCGAATCCACCAGCCACTGGAATTAATTCACCAGTTACAAAAGATGAATTATCACTAGCTAAATATACTGCAGCATCAGCAATATCTTCTGGTTTAGCAATACGATTTAACGGTACATGTTTTAAAAATGCTTGTTTAAATTCTGGAGTCATATTTTGTTCAACCCCATCAGTTTCTACCATACCTGGTAAAATTGCATTACAACGAACATTTTTACGTGCATATTGAACAGCAATATTTCTTGTTAAAGAATTGATAGCTGCTTTAGACGTGGTATAAGCTAGACGAGAAACATCAGGCGTAGTTCCTGCAACAGAAGAAATATTAACAATACTTCCTCCGTTTTCTTGCTGAACCATGTACTTAACTGCATATCGACAAGCATAATATACACTAGCAATATTAACATCAGTTACTTTGAAGAAAGTATCAGGATCACCATCTAATAAAGTTAAATCTTTTTGAATATTTGTTGTTCCAAAATTATTAACTAAAATATCAATATGCCCAGCATCATCAACTACATCTTTAATCATCTTTTCATATGTTGACATATCCATAGCATCATAAATGACACGACGATAATGATCATTTTCTTGATGCATTTCATCAGTTAAATTACGATTTTTTTCACTGTCACGAACAGCCATATATACAATGGCTCCTTCATCAACATACTTCTTTGTAATTGCTAAACCAATTCCACGACTAGCTGCTGTAACTACAGCTACTTTTCCATCTAATTGTCCCATGTTAAATACCTTCTTTCATTAATTTCACTTAAAACTCCTATATGAATATTGTGAACTTTTAATAAAAAAAGTCAAAACAATTGCTTTGTGACAATTAAATCCTATATTGGTAATATTTCACAAATTAATTAACTACTTTTAATATTTGTTCCATGGATTGACGATGTTTTTCTTTAATCGGTTCATCACGATAACCAAACGTTAACATATAAGAAATGCCATACTCTTTATTATTCATTAATTGATGCATATCTAAATACTCTTCAACTTTACGATATGGAAAACCTTCATGAGCACAACTATCTACGCCTAACATAGCGGCAGTCGTCATCATATTTCCCATTGCAATATATGATTGTTTGCTAGCCCAATCAAACAATCGACGTTCATCAACTAAATCCATATCGCTGCGTTGAAAATGATCAAAATGCTGTGATGGTTTCGAATTGATGTCAAATTCTTTACCTTTTACATCTTCAACCATATGTTTAACATGTGGATGATGAATTGTTAAATTCCGATATACTAAACAAATTAATAATTTATCAGCGTCCATAATTTGTTTAGCTACACCCCAACACATATCTTGCAAATCTTTTCGAATATCATAATTATTAATTTCTAAAAATTTCCACGGTTCATATCCGTAAGAACTAGGAGATAAACGAGCTGTTTCTAAAATAGTTTGCCAATTTTCTTCGTTGATTTTCTTGTTTGGATTATATCTTTTGGTAGCATAACGTCTATGATAAGCATCCAAAATATCATCACGTTCAATCATATTAATTTTGTCTCCTTTTTTAAATTAAAAACATTATACAAAATAAAAAGACTGATACAAATATCAGCCTTTTTACAATTAAGGTAAATTCATGAAATCTAATTCAATATGGAGCTTCTTAATTTGATCAATAATTAATTGTTGATGATCTTCAGCAAATTCAGTTTTAATTTTATCTATTAACGATTGCTTAATTATATTCTGAATTTGTAAAATTACTGTTTTATGGAAAATAATTGGTAACTCATTTTTCCATAATTCTATAAAACCATCATTCTTCTTTTCAGGATGTAATCTCAAAATGTTTGTAAAATCTTCAGCTAAAGAAGAATCAATATAATTTCCATTGTATCGATAAACTTTCATTAAATGATCTTGATTTAACTTTTTAATTTGCAATATTAAGTTAAATTCTAAAATCATATTCTCAACACCACGTAAATTTATTTTATCAACCTTAACTTCCGGTTTTAAATCAAATGGTACGTAAGTAAAAAGATCATTAGGTGTTATTTTTAAATACTCACATAATTTATTAATTGTATCTAGCTGATACATCTTCGAATTTCCATTTTTAATACTAGTTAAAGTATTTCGAGATAAATCCGGAATTATTTTGCTTAGGTCGCTAACAGTAATATTACGTTCTGCTAATAAAACATTCAAATTATTAGTAATCAAATTAATATCTCCTTTAGAAATTAATTATGACAAGTATCCTTGTCATAATTAATTTTAACATTTTTATTTAAAAATAAAAATCATATATTTTGTTTTTTAATATCATCAACAATTTGCTTAGGAGTTAAATGATATTTCCGATATAAGTCGGAAACAGGAATATTATTATTGAATTCTTTTTTAGCACCATAGTTCAAAACTTTTACATCTTTATCGCTGAAATAACGATCAATTTTTTCTCCAAATCCACCAGATAAACTACCATCTTCCAATGTAATAATTAATTGGTGATTTAATAATAAACTATCTAATGCATTTTCGTCTAAATTACTAGCACTAATCGGATTTATCAAAGTTGGATTAAAATGTAAAACATTATTTATCTCTTGAACTAATTGCTCTCCTAGTTGATAAAAATCACCCAAAGCTAAAATAGCCACTTTTTCACCAGATTTTTCAATTCGATAATTAATATCATTAAATTCACTCTGACTTTTACCATGCTCTACATTATGCATTGGTTCTCGAATAGCAATTGGATGATTATTTTGTCTTAACGCCCATCTCAACATATTTTGTAACTCTTCTTCATTAGTAGGTGCTAAATATTCGATATTTGGCAAACTTGTGATATATGGAATATCAAAATCTCCTTGATGGGTCCAGGAACTTTGCGAAATAGTTCCATTTTTAATTAAAATGACCACCGGTAAATCGTTTAACGCTATATCATGTGACAATTGATCGTAAGCTCTTTGCAAAAAAGTACTATTATGAAAAACTACTGGTTTAGCTCCATTTTTAGCCATTCCTGTAGCCATTGTTAATGAATGTTGTTCAGCGATACCTACATCTAAATAATTATGTGGATATTTATTTTCTAATTTTTTAAGTCCAAAGGTTCCTGGAATAGCTGCATTAATTGCCATAATTGGTTGATCATTCTCAATTTCTTCTGACAAAACATCAATAACCGCTTGATCATAGGTGTCGTCACTAAAATTATTATTAATAGATTGTCCAGTTTCAATATCAAATGGTGAACTCCAATGAAATTTAAATTTGTTTTGTTCTGCAAATTTATAACCTTTACCTTTTAATGTATTAATATGAATTACAATAGGATGATCAATATCCTTTATTTCATTAAAAACATTGATTAAACTATCTAAATCATTACCATCAGCTACATAACGATAATCAAAGCCCATAAATTTAAAAATATTATTAGCACTTTGACCATTTGTTTCTCTTAACTCTTTTAATCCTTGATATAATCCACCCTGGTTTTCATCAATAGACATTTGATTATCATTAAAAATGACAATTAAATTAGATCTCATTCTGCCAGCATTATTCAATCCTTCAAATGCCAAACCTCCACTAGCAGATCCATCTCCTAAAACAGCAACAATATTACCAGATTGTTTTTGTAAATCACGTGCTTGTGCCATACCTACAGCTAAACTTACAGAAGTAGAAGTATGTCCTACCGCAAAAAAATCATGTTCGCTTTCATTAGGATCTGTAAAACCACCAACATCAGCATAATGGTCAGGATCAATAAATCCCTTTACTCTACCCGTTAAACATTTATGAGCATAAGATTGATGCGAAACATCCCAAATAATTTTATCTGTCGGAGAATTAAACACATAATGAAAAGCCACTGCCACTTCTGTAATACCTAAATTAGGTGCAGTATGACCACCAATTGCAGCAGTTCTTTCAACAATTAAAGTTCTAATTTCTTCAGCAATTTGTTTTAATTGACTTATTGTGAATTGTTTCACATCTTTTGGTCCATTTATTTGATTTAATAAATAATTTGGATGTTTATTCATGATGCTACCCCCATATTTAGTTACATTTTTATTTTATCATTCATGTTCAATGATGAACAAAGACTCATAAGAAAAAAGAGTTATTCATGATGAATAACTCTTTTTTATATTAATTCAAATCAGTAATTTTATTTTGACGCTTATCTTTAATTTCTCGAATTGTATAATAAATCCATGCAACAGCACCAAACAGAACTGGACCAAAAGCAGTCCAAAAAGCAGTCATATAATCATGATCTAATATTGGTTGTACACAGGTAAATAAAATTCCTAAAGCTAAAACTATCCAAACAATAATTGACACGATCATAGCTGTACTTTTACGCTTATAAAAAACAAATGGACGATCAATATTTTGTTTAAGTTTAAAGAATGGAAACGCACCAACTAAGAATAAATAAGGAACTGCAGAAGAAACATTCATCATATCAGTTAAGATAGTATAAAAACTACTTGCAGAATTACCGCCAAATGCAGTAAAGAATAAAATTCCGCAAACCACAATTGCTTGCATCCACATAGAAAATGCCGGCATTCCATGCTTATTCAACTTTTTCATTTTTTTAGGCATAAATTCAGATTCACAACCCAAAACAAATGATTTTATTGGTGAATAAATCATCACAAAAGCAGCACCAATACCACACAAAACATCACTTAAACCAGTAAATTGTGAGAAATACTTACCCATCATTAAAGCGGCAGATGATGATAAACCAATTCCTCGACCAAATTCATAACCTAAATTATTAATTAAAACATATTCTACATTCGCTAAATTAACACTGCTTTTACCTAACAAATGATGCCAATTAGCACTAGCTCCACAAGCAAAAATACAAACAACATAAATTAACGTCATTAAGATCATACTAATAATTAAAGCTCGTGGATATGTTTTTCCAGGTTTATCAACTGAATCAATTACACCAGAAGTAGTTTCCAATCCACCATAAGCAAAAATTGCATAAACTAAAAATGAAATAATAGCAATAGGAGTCGCAAAACTAGCATTTGGTGAATGCGTTAAACCATGAATTCCATTTATAGGTTGAGCCAATTGTCCGTGATGCATCACAACTACTGCAATACTTGCTAAAACGAACAATACTGAAACACCAAAAGCAAAAATACCACCAAAAGAAGCAATCTTACTAATTTTATCTAATCCCATACTAGCTATTAAAGTTACCACTAAAATAACTAAAATAGATAAAATACCCAATGTCTTATTAGAAGACAAGTTAAATATATGCCATCCCTGTGTTGTATCTCTTCCAAATAACATTGTTGAAATAGAAACTAAAAAGAACTGTGTTGAAGATACCAACCATACTATCCAAGCTGATAACCAGATAAAAGTACCAACAAAAGCTGTTTTATCACCAACTGATCCTTGTAACCAAGAATAAATTCCACCTTTAGCTTCTTTAAAAGAAGCTCCATATTCAGCAAACATCAAAGCTGATGGTAAGAAGAAGAATAATGCCGCAATTACATACCAAATTACACTTGCATATCCCATCTGATAAAATGCTGTTTGAGCATTACTAAAACCAAAAATGGCTGAAAAAATCATTAAGACCAAACTGCCCAGCTTAATCTTATTATTACCGTCACTATCGTCTATCATGATAATCTTCCTCTCATTTATTGGTTATTAATAATACCAGTCATTTATTAGATTTTCAAATTATTTTTTAATTTTATACTAATAAAATAATCAAAATAATCAAAAACACATGATTTACATGTATAAATAGGCAGTAATAATAAAATTAAAAAACAATTAGAAAATAAATTAAATTTATTTAAACAAAAAAGGACTTATAAAAAGTCCTTTTTTAAACTAAGCTCTTAATTGATCAGGTAAACGATATACATAGAAATATGGATCATCATCTAAATGCCAGTAATACCAATAAGGTAACACTTGAACCGCTGTTCCTTCTTGTCCTTCAGTATAGTAACAAGTTGAAACACACTGAGCGGGTGCAGATCCTTGTTGACTTTGAGAAATGATTAAGGTATGACCTGCTCCACCAGCACTATAACCTCTTTCACCCCAAATAATTACATCTCCCCATTGAGGAACATAATGACTTGCATCATTTTCATTAACTAATTGATATCCATTTTCTAATAAATAACCATGTAATGATTCAGTATTATATAGATAACTATAAGGACAAGCTCCTGCATCACGTAAAGCTTGAGTCATAGATCCAGAGCAATCAGCTGTTCCATCAGCACCATTTCTAGATCCATACATTGAATAAGTTAAATGATTGATGCGACTATAGAACCAATCTAAAACACGTTCTGTAAAGCCATAATAAGCACCATTAGGACAGAAATTACACCAACGTCCATCAATGTAATGAGTACCTATACTCATAGCACCACTATTAGGATCAAAATAATACATGTGCCAAGAAATTTGATGCCAACCATACTGCATCTGACCAGTTGCAGGATCGTAATAACAAGTCTTATTTTGATCCGGAATGTATTGGAAGCCGGTTAACATCGCACCATCATGTTGATCAAACAAATACCATTGACCAGCAATCTTTTGTTGTCCATAAACCATCCAACCATTGTTGTCGTAATAACAAGTTTTATTTTGATCAACAATTCTTTGGAATGCATTAGTTACTTTAGCACCAGTATCTTTATTAAAGTAGTACCAATGACCGTCAATTTGACGTTGACCTTTAGTCATTACTCCACTTACGGGATCATAATAATATTGATTGCCTGGTTTATCATCAATTGTTTGCCAACCCGTTTGAATTTGGTTATTCTTGTTCATTAAATACCATTGGCCGTTAAATTCAATTTGCCCATCACTACCAATATAAGCAGGACGTTCTAAATTACCATTTGCATCAAAGGTTAATTGATGACCCGCATTATCGGTAATTTGTTGATTAATAACTTGGACACCGTCGGTACCATAATCTTCTAATTGACCGTTATTTACATACGTGCCCACAATCATATTACCTTGGTTATCAAATCGATAATGTTTTCCATTAATGACTTGTGGGCCTGTTGCCATTTGTCCATAGCTATCAGTATTTGGATCAGTACCATTTTCATTATAATAATGAGTTTCGCCATTTACTGTCTGTAATCCGGTTAACATATGACCATCTTTTTGATCAAATAAATACCAAGCATTATTAATATTAGCTGGACCGTAGGTCACTGCTCCTGTATCAGGATTTAAGTAATATTTCTGTCCATTAATAGTCTGCCAGCCATACTGCATTTGACCATCTTGATTATAATAACAAGTCTTATTTTGACCTGGTACATATTGAAAGCCAGTTAATCTACTTCCATAATTAGGATCAAATAAATACCAATGACCATCAAT
>JADIMP010000109.1 GCA_017694665.1 Candidatus Gallilactobacillus intestinavium
TATTTTATTTATAATAAATCCATTACTAATCATAAAATAAGTCAATTATTAAAACAGATTAAAAACATTTTAATTCAATCAAACATCTAATTTTCAGTTTTAGTTAATAACTCAACTAATTGATCTGCAATTTTCATATTATTAACATCATCTAATAAAAATACATCATCTTTTTTGTTTAATTTAAATGATAAGCCTAAATTTATTCCATGAGCATGTACAGAATGAAATCCATTGGCATACATATAATAAACGTTACCATTATCTAATACTTGTTGTTCCATGCTTCTCAAAGTTTTAACTGAAACGGCATTGTCATTTTTATCAACAGCAAACCAACGTTGATGTGCTTTGTCTTTAGCCAACGTACGATCGCTCATTACTTCCTGAGCCATTTCTTCATATTTATTATTTAACTGAATTAATAAACGATTTATTTTTTGGACACTATTTTGTGGAGCCAATAAACGAATATCTTTTAATAATTGAATTCTCTCTGTTAGAACTAATCGTTGAAACATTTTTTGTTGTAATTCTTTAGTTGGTTGTTTCAATATCCAACGATATCCCACCCATTGTTCGTTTAAAGAACGTAACAAAATACGTGCACTTTGATTACGATTTTGTGACCGTAAAAATTGATATGCAGTAACTGTTTGTTGTACTTGTTTTTGATAATATGACCAAGCTTGCCCATCTACCACATCAATGTTTTTACTCTTATTAGGTAATAATAAACGGGGTTTAATTTTGAACAGTTTTTTGACTTGTTGCTTTAAAAGTTGTAGTTCTTGTATTTCTTTTTGAGACAGTTTACTTATTTCACTTAAACTGTCTGCAATACCAAATAAAATACCAGTAATTAGTTTTACATAAACATTTAATCTATCTGGTGACAACAAATTATTATTATCGATACTGTCAATATAATATCCATGCGTAAATAACGAATTAAAACCATAAAATAATTTGTAGCAATAATTATTTGGATCATTTAAAACTAATCTAGAAACATCTGCGATCCCACTAATTTTAGTTCCTTTTCCCCAAACGTCAGGATTTACTCGATACCAAGTTTTACGTCGATCATCACGTTTAAATTCGTTTAAATTACAATAATTAGCTTTACATTCAATTTTATTAAATGCTTCACGCTCTTCAGTAATTCTTTCCTGAATAACATTCAATAAATCTTGATGTAAATTCTTTTTACACCATGCATTTTGTTTTGCATAAGATTTTAAAAATAAATCCACCTTTTGAAAATTTTGTGGTTTTTGACAAATATAATTAACCCATAAATACTGACGTAAAATACTAGAATGATAAAATAACTGTGCTCTAGAAACCATTTCTTCTTTGTTATATAAAATAAACAAAATAAACACACTACGTTCATAAATAGTCCGAGATAAAATTCTTGACGTTACACTATCATGTCTTTGTACTGCCTGCATAAAGTCTAGTGTAATGTCTGCATTAATTTGTAGCATACTATCTAAAGTTAATTGTGCTAATCGATCATCAATTTGCAGCTTGTCTTTTAAGTTATCAATTAATAACTGAATTTTTGTAATTAAATCTGTTTTCATTTTTACTTCCAATAAAATAATATCTAAACATACAATAAGATTTTAACAGTAATTAATCATTTGCAAACAAAAAAGCATCTAATCATAAACAGATTAGATGCTTTAAAAATTTATCAATTATTTACCTTGTTCATTAGAATTAGGAATAACTGGTTGTTTATTAGCAATTGCTGTAATTAATTTACTAATTAATTTCTTCCATTGCTTTTGTGCATAATCAGCATTTTGTTGATTACATTGTGTTAAGTAATCTTGTAATTGCTGTCCACTCATGGTGCTAGCTTGTTTGTCATCATTTTGAATGTTTTGACGTAATTGTTTATTCACAGTATTTTGTGCTGGAATGACATATTTACTTTCTAATGATTCTTTATAAGCATTTAACAAAACAGCTACTTCTTTATAAGTCCAATAAGCAGATTTACTGTCATATTTGTCATTACCTAATTTATATTGCGACGGCGTATCATTAATATTTGTATAGAATGGTACGTAAACTCCTGTTGCAGGTGATGCCATACATAACCATTGCAAAGCTGCATAATCAGAAGGTACATTAGAACGAATTTCTAAAATATGTGATTCAACATCAATTGGACTGTTAATTGGACGATAACCACCATCCCATTTGCCCCAAGAATTATACTTAGTGCCATTAAAGTGAGAACTCAAAACTTTAGCAACTTCAGCAACACTTACTTTTTTAGCTGGTTTTACAAACATTGAAAAACGATGTTTAGTAATAGATTGCTTCTTACCAGGATCTAAAATTCTTTGTCCGTCCCAAGTACGTGGCTTGTTGAATTTTTGATCAGTTGCATTATCTGTTCCAAAGGCTTCACAAATGTTAACTTTGCCATTGCTATATCCATTTAAATCATGTTTCTTAGCATAATTTACTAATCCTTTAGAACACATATAGTTCTTACTATCTTTAGGATTAATTTGTCCAATCATACTTTGATTAGGAATTACAGCGGCCTTATCTTTAGGTACTCTGACAGCGGCCCATTGATGTCCAGTTACAATTTCCATATACCAGATATTGTCTTTATCGGCAAAAATAACTCCGTCTGCTTCTACAGCTCCTTTTTTCTCAACGATTTGACCTAATCTTTGAACTCCTTGACGAGCTGAATTAATATAAGGTAACACTACTGGTGGCATATCTGCCTCAGTAATTCCTTTCTTAACAAATGGATCAGCCTTAATCGCTTTCTTATTAGTTGCTGTTGATTCCGTAGAACTCATCGATACATTGCTTTGATTAATGCCATCTTCCAAGAAAACTTCTTGTCCCTTCACCTTTTTCCAGTCAGGTGTTCCTGTATAAGTTTGTGCATTTTGTGGCAATGATAATTTCATCCCCGTAGTTTTAGAAACATATTGTGTTGGTCCATTACTACTTCCAGGATAAACTTCAAAATGTTTTGCCCAAGCTTTACTTACATCTTCATTTCGTGCAATTAAAGGTGCATGATCTGCACTTGCATCTTTACCAACTAGCACTGTTGTACAAGCTCCTGCAGTTGTAGTTACACTACAAAAGGAAATCACTGTTGCTAGTACTGTGCATAATTTTTGGGATTTCATTTTTCTGCCTCCAACAAATTATAAATTGTATAGTTGTGAAAATAGTCACATAGAATACTATTTTAGTATAGTCTTACATAAACCTTTTTACAATTTTATTGCTTATTTATATAAATTTATACAATATCTAGCTTAATAAAATAATTGTTTATATCATCACAAATTAGTTATATTACTATTAGTTGTATACTTAAAATATCTCTTATAAATTACATAAAAATCATTAACATAAATACAAATAAATAAACAAACGTAGGAGTCAACATGAAACAACGTTGCCATTGGGCTGAAAATAATAATATTTTAATTCAACAATATCACGATCATGAATGGGGAATTCCCTGTCATGACGACCAAAAATTATTCGAATTTTTATCTTTAGAAATTATGCAATCCGGTTTAAGTTGGCAAACCATATTAAAGAAAAGAGATAATTTCAAATTAGCTTTTAGCAATTGGAATATTAATAAAATTGCCAAGTATGATGAATCCACCATTAATAACCTGCTTAAAAATCAAGATATTATTCGTAATCGTCGTAAAATTCAGGCTATTATTCACAAAGCCCAAATTGTTTTGCAAATTCAACTGCATCAATCATTTAACGATTATATTTGGCAATATTCTAAATTTAAAACAATTAAACAAAGCTTCGATATTCAAATAGACCACAGTTTATCTATAAAAGTTACCACTATGATGAAAAAAACTGGCTTTAAATTTATTGGCCCAACTATCATTGAATCTTTTTTAGAAGCAATTGGTGTCATCAATGCACATGAACCACAATGCTTTTTAAATTAAAGTATTTTAACATTGCGAAACATTTGTAATATTTTCGTAACAATGTATACTATTATGTGTAAGTTAAAAACTTACAATTAAACAATTTCCTTTCCAATAAAGTATTATTATTAACTATTAATTAATCTTTATTGACAATACCGAAGCCTACTAATTAAGCATTTTAGTAGGCTTTTATTTTTTATTAAAAAACAAAATA
>JADIMP010000110.1 GCA_017694665.1 Candidatus Gallilactobacillus intestinavium
CAAAGTGCTTTACAAAGTGCTCAATCTCAATTACAAAACGATCAGAGTGCTTTAAATAACGTAAATGATCAATTAAGTAATCAAAATTCCATTCAATTACCAAGCGGTTACAATGATGACATGTTTAATAACGATGACATTAGTTCCATTATGCAACAAGGTCAACAATTGAATGGTTATGATTCTTCAACAACTTCAGCTAATACTTATAAGCATAATCAAGCTGATGAGAACGAAAGTATTGATGTAACTAATTTAACTGATGCTCAAAGAGCAGAAATTACTGAATGGGTAGCTGGTTTATTAAATCCAATTCGTGAACAATTAGGTAATCCAGATGTACAAATTAGTAATGGCTCTATGCAATATTCTAAAGATGTGGTGGATCGTTATAACAGTGATGGTTGGAATATGACTACTCAAGGACACGATCAAAATGCATTAACTCAAGTTGGTCAGCAAGATGGGGTACAAGATGAATCTGAAGCAGCTGGATTAATTTACTATCCTAATAATCCTATAACACCAGCTCCAACTAATATGGATCAATTAAAACAGGATGTTTATAACACCATTATTAGTATGTTATTTGATGATGCAGGTTCAGATTATGGACATACACAAGCTTTAATTGGTTACGATGCAAAGACTGCAAATACTCGTGGATTTGATGACACTACAGAAGAATATTTAGGTGTTGATACAGATGATAACGGCTGGGTACATTTCAACTTTGCTCGTCAAGGATCTTATGATAAAACAGGCGACTATCCAATTCCAAGTACCACTGCTTTAGAACAACAACAGACCCAATTACAAGGCCAAGTAAGTTCTGATCAAAGTGCGGTTTCTAGTGCCGAAACTCAGGCTAACCAAACTCAAAGTGCTTTAAACAGCGCTCAAAGTCAATTGAGTAACGACCAAGCTCAATTACAAAGCGACCAAAATGCGTTGAACGACGCCAACAGTCGCTTAACGAATGCTCAAAACGCATTAACCAGTGCTTCCACGGCATTACAAAACGATCAACAAGCCCTGAAGAACGCCCAAGCAGCCTTAGCTGCTGTGAATGCTTCCATGCAACAAAAATTAGCGGCTTACGACCAAGCTAAACAAGCGTTAGCGGATGCCAAAAGCGATTTGAGCAACAAGGAAGGCGTTTTGAGTAACGCACAAACTCAATTAACGAACGACAAGAATCAATTAACCACCGATCAGGGTGCTTTGAGCAATGCTCAAAATCAATTGAATAACGATAATAGTTACTTGAACAAGCTCCAAAACGCTGACAGTAACTTAGCGGATGCTCAACAAGCCGTGGAAACGGCTGCAGCTAACTTACGCACGGCTTATAACAATTTATTAGCGGCGGAACAAGCCTATGACCAAGCCTTACAAAACTTGAAGAACGCTCAAAACGACCAAGCCAAAGCTGATCAAGCCTTGGCGGACGCTCAACGTAAGTTAAGCGATGCTTTAAACGCAAAGGCAGCCGCCCAAAATGCCCTAGCTCAAGCTCAACAAAGACTATGGAATTTAACGCATCATGTGGTTTTGCATGGCAACGCTGAACGTGCGCTTGCCCCAGTAACAGCTCATGCCGATGTGCATCATGAAAAAGCAACTCATCAAACACGCATGAGTAAACACAATTTGCCAAGTACTGGCACGGATGCCAATGCATCATCAGTCTTGGCAGAACTTGGTTTAACTTTGAATGGGATGTTAGCTACTTTAGGTTTATCTTATAGAAAGCGTCATTAATTATTTGTGTATGAAAATCGGGATCAGCTGTTGCTGATCCCGATTTTTTAAAAATATTCCATTTTTAAGCTATTAACTTTCAAGGATATGACCATTTTTAATATATGTATTAAACAAGTTCTTTTCTTGCTTAAATAGATCGTCGTTTGATAATAATTCCTTAGGAAAGAAAAATCGTTTTTCTCCTACTTTTTGATTAATAATAGCTGTAATAAGTTTGCTAAGTTTAGATAGTTTAACAGTTGAATGATCTTTATTAATGAATGTTATTTCGTTATCTTGACTATAAGGATAATCAAATGTGTCGTTTGTATCAGTGTAGAAATTAATGTCGTATCCCACTTTTTGAATTTGTTTTTTCAACTTATCTAGATTATTGATAGATTTGTCGTTGTATATGACTGATTTAAATGGTTTACGATTGATAAATCGGTCAGCTAAATCGGCAATAATTGGATCATTATCGTTTGTCATAAGATTAAAACAACTATTTAATAACTGGTCGTCTAGTTTTAAATAGTCTTTGATATTCCAATTTTCATTTAAAAATGGTTCTAGTGGTTTAACGAGTGAGTTATCAATTGGTTTATTATTTTTAAAATTGTCCTTAATTCTTTGTAAGAGCTTACTTAAAATAATTTCCATAGAAGATGTTGTTGGATGAAAATAAATTTGCTGATACATTTGAAAACGGCTTAATACGTAATCTTCTACAGCGTGCATTCCTGAAATATCAAAAACAATTTGATTGTTAAATGGACGCATACTTTCTAAAATTCTGTTCAAATCAAATCTTCCATAATTAACGCCAGTAAAATATGCATCTCTCAATAAATAATCCATTCGATCAGCATCAATTTGGCTGGAAATGATTTGAATGACTTGTTTGTTGGGATAAGTATGATTAATGACGCTAGCTACTTTTTGTGGGAAATCTAAACTAACTTGTTTTAAAACCTGATTAATTTCGGTAGTTGGATTAGTTATGATTTGGCAAGTTATTTTTTCGTGATTAGTATTAAATAAATGTTCAAATGTATGTGAGTAAGCGCCATGTCCAACATCATGTAATAAAGCAGCACAAAGTGTAACTAAACATTCATTGTTATCCCATAAGCCATCATTTGTAGATTGAGTGCGAAAATTATTAGAAAAGTAATCACAAATTTTTCTCGCAATTTCATAAGTGCCTAATGAATGCTCAAAACGACTGTGCTCTGCTCCATGAAAAACTTCAGAGGTAACGCCTAATTGTTTTATTCGTCTTAAGCGTTGAAATTCTTTAGTATTAATTAACTTAAGAATAATGGGATGATTAACTGAAATATATCCATGAACAGGATCACGAAAAACTTTTTCAATATGATTGTTCATAATTATTATCCTCAGTTTATTTGATATTTTTGTAGTTTTGTAAGATTATTTTGAAACAATTTTTTATAGCTATCTTGTTTCAGATATTTTTCTAAGAATTCATTGTTTAAAATGTAATTGTTTGTTTCTAGTAAGGTTAAAACATTTTGTTTAATTACATCATTATTTTCAATTGAATGATCAATATTGAATAGTGTTGTCATGGAACTAGGATGAATGTCAGGAAAGTTCCATTTGTTTTCTTCATTGTTTAAACCAATCTGATAAAACTTTTTAATTAATTCTGAGCGAGAGATTTGATCTCCAGCAACACTCATATATAACATGATAACTAATGCATCTTTATGTCTTCTTTGTGACATGCCAGCTATTTTTTGGTTAACTACACTTAAATCGAAAGTACCTGGACAGTAAGAATGAATTATTTCACCAGTTTTAATAATAAAATCGGGTAGAGAATGTTGAATTAGTTGAGTCATTTTTTGATATGCTTCGTTAACTGAAATAGAGGAAGCATTAGGTAAAAATAAACTAATATTAATGATTTTTGGATCGTTCACTACTGCTAATCCACCAGAATTACGAATAAAAGTGGAAAAACCTTTTTGATGTAAAAAGTCTATTCCCTTTTTTAAGTTAGGTAATCTTTTATCTTTTAGGCCCAAAATAACATGTTTAGGTAAAGTCCAAAAGTGAATAATAGGTTTATTAATTTCGGATATTAAGTCTAATAATGTATTTGTAGTTGCAAATGAATCTAAGGTTTGTTTATTAGAAAAATTTTGTTCTAGTAATAAAATTTCTTGTTGTTTAATCATTGATTTGACCTTTAAAGTAAAATAATTATAATAATTATACTTTATAATAAATAATATTGGTTAGATAATTGGTACAACGTACAAAAGTTAATTTAGATGTTAAAAATACAATTTATCAAGATAATGACGTTGATCGTTTTGAATTGAAAGCAGCTGGGATTTTAGTTCAATCTAATGATTTATGCTATTTGACATACAACGATCATGAGAATAAAACTGTTTGGGAAATTTATAATTCTGATCATTTAAAATTAAAAAGAATGGGTAACAATAAAACTACTTATGATTTTGTGATCGGTAAAGTTACTCATACGTGTTATCAAACACAATATGGTGTTTTAAGTTTTGATGTTATTACTGAGAAAATTGATTTATTTATGGATGAAAATTTGAAAAAAGGTAAAATTACGCTCAAATATCAGCTAGAAACTGGTAAAATGATTGTTGGTAAATATATTGTACAATTGAAATTTAGCGCGTAAAATCTTATTATAAAATGTTGTGATTAGTGTGAAAGGATGTATACAGTTTGAAATTAGAGATATTTGAAGGTCAAAATAAAAACGAATTATCAATGATTGAAGTTGCGCATGCAATTTTGTCTCAAAATGCTAAACCAATGGGCTTTAACGATTTGGCTAAGCAAGTTCAGGAATATTTAGAAAAAACTGATGATGAAATGAAACAACATTTAAGTCAATTCTATACTGATTTAAATATCGACGGTAGTTTCATTTCTTTAGGGAATAATAACTGGGGTTTGCGTACTTGGTATCCATTTGATTCAATTGATGAAGCAACTATAGGTGAAGAAGAGGAAGAAGAACGTCCTAAGAATAATCATTCTAAGAAATTAAATGCTTTTACTGTTGAATCTGATGATGACGATGTGATTGATTATGATTCTGACGATCCAGAGGATAATGACTTTGATAACGATTCAGATCAGAGTGATGATGACGATACCTATGATTCTGAAAATGATGATTTAAATAATAATGACTTACCTGACGGAATTGAAGGTCAATTATCTGAAATAAATAATGATGATAAATATGATGATGAAGATTAATTTTGTCTTGACCTTAGTTTAAGAAATGCGTATTATATTTTTTGGGCACTATTGATGAGTTAAAGCTCCTAATTCGATAAAAGAATTAGGAGCTTTTTTTATTGATTGCTTTCTAGTTTTTATTATTAAATCTAGGAGAATTTAAATGACGAAATATATATTTGTTACGGGTGGAGTTGTTTCATCTTTAGGAAAGGGAATTGTTGCCGCATCATTAGGTAGATTATTAAAAAACAGAGGACTGAATGTAACAATTCAAAAATTTGATCCATATATTAATGTTGATCCAGGAACGATGAGTCCATATCAACATGGTGAAGTTTTTGTGACTGATGATGGTACAGAAACTGATTTAGACTTAGGCCATTATGAAAGATTTATTGATATTAATTTGAATAAATACTCTAATGTAACGACTGGTAAAATTTATCAAGAAGTTTTACAAAAAGAGCGTAAGGGAGATTATTTAGGCGCTACTGTACAAGTTATTCCACATATTACAAATGCTATTAAGGATAAAATTATTCGTGCCGGTGAAATTAGTAATGCGGATATTGTCTTAACGGAAATTGGTGGAGTTGTTGGAGATATTGAATCATTACCATTTATGGAAGCTTTACGTGAAATGAAAGGTGATGTTGGTAATGAGAATGTATTTTATATTCACACAACCTTAATTCCTTATTTAAGAGCAGCTGGTGAAATTAAAACTAAGCCTACTCAACATAGTGTTAAAGAGCTAAGAAGTTTGGGAATTCAACCTAATATGTTGGTAGTTAGAACAGAAAAAGAAATAACCAAACCTGCTAGACAAAAAATTTCTTCTTTTTGTGATGTTTCTCCAGAGGCAATCATTCAATCTGTTGATGTGTCAACTGTTTATTCAGTTCCGCTTATGCTTCAAAAGCAAAAGATGGATGATGTTGTATTAAAGCATTTTGGCATTCAAGCTCCTGAAGCTGATATGACAGATTGGTTAGATTTAGAAAATAAGGTACAAAATCTAAATAAAACCATAACTATTGATTTAGTTGGAAAATATACAGATTTACCAGATGCTTATATTTCAGTTAATGAAGCATTAAAATCCGCTGGATATACAATTAATGCCAAAATTAAAATTAATCATTTAAATTCGGAATATATCAATCAAGATAATGTTAATGACATTTTAAGTGATGCCGATGGTATTTTGGTTCCCGGAGGATATGGAAATCGAGGTATTGAGGGTAAAATTTTAGCTATCCAATATGCTAGAGAAAATAATATTCCTTATTTAGGTTTATGTCTTGGTATGCAAATGGCATGTGTAGAGTTTGCAAGAAATGTTTTACATTTGGATAAGGCTAATTCAGCCGAAATAGATCCTGAAACTCCATATCCAGTTATTGATCTTATGAATGAACAAAATGATATTGAAGGTTTAGGTAATTCACAAAGATTAGGGGCTTATCCATGTAAATTAAAAGATAATACTAAAGCCAGAGAATTATACGGTGAACAATTAATTTATGAAAGACATCGTCATCGTTATGAGTTTAATAATGAATATCGTGAACAATTTGAACAAGCTGGAATGGTTATTTCAGGAACATCTCCTGATCAAAGATTAGTAGAAGTTATTGAATTACCAGAAAATGATTTCTTTATGGCTTCACAATATCATCCAGAATTTTTATCTCGTCCTAATCGTCCAGAACGATTGTTTAAAGGATTTATAGATGCAGCTAATAATTATCAAAATAAAAAATAAATT
>JADIMP010000014.1 GCA_017694665.1 Candidatus Gallilactobacillus intestinavium
AAATAAATTATGCAACAAAAACAACATATGATGAGTTTTTGGGACGAAATGGCTACTTGGATAGGAGCTAATGCTAATAATGGAACTTGGTATATAGGTGGAGTAATTGCTGCTTTAGGATTAATTTTATCCATAAAGTTGTCTTTACTTGTAGGAGTAATATCGTATATTTTTTTGGCGATGATAGGATATATGGGATATCAAACAAAGAGAGCAACGATGAATTTAACACAAGTTGCTTTTGGGAAAGTTGGTAGTTTTGGACCATCGATGGTTAATATTATTTTGTGTATGGGTTGGGCAGCTGTAAATACTTTTATTGCTGCAGAATCAGTAAGCACTTTAATGCATGATTTAGCTAATTGGCCTGTTTATGGACAAAAAGGTGGCTTAAAAGGAATTATTTTGGGAATTATTATAATGTCTTTTTTACATTTAATAAGTATTTCTTTGGGAGAGAGAACTGTTAGATTAATAGAAAGAATAGGTATTATTGCAGTTTTTATTTTTGTTATTTGGGAAAGTATTGTTGTCTTAAAGCATTTTTCTTTTCATTCATTACTAATTTGGCGTGTACAAAATAAGTATAAATTAAGTTGTGGGTCTGCGATTGATAGTTTAGCAGCTTTTAATTTAGCTTGGGTAACAGTAGGAGCTGATTTTACTAAATTTTCCAAAAACAAAGTTTCTAGTACTTTTGCTCCGTTTTTAGGAGCCTTGTTGGGTGTTATGTGGTTTATATTTGTTGGTGTCATTTCTACAATTGGCACATCGATTTTTACAGGCAATTTTAATCCTAATAGTTCTGATCCTAGTACAGTAGCTTCTAAATTAGGATTAGGAATAATTGCACTAATAGTAATCATATTAACTAGTACAACTGCTAATGCTGTTAATTTAATGGCTGCTGGAACTGCTATAACTAATATAAACAAAAAAATAAAGTTGACACCTGCTTCTTGGATAGCAGCATTCATTACAATTTTTATGACACTTATACCTCTTTGGTTCAATAATTTTGTAGATGTGTTTACAATGTTTTTGAATTATATTGGGATGATTTTAGGGCCTGAAATAGCGATTATTTTAACTGATTATTTTATTGTACATAAAGCAAATTATTCTAAAGATGATTTTAAAAATACATTTAAATTTGGTTCGGGAGCATATTTATGCTGGATTATAGGTGTGATTTTATATTTCGTTTTAAAGAAAGTTTCGTTTATTAGTGATAACATAGGTGTTACATTTATTGTAATGATAATTACAATGATAATGTATTTAATTATTAAAACATGGAGTAAAAGATTTAATAAAATAAATGACTACTAAGAATTTTATTACTAGTGATGACATTAATTTAATATATGATGATCAAGGAGAAGGTCAACCTGTATTGTTGTTGACAGGATATGCTGGATGTAAAGAAATTTGGAACTCACAAGTAAAATTTCTTGTAAAACAAGGGTATAGAGTAATTAATTTAGATCGACGTAATCATGGCCAATCCGGTGTTTCTAAAAAAGGTTTAAGAATTAGTAGACATGGTAAAGATGTTGCTGAACTAATTGATAGATTAGATTTAAATGACATAATAATGATCGGAAATTCTATGGGTGCTTCGGTTATATGGGCATATTGTTCTCTGTTTGGCGATGAAAAAATTAGTAAAATAATTGATGTAGATCAATCACCTAAGATGCTTTCTGATGATAGCTGGAATTATGGAATTCTAGATTTTAATTGGAATAACTTTTATTTTAAATTAGATGATATATATAATACTCATACAACGTATCGTCATATTGATAATGACACATTTTCTTTAGTGAAAAGTGTTCAACATCCGTTTGATCATAAACTTAATCGTCCTTTGCTGTTAGATCATGTTGTACAGGATTGGCGTGATGTGATTAGAGGTATTGATGTTCCCTCGTTATTTGTATCTAGCGATCATACGCCGTTTTGGAATAATGAGTATGTTATAAAATTAGCTGAATTAGCTAAGAAAGGGACTTATAAGATAATTAAAAACGCGGGGCACATAATTATGGCTGAACAGCCTGATGAATTTAATAAAATAATGTTAGACTTTTTGATAAGTAATATGTAAAAATTAAGTAAACATATTTTTTAGAGGTTATATATGGCAAATAAAATTGTTGTTTTAGGTAGTTTGAATTTAGATTCAATTTTGCATGTTACTAGGTTGCCTTTGCCTGGGGAAACGTTAGAAATGAATGATAAAAGTTCGGCTCCTGGAGGTAAGGGAGCTAATCAGGCTGTTGCGGCATCTAGAGCAGGAGCCCAGACATCGTTTATTGGTAAGATAGGGGCTGATGATGCAGGCAAAGTCTTATTGGATTCCCTAATAGATGATGGCATTGATACTAATAATGTCACTAAAGATTCTTTGAGAGGATCTGGGCAAGCGTTTATTTTGTTACAAGAAAATGGTCAAAATTCCATTCTAGTTTATTCCGGTTCCAATCAATCGCTCAGTAGATCAGACGTAGATAGTGCTAAAGGAATTATAGATAATGCAGATTTTTTGATTTCTCAATTTGAAACTCCAATTGATACGACAACATATGCTTTTGAGTATGCTCAATCTAAGGGTGTCAAAACAATATTAAATCCAGCACCTGCTGTTCCTGTTATACCAGCAGAATTATTACAAGTTACAGATTTGATATGTCCTAATGAAACTGAAACTGCTACTTTAACAGGAATTAAAATAACTGATAAAACTTCCATGTTAATGAATGGAGCTCATTTTGCAAAAATGGGAGTGAAAAATTTGATTATAACAGTAGGTTCTAGAGGAGCGTTTTATGCTAATCAAGAAAAAAGTGATTTTATAGATGCTTTTACTGTAAAAGCTATAGATACTACTGCAGCTGGAGATACTTTTATAGGTGCATTAGCATCTAAATTAAAAAAAGATTTTAGTAATATGGAAGAAGCAATTGTCTTTGCTAATCATGCTGCTGCTATTACTGTTCAAAGATTAGGAGCTCAGCCTTCCATACCTACATTAAAAGAAATATTAGCGGAATATTAATTTAAAAAAGGCTTTTATAATTCGGCCTTTTTTTATTTTTTATAAAAGAAAGCGTTTACATAAATATAAATGGTTGATAAAATCAAACTATGCATATTAGGAGGAACTATGAAAAAAACCAAAGTAATAAATTCAAATATATCTAGAGTTATTGCAGATATGGGACATTTTGATTTGCTATCTATAGGTGATGCAGGAATGCCTGTTCCCAATAATATTGAAAAAATTGATTTAGCAGTAACTAAAAATTTACCAAGTTTCATTGATGTTTTAAATAATGTTTTGGATGAATTAGAAGTTCAAAAAATATATTTGGCTGAAGAAATTAAATATAAAAATGCTAATCAGTTATCGTTAATAAAAAAGACATTACCTAATGTAAAAATAGAATTTATTAAGCATGATGATATGAAAAAAAAGTTGACTGAAACTAAAGCATTTATTAGGACTGGCGAAATGACTCCTTATTCTAATGTGATTTTAGAAAGTGGGGTTACTTTTTAAAAATGAAAATTGAAATGAAAAATATTGCTAAATCTTTTGGCGATAATCAGGTTTTGAAAAATGTAAGTTTTACTATTGAATCAGGTAAAGTTCATTCGTTAATGGGCGAAAATGGTGCAGGTAAATCTACTATGATGAATATTTTAACTGGCCTGTTAAGTTATGATGATGGTCATATTTTGATTGATGGGAAAGAAACAAAGTTTTCTTCTATTAAAGAATCAGAACAAACTGGTATTACTTTTATTCATCAAGAAATGAATAATTTTGCAGATATGTCAGTTTTAGATAATTTGTTTATTAATAAGGAGATCAAAAAATTTGGTTATATTTTAGATAATAAAAAAATGGAAAGTGAAGCTCAACACATTCTGAATGAGTTGGACATGCATGTGAATTTATATGCATCAATAAATTCTTTAACAGTTGGTCAACAACAAATGTTAGAGATAGCCAAAGCATTAATGAGTAATTCTAAATTTATTATAATGGATGAACCAACTGCTGCTTTAACTAAAAATGAGATTAATAAGTTATTTAAAATAATAAACAAATTAAAGAAGAATAACATAGGAATTATTTATATTTCTCATAGAATGGAAGAATTATTTGAGATAGCAGATGAAGTGACAATAATGCGTGATGGTAACACTATTAGTCATTATTTAATGGAAAATGTTAGCATGTCTCAAATTGTTCACGATATGGTTGGCAGAGATTTAGGTGATTTTTATCCTAAACGGAATCCTCATTTAGGAGATACAGTTTTAAAAGTAGATGGTTTAACTGGTAAAAAATTTTCTGATATAACTTTTGAGGTAAAAAGTGGAGAAATATTAGCTTTTTCTGGATTAATGGGATCAGGTAGAACAGAAATTATGAGAGCTATTTTTGGTATTGATCCGTTAACTAGTGGAAAAATTGAAATAAATGGTGAAAAGGCAACTATAAAGAAACCTTCGGATGCTATTAATTATCATTTAGGTTTTTTAACTGAAGATCGTAAAACTGAAGGTCTAATATTATCAGATACTGTTGAAAATAATATTATTTTATCTAGCTTGGATAATTTAACTAAATTTGGATTTCTAGATAAAAATGTAATTGATGACTTTACAAATATGTTAATTAAGAGATTAAAGATTAAAACTAGCTCTAATAATGAATTTGTTGGTAATTTATCTGGAGGAAACCAACAAAAAGTAGTTTTGGCGAAATGGATAGGTTCTGGATCTAATATATTAATTTTAGATGAGCCTACACGTGGCGTTGATGTAGGAGCTAAAAGGCAGATTTATGATTTGATGAATGAATTAACTGATCGTGGTGTTGCAATTATTATGATTTCTAGTGATATGGATGAAGTATTGGGATTTTCTGATCGTATAGCTGTTATTTATGAAGGAAAATTGCAAAACATAATTAATAATAAAGATGCAACGCAGGAAAAATTAATGACTCTTGCTACAGGAGGAACCTTAAATGAGTAAAAATAAAATTAATTTAAAAGAATTATATGAAAAATTAGGACCTACATTAGCTCTTATAATTCTAGTTATTTTGGTATCTATTCTCAATTTTAAGTTTTTGGATCCCTTAAACTTATTAAATCTATTACGTCAAGTTTCTATTAATGCTTTGATTGCTTTTGGAATGCAATTTGTTATCTTAACGGGTGGAATTGATTTATCTGTAGGATCAATTTTGGCTTTAAGTGGAGCTTTTACTGCACAATTGGTTGTCATGGGAGTACCTACAATAATTGCATTTATTTGTGGAATGTTATCTGGTGCAATTTTTGGAGCTTTAAATGGAGTTTTAATTACTTATGGTAAAGCCGCTCCATTTATTGTAACTTTAGCAACTCAAACTGTTTTTCGTGGATTAACGTACGTTTTTACAAATGGTAATCCTATTACTGGAACTAAAATGAATAATAATTTTGGTTTTCAATTCTTTGGTCAGGGATATTTATTTGGGATTCCTTTTCCTGTATATGTAATGATATTTTTCTATATTTTGGCATATATTTTACTTCATCGTACCTCGTTTGGTAAAAAAACGTATGCAATTGGTGGAAATGAAAAGGCTGCTTTTGTAGCGGGCATAAAAAATAAAAAAATTTTAATTTTTATTTATACAATTTGTGGATTTCTTTCAGCTGTTGCAGGAATGATTCTTACGTCTCGTTTAGGTTCTGCTCAACCAGATGCTGGAGTAGCATACGAAATGGATGCAATTGCAGCTGTTGTTTTAGGAGGTACAAGTTTAGCTGGTGGAAAAGGGAAATTGTCTGGAACACTGGTAGGTGCATTAATTATAGGTGTTTTAAATAATGGTATGAATTTATTAGGAATTTCTAGTTTTTATCAGCAAATTGTTAAAGGTATAGTAATTTTAATTGCGGTTTTATTAGATAGAAAGTCTGTTAATAAATAGGAGAAAATGATGAAAAAAAGAAAGAACAATATAATTGCTTTAGGTATATTATTAATTAGCTTGTTATTATTGAGTAGTTGTAAAGCTGTGTCTTTAACGCCTCCTGACTTTACTAATCATCAAGTACATAAATTAGCTAAAAATAAAATAAAAATAGGTGTTTCTTTGTCTACTTTAAATAATCCATTTTTTATTTCTTTAAAAAAGGGGATTACTCAAGAAGCTAAAAGTAACGGAAGTAAAGTACAATTATTTGATGCACAAAACGATAGTTCAAAGCAAAATAATGATATTGAGGATTTAATTCAAAAAAAAGTTAATGTAATTATTATAAATCCAGTTGATTCGGATGCTATTGT
>JADIMP010000015.1 GCA_017694665.1 Candidatus Gallilactobacillus intestinavium
GATCTACACCTACTATAGTCGTCGGCAGCGTCAGATGTGTATAAGAGACAGATGTTAGATGCATTAGAAGAACGTCGTCATGGTAAAAATACACGTGAAGAATTAGCTGAATGGTTGAAAGATGTTAACTATTTTGGAACTATGTTAGTTTATATGGATCAAGCAGATGGTATGGTTTCAGGTGCTATTCATCCAACAGGTGATACAGTTCGACCAGCATTACAAATTATCAAAACTAAACCTGGTGTAAAACGTATCTCAGGTGCGTTTGTTATGCAAAAAGATCAAGAACGTTATGTTTTTGCTGATTGTGCCATTAATATTGAATTAGATGCTGCTGGAATGGCAGAAGTAGGAATTGAATCTGCTAATACTGCTAAGGTATTTGGTATAGATCCAAAAGTTGCTATGTTAAGTTTTTCTACTAAGGGATCTGCTAAGGGTGACATGGTTACTAAAGTGCAAGAAGCTACTAAATTAGCTCAAGAACAAGCTCCTGATTTAGCTATTGATGGAGAATTACAATTTGATGCTGCTTTTGTACCAACTGTAGCTAAAACTAAGGCTCCTGATTCTAAAGTAGCTGGACATGCTAATGTGTTTGTCTTTCCTGAATTACAATCTGGAAATATTGGCTACAAGATTGCTCAAAGATTTGGTGGCTTTGAAGCTATTGGACCTATTTTACAAGGTTTAAATAAGCCAGTTTCTGATTTGTCTCGTGGATGTAATGAAGAAGATGTTTACAAAGTTGCAATTATTACTGCAGCTCAATCTATGGACAATTAATTAAATTTTCGTTAAAAAAGACTCTGTTTGTACAGAGTCTTTTTTCTTGATGTAAAATTAAAAATTATGATGAATAAAATTACTTATAGTGAACAAGAAACCTTTTTATTGGGTAAAAAAATTGCTAAATTATTAAATCCTAGTGATGTAATTCTTTTAGAAGGTGATTTGGGAGCGGGAAAAACTACCTTTACTAAAGGATTAGCAGAAGGTTTAGGTATTAAAGAAACTGTTAACAGTCCTACTTTTAATATTATTAAAGAATATACTTCGGGAAGATTACCTCTTTATCATATTGATGCATATCGATTAGAGTATGGTGGCGCCGAAGAATTGGGTTTAGAAGAATATTTTTTTGGTGATGGAGTAACGGTTATTGAATGGTCTGAATTTATTAAAGATCTTTTACCAGAGCATTTTTTAAAAATATCTTTTAAGTATATTGATAATCAACAACGGTCACTAACTTTTTTTGCTGACGATGAACACTATCAGTCTATAGTGAAAATTTTAAATTGATTTAATAAATTGATTAATTGTTAATTCATCAAATAAGTTTAATTCCGTAAGCAAAATTTTAGCGCAGGCAATACTATCATCTAAAGCATTATGGTGATGCTCTAAAGTAATGTTTAAGTAGTCACTGATGGTATCTAATTTGTAGTTGGTTAAATTTGGAATTAATTTTTTAGTGGTATTTTTTGTGTCTAATGTTAAATAGTGAGCTGATGGCATAAAATAATGTGCTAATGTTTGTTTAATGACACTATTATCAAAAACTGCATTATGAGCAATAATTAAATTTTGAGGTTGAAAAAAGATTTTAATATTTTGCCATAGTTCTGGAAATGTAGGTGCATTAACGACATCTTTAGCAGTAATCCCGTGAATAAGTGTATTGCGGTAATTAAAGTCTACATCTGGTTTAATTAAACTATAAAATTTATCTACAATTTGATTATTTTGAACAACAGTTAATGCTAGTGAACACGGACTATATCGGTATTGATTAGCAGTTTCAAAATCAATAGCAATAAAATTCATAAATTACCTTCTATTTTTTATTATTGTAAATAGTGTAAAATTAAAGAGATTAATTTGTAAATAAGTAAGGTGAAATAACATTGAATAATATTAAACAAGAGTTATCTAATTGTATTATTTTAGAAAATGAATCTTTAAGTAATTACACTAATACTAAGACAGGAGGACCGGCTGATTGGTTAGGTTTCCCTAGAAGTATTGGTGAATTAAAATCAATGTTAAAGTATGCTAATGATCACCAAATACCAGTTACAGTAATTGGGAATGCTTCTAATTTAATTGTTAAAGATGGCGGTGTTCGAGGCTTAGTTTTGATCTTGACCAAAATGATAGATATTAATGTTGATCAAAATAATGAAACTGTAACTGCTGAGGCAGGAGCTGCAATTATTAAAGTGTCTGAAACAGCTTATACTGCATCATTATCTGGTTTAGAATTTGCTGCTGGTATTCCAGGCAGTGTTGGTGGTGCTGTTTTTATGAATGCTGGTGCCTATGGTGGCGAAACAAAAAATGTGGTTAGTGAAGTAGTTACGGTAGATTTATTAGGTGATGAACATCATTATTCTAATTCAGAAATGAATTTTGGTTATCGTCATAGTTTGGTACAAGATAATGGTGAAATAGTAGTTTATGCAACATTTCAATTATCTAAGGGTAATCAAGAAGAGATCCGTGAAGAAATGGACGATTTAAATGCTCGACGTGCAGCTAAACAACCATTGGAGTATCCTTCTTGTGGTTCTGTGTTTAAACGTCCTGAAGGTTATTATGCAGGAAAATTAATTAGTGATAGTGGCTTACAAGGATATACTAGTGGTGGTGCACAGGTATCATTAAAACATGCTGGATTTATCGTGAACATTGGGCATGCAACTGCTACAGATTATTTAAACGTAATTAAACATGTACAAGATACAGTTTTTGAAAAATTTAAAGTTCACTTAGAAACTGAAGTCAGAATTATTGGGGAAGATTAGATAAGGAGAATGAGTTTTGCTTATTAATTGGAGTTCCTTATTTACTTGGGGAAATTTTACTAAGTTACTTGATTTATTAATTATTTGGTTTTTAGTTTATAAATTATTGATGCTTTTGAAGGGCACTCGTTCTATGATGCTCTTTCGTGGTATTGTAGTTATTTTAATTATCAGATTTATTAGCTGGTATGTAGGTTTATCAACATTATCTTGGATAATGGATCAAATAATTAATTGGGGAGTAATTGCTTTAGTAATAATTTTTCAACCTGAAATTCGGCAAGGATTAGAAAAATTAGGGCAAAGTTATTCTAGTACTAATAAAGATTTAGATCATGATCGAGAAGAATATTTAATTGATGAATTAAATAAAGCTGTTCAATACATGAGTAAGCGTAAAATTGGAGCGTTAATTAGTTTAGAAAGAGAAACTTCGCTTTCTGAATATGTTGAAACTGGAATTCGTTTAGATGCTGATTTAACGAGTGAATTATTAATTAACATTTTCATTCCTAATACACCTTTACATGATGGCGCTGTAATTATTCGTGATAACAAGGTTGTGGCAGCTACTGCGTATTTACCGTTATCTAATAGTAAGTTAATCCCTAAAGAACTAGGAACTAGACATCGTGCAGCAGTGGGAATTAGTGAAGTAACTGATGCTATTACGATTGTAGTTTCAGAAGAAACTGGAAAAGTAATGATTACTTATAAAAATGAAATGATTCGTGATTTATCTGAAGAAGCTTTTAAAAATTATTTGAGAAAACATTTAATTTCTAAAAATGATCTTAATCAGAAAAATTCATTGATTACTTTTTTCCGTGGAGTAAAAAATGAAAAGAAATAGTAACAAATATGATTTTTGGAAAAGTAAATTATTTTATCGGTTAGTATCACTTTTAATTGCATTGTTATTAGTGGCTTATGTAGGTAATTTAAATAACGGGAATATTCATTTATCTTCTGGGGAACAAAATTCGCCATTATCAGCGATAAAAACAAAAACGTTAACAGTTCCTGTGCAATTGAACATTGATTCCAGTGAATATTATGTAAGTAATTATCCTAAAAATGTAAAAGTGAGACTTTCTGGACCAATTTCTTTGGTGGATGCGGCGAATAATACTCGTAATTTTAGCGTAACTGCCAATTTAAGAAATATGGGCATTGGTAATCATCGAGTCAATTTAGACGTGCAAAATTTAAATCATGAATTAAAATATCGGATTTTACCTAATCAAATTTCACTCAACATTGCTAAAAGAAAGACTGTAAATTTACCAGTTAAATTAAGTTATGATGCGACTAATTTAAATAGCAAGTATCAGTTAGGTAAGCCTGAAATGAATATTGAGAATGCTACCGTTACTGGAGCTGCTAATAAGATTAATTTGATTTCACGTATTGTTGCTCCAATTCAAATTTCTGCAAACGTTAAGCACGATATTAATAAAAACGTGATGTTGGAAGCTGAGGATAATACCGGCAAAATTTTAGATGTTTTAATTAGTCCTAAAAAAGCAAATGTTGATATACCAATTAAAGATAACGAGGCTTCTAAACAGGTTTCATTAGAATTTAAATTAAAGAATCCTCGATCTAATACAACTTATAGCATTAAGTCTAATACTAAGAAAGTAGTTGTATATGGATCGAAGAAGGCAATTAGTAAATTGAAAGATAAAGTAGTTGTACCTGTAGATGTATCTAAAGTTCCTTTAGGTAATTACAAAGATATAGTAGAATTAAAACCATTTGCTAAAGATATTTATGCATTTTCGAAGAATGAAATCAGGTTAACAATTGTTTCGTTTAGACGAGATAATATGAACTTCAAAAAAGAAGAATCAAATTCACAGAATATGAATAGTTCTTCTGATGAGAACGAGATAATAAATACACCAAAAGTTACAACAAATAATAATAGTTATTCGACTGATAATGTAAAAGTCATTAATAATAATCAAAACAGTAATTCGGGGAGTTAATTTTAAGTTATGAAATATTTTGGAACTGATGGAGTTAGAGGAATTGCTAATCAGGATTTATCACCAGAATTGTCGTTTAAATTAGGTAGAATTGGTGGATATATTTTAACTAAGCATACTGATAAAAAAAATCCTCAAGTTTTAGTTGGGCGTGATACTAGAATATCTGGACAATTATTACAAGATGCATTAATTTCAGGTTTACTATCAGTAGGGATTGAAGTTTTAAATTTAGGTGTAATTACTACTCCTGGTGTATCTTATTTAGTGCGTGCTCAAGAAGCTGATGCAGGAGTGATGATTACTGCCTCACATAATCCAGTTGAATATAACGGAATTAAGTTTTTTGGTTCTGATGGATTTAAGTTATCAGATGATCTGGAATTGGAAATTGAACATTTGTTGGATAAAGAAGATAATTTGCCACGACCTTCGGCAGATGGATTAGGCACTGTTAGTGAATATAATGAAGGGGTTAATAAATACATTAAGTTTTTAGAAGATACGGTTGATGAAGATTTATCGGGTATGAAAGTAGTTATTGATGCTGCTAACGGTTCAACCAGTCGTTTAGTATCTAGATTATTTGCTGATGTTAATTTAGATTTTGACACTATGGCTACTGTTCCCGATGGCTTAAATATAAATGATCATGTTGGTTCTACTCACCCTGAAAATTTACAAAAAAGAGTTGTTGAAGAAAATGCTGATTTAGGTTTGGCTTTTGATGGTGATGGTGACCGTTGTATTGCTGTTGATGAAAATGGAAATGTTATTGATGGCGATAAAATTATGTACATCTGTGCAAAACATTGGCACAATGAAGAACGATTAAAGGATAATACGGTTGTTACCACGGTGATGAGTAATTTAGGATTCACCAAAAGTTTAGCTAATCAAAATATTAAAAATGTTCAAACTAAAGTTGGTGATCGTTACGTTGTTGAGGAAATGTTGAAACATGGCTATAACATTGGCGGTGAACAATCTGGACATATTATTTTCTTAGATTTTAATAATACTGGTGATGGTTTATTGACAGCATTGCAATTATTATCGGTTATTAAAAAAAGTGGACAAAGTTTGTTTGAAATGGCTAATGAGGTTGAATATTATCCTCAAAAGTTGGTTAACTTACAAGTTCCAAATAAAAATAGTATTTTGAATGATCAAAATATACAAAAACAAATCAATAAAGTGCGTGCAGAGTTAGGTGATGAAGGTCGTGTTGTGGTTAGACCTAGTGGAACAGAACCATTGTTGAGAGTTATGGTGGAAGCATCAACTTCAGAATTGGTAGATAAATATATTAACGAAATAGTTGCTATTATTAAGCAATAGATATATGATATCTTACATATTGGTATAGGAGGATTTGTCTATGTGTGGAATTGTAGGAATCGTAGGTTCCTCTGATGTAGTACATGTGACAGAATTATTATTAGATGGTTTACAAAAATTAGAATATCGAGGATATGATTCTGCGGGTATCTATGTAACAAATGACCAAAAACAAGAACATTTGATTAAAGTTAAGGGTAGAGTTGCAGATCTGCGTAATCAAGTTTCTGATGATGTTCAAGGAAGTATAGGAATTGCTCATACTAGATGGGCTACACATGGAGAACCTAGTATAAATAATGCTCATCCACATGTGTCTGAAAACGGTCGTTTTTATTTGGTTCATAATGGTGTTATTGAAAATTATCAAGAACTAAAAGCTAAATATTTAAGCAATGTTAATTTTAAAAGTGATACTGACAGTGAAGTTGCAGTTCAATTAGTTCAATATTTTGTAGATAAAGATAATCTAACTACTTTAGAAGCTTTAAGAAAAACTGTATCTTTAATGCCGGATTCTGCATATGGATTTTTGTTAATTGATAATGAGCAACCGGATAAATTGTATGTTGCTAAAAGAAGAAGTCCACTTTTAATTGCTTTGGGCGATAATTTTAATGCTGTATGTTCTGATGCTTTAGCTATGATAGCTCATACTAATAAGTTTGTTGAATTACATGATGGTGAAGTTGCAGTTTTAACTTCTAACAGTGTGGACATTCAAGATGGCAATGGCAATCATATAATGAGGGATCCTTATACAGTGGATATGGATGCTAGTGAGGCAGATAAGGGTGCTTATGAGCATTATATGTTAAAAGAAATTGATGAACAGCCCATAGTGATTCGTCGTCATTTAACTGATTATTTTGATGAAAATAAAGAGCCAGCTCTTGAACAATCATTGATTAATGAGATGGCACAAGCAGATCGTATTTATATTATTGCTGCTGGTACAAGTTATCATGCTGGATTAGTTGGTAAAAGAATTATTGAAAAATTAACTAATATTCCAGTAGAAGTTAATATTGCTTCAGAATTTGCCTATAATTATGAAATAATTTCTGAACAACCTTTCTTTATTTTTATTAGTCAAAGTGGTGAAACTGCTGATTTGCGTGAAGTATTAAATCGTATTAATAAAGATGGATATAGTAGTTTAACAATTACCAATGTCAAAAATTCAACTTTATCTAGAGAGGCTACATATACCATATTATTAAAAGCAGGACCAGAAATTGCTGTTGCTTCAACTAAAGCATATACTGCTCAAATATCTATTGAAGCAATTTTAGCTAAAGCTCTAGGAATGAAATTAAATAATTTTACTGCTCAAAATTTTGATTTATTTGGACAGTTATCAGTTGTAGCTAATGCTATGCAAGCTTTAATTGATCAAAAAGATAAATTACGTAATATAGCTGAAAAATATTTTGTAAATGCAACGGATGCTTTTTATATTGGTAGAGGGATAGATTATGCTGTTTCTTTGGAAGCATCTTTAAAATTGAAAGAGATTAGTTATTTGCATTCTGAAGGTATTGCTGCTGGTGAGTTAAAGCATGGACCAATAGCTTTAATTGAGAAGGGTACACCAGTGGTTGGAATTCTTACTCAGGAGAATGTTGTTGCTTTAACGAGAAGTAATTTAGCAGAAACACAAGCACGTGGTAGTAAAGTATTAACAATAGCTATGAAAAAATTTGCTGTTACTAACGACGATATAGTCATTGATGATGTTGATGAATTACTAACACCGTTATTATCAGTTATTCCAGCACAATTAATATCTTATTATACAAGTTTGGCAAAGGGATTAGATGTTGATAAACCACGTAATCTGGCTAAAAGTGTGACAGTTCAGTAATAAAAAAGACGCCTTAGTTGGCGTCTTTTTTATTTTGATAATTGATTTTCTTTTAAAATATTATCAATAACTTTTTGCATTTCAGGTGTGTGTTCCCATTTGCGAAAACCATCAATAGTTTCTTCTTTAATATGATATTTATCATTAATATAATTTTCATAATTAATTAAATTAGTAGAACGAGGAATATTTAATTTAAGGATTCTCACACTTTTAATTTTTCCGTGTTCTGCAGCATATTCTGCTCTTCCATTGTGATTAATATTGCCAATTTCTAGATATTTTGAACCGTCATTAAGTGTAATTTCTTCAATCATGTCTAATGGTTCGTAATCACTCATTTATTAATAAACTCCTATTGAAAATTTATAACAAATTTTCCAATTTGTTTTCCATGTTTATGATTATATACATGGACTGTAACAGGTCCTTTACCAGGATTTATTTGATACATTGCTGCAGCAGTAACAGTGTCTCCTTGATTAACAGGTGTTACAGAATTGTTGATAGCATTTTCATCAGAAGAGCTGATAGATCCATTGATAGCTAGAGCTCCGGTAATTAATTTGTGACCTTTTTGGGTAGCAGTGAAATATTTAGACCATACATCAGAAGGTGCTACTTGTTTACTTGATTTATTAGTAAATTTGTAGCGAATTAGTATTTGTTTATGATTGGCCCAAACCGAATATGTAGCTTGACTGTCATGTAAGACTTGAATTTTTGCTTTAGAACTAATTAAAGTACTATTTTCATAGCTAACATTAGTTGCGGCTTTACTATTTATGCTATTAAAATTTAAAAAAACAATAAAAGAAAATAGTGTAAGTATAATACAAGTTAATTTATAGTAGATTTTTTTCATCATTAATTATCCTTATTGTTAATATAAAGTATATACTATACTATACAATACATTATTGATTTTAGTTAAAAAGTTTATTGGAGTTATAAATGGAAAACCGTGATTTATTAAATGAAGCGATTGAAGTATATACTCGCTTTTTAAAATATTTAAATGAATTTGTTTCAGAACCCGCTGCAGGTTATGAATTATCATTTGATCAATATCTCATTTTATCTGATGTTGCAAATGAAAAGGAATTAACATTAGTAAAAATTGCTAATAGAAGAAATGTTACTAGAGCAGCTATTTCTAGACAAGTAAAAGGATTGTTAAATAAGGGTTTATTAACGCAAATAACTAATCCTAATGATCGAAGACAAATGTTTTTAGAATTAACTCCTAAAGGTATAGAAGCTGAAAAAAGAATTAAAGAACGAGTTGAAGCAAGATTTGATGAATGGGTACAGGAATTTGGTCGTACTAAGGCTAAAAGTATTATTGATTTTATTCATAAATTTGGAGATAAATTTGGAGAATAATATTTTTAATCCATCATTGTTATAATGATATTAGTTAATAATTAAGTAGGTATTTATTATGGTAACAGTAATTGTTAATTCTGGAGTTATAGATTTAGTTAGTGGAGATAAGGTGATAGCCAGTTTTGAATTGGAAATGATGGAACAAACTGCTTTATTAAAATTGATTAAATTAAATATTGAATTACAAGCATTAGTACAGCTATTAAAAGAAAAATCTAGTATAATATTAGAGGATGTAGCTGATAGTACTAATCAGGACATTCAACATGTTGATTGGATTGATCAACGTGGTGTTCAACATAAATTAAATTAATTTTGGGGATGTTTTTGGATTCGACAGGTATTTTTGGATTTAAATGGCGTTCCGTGTAGTTACGTAAAACTATTAAAATTTATCTGCAAAAGATAATAACAATAACTACGCATTAGCTGCCTAAAAACAGTATTTTTGCGTAACTTAAAAATTATTAGCTTAGGGTAATTTTTAAGTTTTAACCACACTAAGCTATATTAGTTAACTTGCCTAGATTAACTAATGAATTATTTAAAGGCTTAGTTATTTATTTGGTTTTGTCAAATATACCTGTAAATAATGAATGTAATTATTTGACTATGAGCGTAGATATTTAAATTACGAAATATTTGGACGCGGGTTCGACTCCCGCCATCTCCATTATCAATGTTTATTATAAAAAAACGTTTTTCCTTTATTGGAAAAACGTTTTTAATTACATAATTTATATTGTATTTTAGTAATTTAATTGATTATTTTATATAGAAAAATTTTTATTGAGGATCTTTTGTTAAGGTTAGTAATTTTTCATATGCGATTCTGTTTGGATCAGTAGATTCATCAATGATTTTTATTATTCCACATTGGGTAAATCCTGTGTTAATCGCAGTTTTTTGCATTGGTAAATTGAAACAATGTGTGTCAATTCTTACACTTTTATATCCGTCATGTTTTGCCTGATCAATCAGTAACTTTAAAAATGTAGTAGCATTTTTTGCCCTGAACGTGGCTTTCTAATGAAACGCGGTGAATAGCATAGCAATTTACATCATTGGTGAACCACTTACCTTCAATGTGAAAATAATTTCCATAGCAGAATAACCAAATAACCTTATTATTTTCGCTATTATATAAGTATATTTGTAAGTTTAATATGCGTCTATTAGGAAATTGAAGAAGAGAAACTTGTTTTGTAAAAAATTTTAGAATGAATAAGGTTAATATATTTTTACACTATTTACCTTAATCATTTTAAATTATTAACAAAGTAATATTTTTATATGGAAATGATTTTATATTAATTGCGTCTAATTTGTATTAAATTCATAAATCTATACGAAATTATTAACATTAGTGTTATCCATATAATGCATACTGCGTAAAAGGAAAAATACATATTTAAACTTAAAACTTTTTGAATGAAATGTACTAATTTAGGATATTGATATGTAATGTTAATTGTTTCATATGTTATGAAATATATTATAAAAGATAAAATTGTCATCATTACTGTTTTTCCTAGCCAACGTGGAAAAAGAACTAAAAAGCTACTTAATGCAAAAAAGGTGATTGTAATAGAAAAATTCATGCATACTATCATACTAGTTAAGATTAATATTCCTCTATATCCTACATGTAAATTAATGATTCCTATAATTGTAATTAAAGCTGTCAATATAGTAAGTTCAATGAATTTGGACCACCATAATGTTTTTCTGGAAAAACCTAATTGCATTGCAATACGATAATCTTTGTATTGTGTAAAATAACCATATATTAATGCCATTATTAAAGCAAAAGAAATAATACAAGTTATTCCGTTTATCAAAAGTTTAATGTTTGTTGATTTAAAACCATTAATAATATATCCCAATGTGATGAAAATAATGAATATTGATGTTGAAATTAATATTTGACGTATTCTATTACGACATGTGCATTTTAGTAATTCAATTGATTTTTTCATAGTTATTTATTTCCTTTATTTGTTAGAGTAATGAATGCTGTTTGTAAATCTACTGGATGTTTTGTTATCGTTGTTGGGATATTTTTCTTTTGCAAAAGTTCAGTTTTAACATTGATAATTATTTGTTTACCTACTGTTATTGCATCATAAGATGAAAATTTTTCACCTAGTAAATTTTTAATGTCTTCCCTTTTTCCTTGTAGTTGTGTAACTAATTGACAAGTATTTTCGACTGATGTTTTATTTAAGACTATTTTTTTATTATTTAAAATAATTACATCTTCTATTAAATTTTGTACTTCATTAATGAGGTGTGTAGATAATACAAAAATGCGAGGATTTTCGTTATATGTTTTAATTAACTCTTGATAAAAAACGTCACGTAAATATGCATCTAATCCTAATGTAGGTTCATCCAAAAAAATAATTTTTGCATTGACACAAAAAGCTAGTATTAATTTAACAGCTGTTTGTAATCCCGTTGATAAATGTTTGAATTTTTGACGTTCTTCTATACCAAATTTATTAGCTAATTCATGTGCATTTTTATAATTGAAATTACCATATGCAATATCAGTATATTTGTACAAATCTGATACTGTTTCCCAACCGTAATAGGTTTCTGAATTGTCGTTCATTAAGTAAATTTGTTTTAGTTGTTCATTGTTATTGTGTATAGTTTTTTCGTTTAATAAAACTTTTCCTTGTTTAAATAAAAGGCGATCGCAAATACAATTTAATAAAGTGCTTTTTCCAACGCCGTTACGACCTAATAATCCATAGATTTTTGGACTAGTTAATTCAAATGAAATGTTTTCTAAAATGGATTCGTGTTTGAATGTTTTTGTTAAATTATTTACTGTTAATTTCATTATTAATAATCTTCCTTTTCTATCATTTCTAATAAATGATTTTTAGATATATGTAATTTTTGGGCTTCTTGTAGCATTTTTTTAATGTAATCTTTATAAAAGGTTTTTTGACGTTGTTTCATAATTTTTTCATAGGCTCCTGTACAAACAAACATTCCCATTCCACGTTTTTTCTCAATTAATCCATTAGTTACTAAAATGTTCATTCCCTTTAATATTGTTGCTGGATTAATTTTTAATTCTTGTGAAAGTTGTGTTGTCGAAGGAACTTGTTCTCCTTCGAGAATTTTTTTTGTCAAAATCATTTCTTCTAATTGAAATGCAATTTGTTGATACAATGGTTCTTTTGAATTAAGTTCAAAAGACATATTTTTCTCCTTTACGCATATATACTTAATTACTTATGTAACTAAGTATATATGCGTAAATATTTTTGTCAATAATTTATGGATTAATGTTGTATATTTTTGCTTGTTTTCTTTTTAAAAAAGTAAAATATGTTTTACTTTTTAAATCAAATCAGTTATTATTTTAATTGTAAAATATATTTTACATAATTTTAAAAAAGGAATTCAATTATGCAGAATCGAATTTTTCAGTTGCGGAAGGCAAAAGGCTATTCTCAAGAAAAATTAGCACAGTTAGCAGGTGTTACTAGACAAACGATAAATGCTATTGAGAATGCTAAGTATTCACCGTCACTGGAATTAGCTTTTACTTTAGCAAATTTATTGAACGTTAAAGTAGATGAATTGTTCATGAAAGATGGTGATTAAAAATGACGTTAGTAAAAAAGCAAGCATTAATTAGAACAATAACTATGTCAATAGTGTTAATTTTGTGGTGGTTAGCTATTTGTTTTATTAATAATCGATTATTGTTTGGTATTTTTTGTATTTCTATGGCTGTAATCGCATTCATTAGGATGAACATTAGTCGTCACTTTATAACAAAATCTGACAGAGGTACCTTAACTTTGCCCTTTATTCATTCGTATCTTATAGGTGATGAGCGAGAACAATATTTGATGCTAAACGCAGGTTATATTGCAGGACAAGTAATAGTAATATTTGTTTTTATTTTAACAGTTGTACTAGCTTTAACTAACGCAATTAAATTTATGATGGTGCCGATTCCTGAAATTATGGCATTAATTATTGGTATTATAATTGTTCATGAATGGTTAGTTATCGGTATTTATTGGTATTTAGATGCTAAGTACTAAATAATTTTAATGATATTAAGAAGTTTATAAGGCAGTTTTAATTTTAAACTGCCTTTTTATTGTATTGGTATACTTTTTATGTTGTATAATAACTTTATTATTATTTCAATTTAGGTGAAGTAAATGACTATTCCAACGATTTTTTTACATGGATTTAATGGTGATGTATCTTCAACTAATCAGATGATTGTTGCTGCAGAAAGAGAATTAAATTTACATAAAAGTATGTTAATATATGTAAATTTTAGTGGAGAAATAACTTATTTAGATGACGGATTGTTGCAAGATCATAATCCCATAATTCAAATTGTTTTTCAGAACCGATTTGCTCTACATAAATTTAGAATTAATAAGCTATATGAAATTGTAAAGTACTTGAAATCTCATTATCATATTCAAAAGATAAATGGTATTGGTCATTCATTGGGTGCAAATGATTTTGTTGATTTGGAATTGATGTATGGCTCTTCTGAAAAATTACCTAAGTTAAATAAACTAGTTACAATTGCTGGATTATTTAATGGAATGTTTGGATTTTTGGATAGATGTGGATTGACTTCTATTTTAAGTAATGGTGCTCCGAAACATATGACTTATGAATACAAACAAAGATTGAAATATAAAAATTGTTTTCCTAGTGGAATTAGATTGTTAAACGTGATTGGTAAATCTGATCCAATTCATAATAATGATCATTGGGTTAGTTTCAGTTCTGCTAGATCTGTTAAGTTTTTGTTACAAGATCGTTTAGAAAGCTATGAAGAGTATATTGTTACTGGACCTATGGGAGAACATACAGCTTTGAATAGAAATTCAGATGTTGAACATACAGTTAATGAATTTATTTGGAGTAATGATAGTAAAAATAAAGAATTTGTTTCTGACAATAAGCAAGTTAATTTAAAAATAAGAAAAATTATTTAAAGAGGTGTTAATCATGGGATATTTAAAGTTTGATGTTAAAGGAACAAAACAATTTGTTAGTGATAATGAACTTGAAGAAATTCAACCTACTATTTCCATGGCAGATCTCGAATTGAGAAAACATACAGGTGCAGGATCAGATTTTACTGATTGGTTAGATCTACCTAAAAATTATGATCGATCTGAATTTAACCGTATTAAAAAAGCTGCTGAAAAAATTAAATCAGATTCTGATGTTTTAATTACTATTGGTATTGGTGGATCTTACTTGGGAGCTCGTGCAGTTATTGAAAGTTTACAAGATTCATTTATTCAATTAAAAGATAAGCGAGAATTTCCTTTGGTTTTATTTGCTGGTAATTCTTTATCAGGTCAATATTTACATGAATTATTACAAATATTAGATAATAAAGATTTTTCTATTAATGTAATTTCTAAGTCAGGGACAACTACAGAACCAGCCATTGCTTTTCGTATTTTTAAGAATTTATTAGAAACACGTTATGGTAAAGAAGAAGCTAAAAAGAGGATTTATGTTACTACAGATTCTTCAAGAGGAGCATTAAAGCAGGTTGCTGATTCAGAAGGATATGAGGAATTTGTTGTCCCTGATGGTGTTGGCGGAAGATTTTCTGTATTGACTGCAGTTGGACTACTTCCAATAGCAACAGCAGGGATAGATATTGATGCCTTGATGGAAGGGGCATTTAATGCGTATAAAGATTATCAAGATTCCAACATAGAAAATAATGATGCATATTTATATGCTGCTTTAAGAAATATTTTGTATCGTAAAGGGAAAAATATTGAACTTTTAGAAAATTATGAACCTAATTTGATGTATTTTGCTGAGTGGTGGAAACAATTAATGGGAGAATCAGAAGGCAAAAATCAAAAGGGTATTTATCCTTCTAGTGCTAATTTATCAACAGATTTGCATTCATTAGGTCAGTATATACAAGAAGGTCGACGTAATTTAATGGAAACTGTCATTAGGATAGTTAATCCTAAATATGATGTTGATATTCCTAAAGTAGGAAATGATTTAGATCAATTAGGTTATTTGGAAGGAAAAAGTTTAAATTATGTTAACCAAAAAGCTAGTGAAGCAGTTAGGTTGGCACATAATGATGGAAATGTTCCTGTTATGATAATTGATCTGCCTAAAGAAGATGCTTATTCTGTGGGATATTTAATTTACTTTTTTGAATTAGCTGTAGCCATTTCAGGATATGTTAATGGAGTTAATCCGTTTAATCAACCAGGAGTAGAAGACTATAAGGTTAATATGTTTAAACTTTTAGGTAAACCAGGTTATTAGTACATAGCTTAACTGGAACAAAAATGATGGATAAAAATTTTGAACAAAATGATTGGGAAAACATTAAAACTAAAGAACTTCGAAAATACAAGATTGTCATGCGAGGATTGTTTTTTAATGTTTTCATGTATGTT
>JADIMP010000016.1 GCA_017694665.1 Candidatus Gallilactobacillus intestinavium
GGACAACATTCGTGAAGTCATCGCCTTCCCAAAGAACTCAAAGGCAACCGAACCATTGACTCACGCTCCAAGCGAAGTTGCACCGCAACAGCTTGAAGACTTGCACATCGAAGTTGCAGATGAGGGTAAGGAAGATAGTGAAGAATAGTTAATAACTGAATAGATTGGAAACACTCCCGCCGGAATGGTTGGGGGTGTTTTTTTGGTGCGTAAAAAGCTGTTATTAACATAATGTTTAAATAAAAGATTTGATAAAATTGAATATTGGTTAATATTCTATTGACAAAAAAGAAATAATAATAAATAATATATTTGTTCGATGAATATTAATTAAAGTTCAAAGGGAGAAGCCATGAAATTAAAAGAATTAGTGTCAGTAGAATCAGGGTTAAATTCAAGAGAAATAAAAGGAAAATTTGCTGAATTATACTCGATTTCGGATTTTAAATCAGATTTGAAATCGAATTTTAAAGAAAAAACTATTAGATCCTTTCGAAAAAACAGTTCTGTTTTACATGAAGGAGATATAGTAATGAGTCTGCAAGAATTTAAAGTGGCTATCGTATCATCTAAAAATGATGGAAAAATTTTTTCTCAACGCTATATCAAGTTAATCCCCAAAGATTTATCAAAAATAAAAGTTTCATATTTACTTTTTTTGATAAACGAATCTGTGGATATAAAAAAACAAATAAATAGTCTTTTAGAAGGAAGTGTATTAAAGCTTTTAAAGATGAAGAATGTAGAAAATATTGATATTCAGTTACCGTCAATGGAATATCAAAAACAAATTGGTAAATATTATCAATTATTAAAAGAAAAGGAGTATTTAACGGAGAAGAAGATGTCTATCTTAAGGGGTTTAAGTATAGAATATCTTAATAATTTAAATAAAAAAGGTGAGATGAATTATGGAAGGGTTAAAAAATAATTGGAATTCATTACTTTCGGTGTGTTCACTACTAGTTGCAATTATTTCAGCGTTGATTTCATTTTCAGCTTTCAACAGAGAAAAATATAGTGATTCGGCTTCGTTTTCTGTAGTTGAAAATTTGTGGAATTCAAAAGAACCAAGTTTTGCGTTAATAAATGAATCCACCAAAAAGTTAGCACAACTCCCAGATCATACTTATTTAATGCTAATACCATCAAAGATATTATGGTATTCAATTGGAAAAGTGATGAGTAATTTAGTACTGTCACCAGTATCATATCAAACAATCTTAGATCAAAAAGATTATTATCAAACAACAGGTAAGCTTGAAAAGTCAGTTTTACCTAAGCAATTTTTTGCTAAAAAAGGAATGCGTGATAATGTTAGGAGCGAAAAATTTACCTTACCTAATTCGGATATTAAGTGTCAGGTAATAACTTATCCAATGCTATTGATTATAACTCCAATACACTATAAGTACATTGGAGATAAAAATTTCAAACGTATTATTTTAGCTTCAACACCAATTGATAAGAAGGAAATATCACCAACAGTATTACGAAATCTAAAGAGTTATATAAAAGATAATAGCGATCTTGAGGTTAAAGTTAATGAAAATGAAAGTGTTTATCAAACCGCAAACAATCAAGTGTTAGATAAATTTAAAAGAACAGTAGACGGAAAAGATAAAGATTTAAAATTCCTTGGTGGGAAAAAAGGTGGATATGATAATGTGTTGAGATATTTTAATGAATTAATTAGCCCACATGATCCAATGGAGTAGTTGTGAAACAGTAATTACTCTCGAGTAGAGCGAAAATATTTGATAAAATATTATAGTATTACATAGTTGGAGAGGATATATATGATACAGAAAAAAGAATTAACTTTTGAAGATTCGTTAATCGATTATTTGCAAAATCTAGGCGGAGAAAAACAGTGGAAATATGAAAAAGAAATAAAAACAACTGATGGTTTATGGGAAAATTTTAAAAAGATTTTGGAGATAAACAATGCTGATGTTTTAAATGAACCATTATCAGATTCAGAGTTTAGCCAAGTAAAGAATGAAATCAATAAGTTAGATACGCCATATGATGCGGGAAAATTTTTATATGGACTTAATGGTGTGTCACAAGTAGAAGTTAATCTTGATGATGGACGCCATGTTTATTTAACGGTATTTGACCAAGATCAAATCGGTGCTGGAAATACTGTTTATCAAATCGTTAATCAGATTGAACGACCTGCGAAAATAACTGGGAAGCAAGATCGGCGATTTGATACAACTTTGTTAATCAATGGTTTACCCATTATTCAAATTGAAGAAAAAGCAGATGGGCATGATGCACGTGAAGCGTTAAATCAAATGCACCAATACATCGCTGAACAGCAATATACTGATATTTTTTCAACAGTTCAAATCTTAGTTTCCATCACGCCTCATGATGTGCGTTATATGGCAAATACAACAAGTGATCTCTTCAATACGGATTTTGCTTTTCGGTGGCAACAGGAAGAAGATAATAAGCCAGTTTTAGATTGGAAAGTTTTTGCAAATCAATTTTTAGCAATTCCGATGGCTCATCAAATGGCAACAAACTATATGATTTTGGATGGTACTAAAAATCACCAAATGATTAAAGTTATGCGTCCTTACCAAGTATATGCAACTCGAAGGGTAATTGATAAAATTCGAATGCATGACTTCCAAATGGGACCGCAAGAATTAGGATATGTTTGGCATACGACTGGTTCGGGAAAGACAATTACTTCTTTTAAGACAGCATGGTTGGCTCAACGATTGCCGAAAGTTGATAAAGTAATTTTCTTAGTTGACCGGGTGGCTTTAACTAACCAAACTGTTGATGAGTATAATGCATATGATCCTGATAGTGACGGCAAGGATGGCGTCATTATGGACACCGCTAATATTGGCATTCTTTCTCGGAGATTACGTGAAAAGAAGAGTGGAATTATTGTTACTTCAACTCAAAAGATGGATCGATTAGTTTCAGGAAAAGAAAACTTTAAATACGATAAAAATGTTGTATT
>JADIMP010000017.1 GCA_017694665.1 Candidatus Gallilactobacillus intestinavium
CCACCAAAAACACCTAATAAACCCAAATGAAAAAGTATACTACCTATCATTAAATACTTTTTTTCAAAAATCTCACTTGATCGAGCATTAATTGTGTAATTATAAAAAATAAATCTCACTGCTGTCCCGATAAAAAACGAACCTAAACAAATATATGGATATACTACAAACCAAAAAAATTGAAATGGATGTGCCATGGTTATTCTCCTTTTTTCACAGGCAAAGCAATACAAGATTTAGCTTCTTTTCTTAAAATAGAAATTAAATCTAAATAAGCTTCGCCTTCATATTCTACTCTATTTTTCAATATATTAAATGTTCCATCTTCAATTACCTGGAATACTAGCTCAATATCTTGTTGACGATCATCATTATCCCAATCACCTAAATATAAAAACTCTAGCATTAAAGGTAAATAATCTGCTAACTCTGTACCTTCAATTGAGAAGCCAAACATTTCATATAGCATTTTTAATTTAGCTATCACAGATCCACGTTGGCGTGAATCTTCAAATTTATAATAACTAAAATACAAAGTAAATCTTTTATTTAATTCAAATAGATCAGTATATTCGCGTTTCAAATCGAACAAAGTCTTAGACTGCATGTTAACAATCCAATCGCGTACTAATAACTTCTGATCGGTATTTGGATACTCACGATCAAAATCATCCAAAAATTTTTTGTCTAAAATATCCTGTTCTGGATAATCTAATAAACGAGACAAATATTTAAAACATAAACGGCGTTCATCTAAACAATCAATATTAATCACGCCAAATTCCTCCATAGAATGTCTCAGCATAAATTTCTGAAGAAGATTTTCCTTCATCAGCTTTTTTAAACATAGAACCATGTTCAGGAGCTAAACTACATCCCTTACATTCTTCATACCCTAATGTTCCCTGTTCATCATATGTGTTTTCATAATGTTCTTTATGACTCTTAGGAATTACAAAACGATCTTCATATTTAGCAATAGCAAGTAAACGATATAGAGAAGTTGCTGATTGTGCATTCATACCAACACGTTCTAATTTACTCTCATCAAAGTCTTTACCACTGGTTCTAGCACGCATATATATCCTAATCATAGCTAACTTATAAAGAGCATTTTTTATAACTTGTACATTTCCACCAGATAATAAATTAGCTAAATATTCTACAGGAATACGCATTTCATCAATTCCAGGGAAAATCATTTCTGGATTATTAATAGAATCGCGTCCTTCAAAGTAATTCATAATTGGAGAAAGAGGTGGAATATACCAAACCATTGGCATAGTACGATATTCAGGATGTAATGGAAAGGCAATTTTTTCTTCTACGGCCATCTTATAAATTGGAGAATTCTGAGCAGCAGTTATCATATCTTCTTCAATTCCCTCTTTGCGCGCTGCTTCAATAACTTCAGGATCGTTAGGATCTAAAAATAAATTCAATTGTGATTCATATAATTTAGTAACATCTGGTTCTTCAGCAGCTTCTTGGACACGATCTGCATCATATAAAATAACTCCAATGTATCTAATACGACCAACACATGTTTCAGCACAAACAGTAGGCATTCCCTCTTCAATCCTTGGATAACAAAAAGTACATTTTTCAGCACGATGTGTTTTCCAATTAAAGTAAACCTTTTTATAAGGACATCCTGTCATACAGAATCTCCAACCACGACAACGATCTTGATCAACTAAGACAATTCCATCTTCATCACGTTTATACATTGCTCCTGATGGACAAGAAGAAACACATGCCGCATTCAAACAATGTTCGCATAGACGTGGCAAATACATCATAAATGCTTGTTCAAAATTAGCCTTAATATCTCCTTCTATTTTCTTCATATTAGGATCTTGATCAAATGTATTAGTAGAACCAGCTAAATCATCATCCCAATTAGGTCCCTTTTTTAAATCCATATACTCATCAGTAATTAATGATTTAGCTCTAGCAACAGGTTGATGCTTTTTTTCTGGTCCAAACAATGTTTGATAATCATAAGTCCATGGTTCGTAATAATTATCTAGTTCAGGTAAATCAGGCTGATAAAAAATTTTACCCAATAAAGCTTTATTTAATTTATTACCAGCTTTTAAAGTTAATTTACCTTTACTATTTAATTCCCATCCACCGCGATAATATTCTTCATCTTCCCAGCGTTCAGGATATCCAACACCTGGCTTAGTTTCCACATTATTAAACCACATGTATTCAGCACCAGGACGATTGGTCCAAGTATTTTTACATGTTACAGAACAAGTATGGCAACCAATACATTTATCCAAGTTTAAAACCATTCCAATTTGGGCTTTAACTTTCATTTACCTATTCTCCTTCATCATTCCATTGAACTTTATCCAACTTACGAACATTAGCATATAAATCACGTTGATTTCCAATAGGACCGTAATAATTAAATCCGTAACTTAATTGTGCATATCCACCAACCATCTGTGTTGGTTTCATATGGATCTTCGTAGGAGCATTATGACTTCCTCCACGATTACCTGTAATACTAGATAATGGTTCTTGAATTTCCATATCTTGAGCATGATACATATACATAGTTCCTTCTGGCATTCTATGACTAACAACTGCACGAGCAGTTACAGTACCATTACGATTATAAGCTTCAACCCAATCATTATCTTTAATACCAGCTTTTTCAGCATCAACATTACTCATCCAAATAGTTGGACCACCTCTAAATAAAGTAAGCATTTCTAAATTATCATAATACATAGTATGAATATTCCACTTACCATGTGGTGTCATATACCGTAATGTTAATTCATTTTCTACTGGTTCAATTTCTTTATCTTCAGGAGCCATTACAACTGGAGGTAATGTTGGTTTATATACTGGAAGTTGTTCTCCATATTCTTGGAAAATTTCATGATCTACATAGAATTGTTGTCTACCAGTTAAAGTTCTAAACGGAACTAATCTTTCAACATTTAAAGTAAATGGTGAATAACGATCACCATTATGCTTAGAACTAGTAAATATTGGTGTAGGAACAGTTTCCTTAGGTTGTGCAGTAATATTTTTAAATGTAAATTTCTCTTCAGATCTTCCAATACCAATATCTAACAAATCAACACCATGTTCTGCTTCAGCTGCCTTCCAAGCCTTTTTAGCTAAAGGACCATTTGTAGCACTAGAAATGAACATAATTGCTTCAGCAACCTTAACATCCTTATCTAATTTAGGACAACCAGCATTAATGCCATCGCTCCAAACTCCATTACGATCACATAATTCTTCATATTGTTCTTTTACTGAGTATTTAAGTCCAATATCTCCAACTTTACCATCGCGTAAAGCTGGTCCTAAAGAACAGTATTTATCATAAATTTGAGTATAATCACGCTTAATTAACGCAAGACTTGGCATTGTTTTACCTGGGATAGGGTCGACTTCGCCTTTTTTCCAATCTTTGATTTCACCAAATGGTTGAGCAATTTCTCCTTTAGAATCATGACCTAAAGGTTGAGTTTTAACATCATAAACTGGTGCAGGTAGCTCTTTTTTAGCCATTTCGGATAGTTTTTTAGCAATATCACCAAAAATTTGCCAATCAGTTTTTGATTCCCAAGCTGGTGCAATTGCAGCATTAAATGGGTGCACAAACGGATGCATATCGGTGGAAGAAATATCTTCCTTTTCATACCATGTAGCAGCTGGTAAAACAACATCAGCATATAATGGAGTAGTTACCATTCGAAAGTCCATAGATACAACCATATCTAGTTTTCCTTCAACGGTACTATTATTCCATTTCATTTCTAAAGGTTTATTGCTACTATAATTAGCTAGCAATCCATTTTCTGCACCTAACATGTGCTTCATCATGTATTCTTGACCTTTGCCTGATGATGCAAAAAGATTTGCTCTCCAAACAAACATTCCTTTAGGTTGATTTTGCTTAGCGTCTGGGTCTTCAGCAGCAAATTGCAAAGTACCATTCTTTAATTCTTCAACAATTCGCTTAGATATTTCTTGAATATCAGTTGAATCATAATCTTTAGCAAAACTCAATGAACTACGATTAAATTGAGGATAACTTGGTAACCATCCTAAACGAATTGCCAATTCATTATAATCAGCAGAATGGTCATAAGAATGAGAACTCCTTTTAACTGGTGATTTTAATCCAGAATTATTTAATTCTTCATACTTCCATTGATCACTCGCAAAATAGAAGAAGCTAGTTCCATTTTGTTGACGAGCACATCCAGGTTGCCAATCATTTGCAAATGAGATTGTCATCCAACCTTCTTTAGGACGAATTTTTTCTTGTCCAACATAGTGAGCCCATCCGCCACCTTGAACTCCTTCACAACCACATAGCATTAACATATTGATAATGTTACGGTATGTCATATCACTGTTAAACCAATGGTTAATTCCAGCTCCCATAATAACCATAGATTTACCATGCGTATCTGCAGCATTTTGAGCAAACTCACGAGCAATTTGAATAACTAATTCAGCTTTAACACCAGTTATTTTTTCCTGCCAACTAGGAGTAAATGGACTATTTTCATCATCATAACCCTTTGCAGCTAAATCGTCTTCATTGTCACGTTTGATACCATATTGACTCATCATTAAGTCATAAACAGTGGTTACTAATTTTTCACTACCATCAGCTAAAGTAACCTTTTTAGCTGGTAAAAATCTTGAAAGAACTTTGTTTCCCTTATTATCAAAAATAGGAAAATCAACAATGACTTGTTCACTAGAATCCAAAAATGACAATTTAGGATCAATTTTATTACCATTAGAATCTTCTAACTTAAGATTCCATTTAACGTTTTCTTCCCAACGTTGGCCAATCGTTCCGTTTGGAACTTTAATTTGATCTGTGACGCCATCCCACAATACAGGTTTCCATTCGGCATTTTCGACATCAGTAGCATTATTTAAATCACTTATCCTTAAGAAACGTCCAGAAGCATAATGTTTATCATTAGCTTCACTAGTATCCAACATTACTAAAAATGGTAAATCAGTATAACGTTTTACATAGTCTATAAAGTATGGCTCTTGTTGTTTATTATAATATTCGTTCAATATAACATGAATCATACCTTGGGCTAATGCAGAATCAGTTCCTGGATTTGGCGCCAACCAATTATCTGCAAATTTAACATTTTCAGCATAATCAGGACTTACAGCAACTACTTTAGTACCGTGATATCTAGCTTCAGTCATGAAGTGCGCATCAGGTGTTCTAGTTAATGGAATATTAGATCCCCACATCATAATATATTGGCTATTGTACCAATCACTAGATTCAGGAACATCAGTTTGTTCTCCCCATACTTGTGGTGATGCAGGTGGTAAATCAGCGTACCAATCATAGAAACTAAGCATTTCCCCACCAAGTAATGACATAAATCTAGCTCCAGCAGCATAACTAGCAATAGAGAAAGCTGGAATAGGTGAAAAGCCAACTAAACGATCAGGACCGTATTTTTTAATCGTATACAACAACATAGCTGAAATAAGTTCTAAAACTTCATCCCAATGAACACGAACTAACCCACCATGTCCACGAGCGCTCTTATATAATTTGGTTTTCTCTGGATCTTCTACAATGCTTGCCCAAGCATCAACCAAACTATCATTTTCCTTTTTGGCTGCGTCCCATAATTGCCATAATTTTCCTCTAACATAAGGATATTTAATTCTTAAAGGACTGTATTCATACCAAGAAAAACTAGCTCCACGAGGACAACCACGTGGCTCAAAATCTGGCATATTTGCACCACATGATGGATAATCTGTTGCTTGGTGTTCCCAAGTAATTACTCCTTGCTTAACATATACATTCCAACTACATGAACCAGTACAATTAACTCCATGAGTAGTTCTTACTACTTTATCATGAGCCCAACGTTGTTTATATAGTTTCTCCCATCGACGACTATTTTCTTCTAATTGAGAAAATGAACCATTAAACTTTTCAACTTTTTTAAAAAAACGTGGTTTCATTTAACGCTACCTCATAAATTGTTATATAGTATATAAAAACTACATTTACATTCGTAGTTATACGCTATAAATGTTTTTTATTAGACAATTTTATTTTATCATAAAATAATATTATAATTTTTAAGATTGTTATTAATTTTATTAATAAGGTAGTATATATGAATCGTTATGATCGTCAAGAAAGAGTTACATCCGTCGGTAAACAAGGCCAAGAAAAAATTCAGCAAGCTTCCATAGTTATTGTTGGTTGCGGAGCCATTGGATCATACACTGCAGAACAATTAGTTCGTTCTGGAATTCACACCTTATATCTAATTGATCCAGATATAGTTGAACTGTCTAATTTACAAAGACAAAGTCTTTTTACTGAGGATGACGCTAATAATCATGAATTAAAAGTTGTAGCTGCTAAAAAGCATTTAAATCAAATCAATTCAAATGTAAATATAAAAATTTTCCCATCAGAATTATCTAGTTCAATCTTAGCTAAGATTGAATATTTCGATTTATTAATCGATTGTTGTGATAATTTTTTTACTCGTGATCTTATTAATCGTTTAGCTATTAACAATAATTTCAACTATATTTTTTCTAGTTGTGCTGGTACATATGGTGAAGTTATGTTCATAGACCCGCGAAAAGGACCATGTCTTAATTGTTTATTTCCCAACATCAATAAATTAAAAAATAATGATTGTGACTTAATCGGAGTTAGCACTCCTATAATTCCAATGATATCTTCTTTACAAGTATCCTTGACTTTTAACTACTTAATAAATGATGAAATAAACAATCAACAATTAATTAACGTTGATTGCCATAAACTACAATTCAATACATTCAACATTCATAAAGTCAAAAATTGTCCTGTTTGTTCTCAAAATCACGTATCATTACCTAAAAAAACTATAAATAACAAAATTCATCGTATGTGTGGCAGTAAAACTTTTTCCATAAACTTTGATAATAAAATTCAATTAGAAAAATTAGCCAATATTTTAAACAAGAAAAATATTAATTACCAATGGAACAATTTTTTTATTAATTTTAATTTAGATGATATAAATATCAGTTATTTCAAAAATGCTAAGTTAAACATTTACAATGCTAAAGATTTAGATCAAGCACAAAATATTTATCATAAATTCAAAAAAATATTGGAGATACAATCATGAAAGCAGCCATTTTAACAATCAGTGATACTAGAACTTTAACTACAGATAAAAGTGGACAATTTATTGAATCAATTTTAAAACAAAATGATATTGAAATTCTTCAACGTAAAGTTGTTATAGATGATACTTTACAAATTCAATTAGGTTTTTTAAATCTAGAAAACTTAAACCCAGATATTATCATTACTAACGGGGGCACAGGTATTGCTCAAAGAGATGTATCAATAAAATCACTTAAACCATTAATGAAAAAAGAGATTACAGGGTTTGGCGAACTATTTAGACAAATTAGTTATAATGAAATAGGTACACATTCAATGGCATCTAATGCGTTTGCTGGTATTAATATTAAAAATCAACTATGTTTTTCTCTTCCAGGATCAACAAATGCATGTAAAACTGCCTTAAATCAAATTATTTTACCTGAACTTAATCATTTAATTAAAGAAATTAGAAAGTAGGAAACTTATGTTAACAAAACGTACTGCAATATCGCTTGAAGAAGCCCAAAATAAATTATTAAATGTTCATTTGCCAATTGGAATTGAAGAAATTCCAATCAAAAATGCTGATCATCGTGTAGTTGCTGAAGATATCAAATCTCCGTTTGACTACCCTACCTTTAGAAGATCTGGATATGATGGATATGCCATTCGTTTGGAAGACGATCATGATTATCCAAAAGAATTTAAAGTGGTGGCAAATATTCCTGCTGGTGCCACTTACGATAAACCACTTCAAGAAAATGAAGCAGCTAGAATTATGACAGGCGCTTTTGTACCTGATGGTGCCGGTAAAGTCATTATGTTAGAACAAACAGAATATATTTCCGATAAAAAAGTAAAAATTATTACTAATAGTAGACACGATAATATATCTCCCATCGGAGATGAATTCACTAAAGACCAAATAATCATTCCTAAAAACACGGAATTAAATGCCGGTGGAATAAGTATTATGGCTGCAGTTGGTAAGAATACAGTTAATGTATACAAAAAGCCTAAAGTTGCTTTAATTACAACCGGATCTGAACTATTACAACCAAACGAATCTATTCAAAATGGAAAAATATTTAATAGTAATGGACCATTATTAGAACACCTAATTGAAGATGCTGGCGGAATTGTTACCGAATCAATTCAATTAAAAGATGATTTGGAATTACTACAAAAAAATTTACTTCGTTTAGAAAAAAACAACGACATTATCATTACAGATGGTGGAGTATCTGTTGGCGACTTTGATTTTTCTGCTACAACCGCTTTAAATTCTGATAATTTACTATTTAATAAACTAAAAATGCGTCCTGGTAGTGTCAACACCGCATTTATTAATAATGACACATTATATTTTGCTTTATCGGGTAATCCAGGAGCTTGCTTTACAGGATTTTACTTCTTTGTAGAACCTGTATTACGAAGATTCGTTCATCAACCATCTCGTTTAATTAAAGTTAAGGGTATTTTAGACCAACCTTACAATAAAACCAACAATTTTGATCGAATTCTCAGAGGTCAATATTCAATACGTAATAATAACTACTATGTCCATTTGAACGGTAGCGATAAGTCAGGTTCACTTGGAAATTTACAATCAAGTACTTGTTTATTTAAAATACCTAATTCAAAAGAACCAATCAAAACAAATTCGCAGGTAGATGTATGGCTACTACCATAAAAATTATCGGATTTAAAAACAGTGGCAAAACTACTACTATCAATTCATTTATAAAGTTTGCTAAAAATCACAACATTTCAACTTTTACTATAAAGCATGACGTTCATAATGGAGATATGGATCAACCAAATACAGATACACACTCATTTTCTGATTCTGGTTCTGATACAGTAGCATTAATCAATCAAACACATTTAATGATTAAACAAAAAATAACTAAATGTTTTAATGTAAATAGCTTAATAAATGATAAATATGATCTTTTTCTAATAGAAGGTTTTAAAGATAATGACTTTAAAAAAATTATTATGCTAACTGATCTCAATAAAGAACCTTTTCAAAACATGGATAATATTATAACTTTTGCTAGTTTAAACAGTAATTTATGCAAAAAAGATCCTACTATTGCAGATTTTTCTACAGAAATTAAACGGCAGAACTGGTTTAAAAATTATTGGAGTAACAATGAACAAAACAAAAGACGAACTAACACATTTTAATGGTCAAAACAGAGCAAAAATGGTGGACGTTAGTGATAAAAAAATAACAAATAGAATTGCTATAGCAACTGGAACAATTTCTATGAAACCGGAAACTTTGAAAAGAATAAAAGAAGATAAAATTAAAAAAGGTGACGTTTTGGCTGTAGCTCAGGTAGCTGGGATTATGGCTACCAAAAAAACCAGCGAACTTATTCCAATGTGTCATTTAATTCCACTGACAGGAGCGGATATAACATTTAAAGACAATCAAAAAGATAAAATCACAGTTACTGTCACTGTTAAGACAAAACACGTTACTGGCGTAGAAATTGAAGCTTTACTTGGTTGTCAAATAACTCTTTTAACCATATATGATATGTGCAAAGCCATTGATCGAGGAATGTTAATTAGTAATGTTCATTTAGTAGAAAAAGACGGTGGTAAAAGCGGACATTTTGTTTATGACAAATAAAAATATTGCAATTATTTTAGCTGGTGGTAAATCAAAAAGGTTTGGTTCAGATAAAGCACTATTTAAAACTTCACCTAACGCTACAACTAACATTGAAAGAATACTATCAAAAATTAAAAATCTAATATCTGACATTTTTATTTCTACAAATGAAGTTAATAAAAGTAAAATCCATGATTTATTAAATAACCAAAATGTTAATCTTGTTACTGATATAGCTCCATTCCAAAATATGGGCCCTTTAAGTGGTGTTTATAGTGTATTATCTAACTTTAGAGATACAAAAAATATTCTCCTTATTGCCACAGATTATCCTTGGATTACAAGCAAATCTATCTCATTACTATTAAATAATTTAAATACGTATATTACTAACCAAAACATTTGTCACTATACGCTATCGTATTTCCAAACTAATATAAATTTTCTAAATAATTTTTTACAGTCTAACCCCCCTAAATTATCATTATTTTTAAAAAAATTAGGCTGTAAACCACTTACAATAAATAATAATGATAAAATAAATAAACAATTTGTTAATTTAAATAGGAGAAATGATATGTTAACCAAAAACGACATGTCTGAAGCAGACTTTCAAAAACTTTTAAGAATCGCCTTAACAGATTTAAGAATAAGAAGAACATTATTAGAAAATGACATTGATGAAGAAAATGATCAACTACGTACTCTTGAACAAGATGAACATTTAGAAGCTATTGAACAAGAACTACGTCCTATAAAAAAAGATTTCGACCATTATCAAAAATTCTTAAATCCAGATTATGATATTAAAGATAAAAACAGTTATATAAATAAATAAAAGAGTGAGTATAAGTAATACCCACTCTTTTATTTATCTCTTTTTAAAAGTTTATTTAATAACTTTCTTAAATAATTCTTTATTTCTCCATCTGGCAGCATATTTATATCTAAATTGGCTTGATCAATTAACTCGTTAGCAACAGTTCTTGCCCTGCTTAAACCGTCACTTTTAATAACAATTTTTTTCAAATTATTTAAATCCTCGAGAGCTAATCTTTTACCCTTAGTTAAAATAGGCTCTAATTCTAAACGATTAGTTTCTAATGCAAATAATAACGGTAAAGAATAAACTCCTTCATTAATATCTTCTAAAACAGGTTTATTAGTTTTTTCACTATCACCAGAATAATCTAATATATCATCAATTATTTGATAAGATAAACCTATAGAACGACCTATTTGTTCAGCCAAATCAACAATTACTTCATCTGCTTTTGCTAGTCTAGCTCCTTGACGACAAGCAAGAGCAAACAAACATGCCGTTTTACCCTCAATAATTCGTAAATATTCATCAACTGTCTCATTCAAATTATAATTATCATCATATTGATATAATTCACCTTTAAGAATTAACCTCATCGACTGATTCATTAATTGAATATCTGATTTGTCTAATGCTGAAATCAATGTTTCCTCAAATGCTAATGTAAACAAATAATCTCCTGCATAAATTGCATTACGATTACCATTACGAACTTGAACCGTTTCCACGCCTCTGCGTTTATTAGACTCATCAATAACATCATCATGAATTAAAGTCGCTAAATGTAATAATTCAATTGAAGCCGCTCCGTGCATTAATCTTTCATCATCTTTTTGTAATCCATATTCACTGAATAAATAAAATAATCCTGCACGTACAAATTTTCCATTACCTCTTACTAAATCAGTAACACTATTATTAACATTCTTAGAAGGTAAATTAATTACATTTTCTAAATACTTTTGTAAATTACTTAAATGAACTTTGAGAAATTCTAAGTCATTCCAAAATACAGCCATTAATTAATAAATCCTCTCTTAATAAGCTGAAAAATCTCTTATTTCAGCTACAATTTGTTCTGCTACAGGCATAAAAATATTTTCAAAAAATTCTCCTACGTTAAATTTATTTTCATCTAAATCGTCAGCTAAAGATTTTACTTTTTCCCACGCATTTGAACGCATTTGAACCATCCAATCTTGTTGCAAATGCAATAATCTTTTTCTCAAAGCATCATTATTACTTGCATACTTAATTGCATAAAAATAATAAATTTCGTAGTAAGTATTATCTAAATCCCAGAAAAAGGTGTTTTTACGAATATTGTCTTTCATTACTTCATCAAATGGATCATTAGCAAAAATTTCATGTTGAGCAAAGGATGCTGAAGAAGATAAAATTGCTTTAACTTCATTATTATCTGCTAAGTACTGAGAAAAACGAGTTAATTCATTATCATCAATTTTTTTACCAGATAATTTTTCGCGCTCTTCCATAGATAATTCACTAATTTTTTGCATTAACTTAGGTTGAACACTTTTACTGTCGTTTATTAATTCATTTTCTATATCTTCCAAAATAGATTGATTCTCATCAATTTTTTTGGATACCTCATCCCAAATCTTAGGAAAAGCATTATTAAAATCGTTAAATAATTCTTCCATAGTAGTTACAATTTTTTTGCTAACCTTTCCATTTTCAACATGAGGATCAAATTGTACTACAATGGGTAATTCATCCGTTCCACTACTAATTAATGTATTTTGTTCAGCTCTTTTTTTATTTGTATACTCTTTTAATTCATTAATATCGTTTAAACCCAAAGGCATAATCATAATTTCAGAATTAGTCAACATTATTTGTAATGCAAACATTACGTCAACTGTTTGATTCTTAACAAATGCTTGTAATGTCTCCATTAAATTTGAATGGTTTTTTATTCTTTGCTCTGGTTCTGCATAAAAAAACGATGTGTAAACTGGTGTGCTTTTATAATTAGCGCTTAAATCTTCCACTATCTTCTACCATCCTTTTCTTCTGGATTATAAGTTTCTAAAAATTTAGTACCTTTATCAGTTAAAACAGCATTTGTTAAATCAACGCTAGCTACTAACTTTCCTTCTCCATCTTCTATATCTGCATTAACAATGTATCCTTCATCATCAGCATATTTAGCCGCTTGATAAAGCATAGATGAAGGATTAATACTACGTCTATCACGGAAATAATGTCGAGTAATATCTGTTAAAATACTAAAAACTTCATCTTCTAATTTTAAATTATGTGCCATAAAATTAATCTCCAATTAAATTCGCTAAAATCTTTTCTAAATGCAATCCATGACTAGCTTTCAGTAATATTAAATCATCGCCAGTAATTGAATCCTTTAAACTATTAGCTAAACTATCTAAATTGTCATTTAAATAATAATGAATCTTTTCAGGATCAAATTTTTCTTTAAGAATATCAGACAAATTCTTAATATAAGTACCAATCAAATATACTTCATCAATTAACTGAGGATTTAAGTAATTAGATAAATTACTATGTAAAGCAACAGCATCGTCACCTAGTTCTAACATATCACCTAAAACAACAATTCTTTTACCATTAGTTTGCATGTTACTAAAAACATTTAAAACATCAATTACAGCAGTTGGATTAGAATTATAAACGTCGCTTAAAATTGTTTCACCTTTTTGCCCTTTTAATAATTCTGTTCTATTTTTAGTTAAACTTAAATTATTTAATTTTGACTTAATATCTTCAACTTTAATTCCAGCCAAAAGACCTATCAAAATTCCAGGCAAAGCATTATCAACATTATATGTACCCATCAAAGGCAATTTAAAAACATTGTTGTCTGTTAAATTAGTTTGAAAAGTAGTTATATAATTTTGATAATCCAAGTGAATATTTTTAGCACTAATATAATTATCGTTAATATGACCGAATGTATATTCATTAGCAAATTTATTTGCCCGTTTTAACAATAATGGTTCATCACCATTAAAAATAAACGTTCCATTATTTGATAGATGATTAGTTATTTCCATTTTGGCATCAGCAATTCGATCACGAGTCTTAAAGAATTCTATGTGAGCTTCACCAATCATAGTGATAACGGCAATATCAGGATGAGCTATATTACTTAATTCATCTAATTGACCTGCACGATCCATACCCATTTCTAATACTAAATATTCCGTATCCTCAGGCATAGACAAAATTGTAAAAGGAACCCCTATTTCATTATTAAAACTAGATTGAGTCTCATGAACTCGATAATTGTTTTTTAAAATACTAGCAACAATATCCTTAGTCGTTGTTTTTCCGTTACTTCCAGTAATAGCAATAACTTTAGGATTAACTTTCTTAACCCAAAAACTAGCTAAAGTTTGAAAAGCTTTTAAGGGATCATCAACAACCACAACCGGAAAATTATCCGGGACTAAATTTAATTTATCGGGTTGACAAAAACTAGCTAAAGCACCCATTTCATAGGCTTTTTTAATATATTTATGACCGTCATCATTACCAGATAATGGAACAAAAAAGCCTCCTGATTTAATCAGTCGGCTATCAAATTGAAAACTATTTACTTCAATATTAGACCAATTAGACACATCATTTTTAGCATGTACAACTGCAGCGATTTCTGATAATCTCATAAATACTTCCTATAATAAAATATAGGAGTAATTATACCATAGTTATTAACGTTATTTATTGTATATTAAAATTATTAATAACTATTATTAAAAATAACTCTTATTTGGAGATGTTTATGAAAAAAATAATGTTTGTATGTCTTGGCAATATATGTCGCTCTCCAATGGCACAAATAATGTTTCAAGAAATTATTAATCAGAACAAACTAAACAATAAAATCATGGTAGATTCGGCTGCAACAAGTGACTACGAAATCGGCAATTCTATTTATCAACCAGCTTTTCAAATTCTAAAACAGAATAATTATAAAAATATTGAACATAAAGCTAAGCAGATCAATGATCAGGATTTTGCAAATTTTGATTATATCGTAGGTATGGATAAACAAAATATTATTAATCTAAAACAGATGTGTCCAAAAAAATGTTTACAAAAAATTCATTTAATATACGATATTTCTGCTACTCCAACAAATGAAATCAAAGATCCATGGTATACAAATGATTTTCAAACCACTTTTAATCAATTAAAAGAAATCTTACCATTATGGCTTCAAAAATTAATAAATGAATTAAGCTAATAATTTACTAGTAAAACTTAAAAAACCTTCCATGAACATACTTAAAATAGCTAAGTGATCTAAATTTAAAAGAGCAAATACCATTATTAATATAAAAAATACTATTTCTAGTAATCTTTCTAATTTTAATTTAAAACTCATATGCGTCACCCCTTTTAAATTACTTTATATACTAAATATAGTATATAAAAAATAATCAGCAACTATATGTAGTATGGCAAAAATAAAATAATCACCATAATAACAAGCTTTATGGATATTAGTTAAGATTAATTTAAATAAATAAATCTTCTTAAGAATTTCTTTACAAAATTAAAAGAGGCAGCATAACGCTGCCTCTTTTAAATATCAATTACATCTTATCGATCTTTTGTTTATAAGCAAAAGCCTTTTTAATTTTATTAGGTGCTTTCTTCCAACTATATTTCTTTACATATTTACCACGTAACATTAGTCGTTTTTGTCCAGTAGAATCACAAGTAATTAACGTAATTAATCTTTTACCTGGAACATCATTTACAACACTTACATCACTAGGTGAAATGAATTTACGTTCAGTAGCTTTATATTCATAAATGTTATTTAAATCTGTTAAATATATTTTTTGACCTACTCTAGCCTTCCAAAAAATTGGACTAAACATAGCATATTTATCCCACATTCTATGTCCGGCAATAGCATAATTTCCTTGGCCCATAACTTGGTTAGGTTTTAAAGTACCTGCTGCCAAAGCCAAATCTTCATTAGAAACACCGTTAACAATTTGCACATTCATTTTAATTTTAGGAATAGCAACTAAACCAATAGCCTTAATACGATCGTTAGCCCTAGCTTCAGCTGCTGTTTTCAAGTTCATTTCATGAACATTAGAATAATTATACGTAGCTTTAGCATCTTTATTCTTTTCAATATCTTTTCTAGAAATTGTTGGTCGATAACTATCAACTAATTTATTAGTAATTTGTTTATTAAAAATTAATATTAAAGATATTAAAACTAAAATAACGATGATAATACTATAAATAGCTTTTTTCCAATTAAATTTCTTTTTCATAATTTATGAACCTTCATATACATTATTAAAGTTTAAAAATAACTAAAATAAAACCAATGATCTAATAATAACAAAAAAAGAGCGAGAAACAAATATTCCCACTCTTTTTATAATTAAATAGTTTATTTAAAACCATATTTTTTATTAAATTTATCAACAGCTCCATCAGCTTGCGTGTACTTTTGTTTTCCTGTGTAAAATGGATGTGAATCAGAAGTAATATCTACACGAATTAATGGATAAGTATTACCATCTTCCCATTCAGTAGTTTCATCAGAAGTAGCTGTTGAACCAGACATAAATTTATATCCAGTAGTTGAATCCATGAATACTACTTTATGATAATCTGGATGAATTCCTTGTTTCATAATTTTATCTCCTTTGCCATGAATCATTTGCTGAAACATAGTTTCTTACAATACTGATCTAATTTATCACAGATTTCTTAAT
>JADIMP010000018.1 GCA_017694665.1 Candidatus Gallilactobacillus intestinavium
TATAGATTCTTCTTCCATCCCGGAATTTTTGCCCGCATTGAACTCGCTTCTCTCAATATAATGTTTTTATTATATCTCAATTTTTTTATCAAATTCAATATGGAATGTAAAATATCATCGTCCTTATTTTAGAATTTCTGATTTTGTATAATTGAAGTGTTAGGAGAAATTTTAATATGAAAACATATAATAAAACGTTTTTGAAGAGTTCTTTTACATTTAATGTAGATAAAGAGAAGCATACGATTCAGGGAGTAAAAATTCCAGATGATCTTTTCTTTGCAATCTACTTTTCTGTTAGAGTTAATGTAATGGAAGGATGGCAGCCAACTGTTCACGATATTGAAAAGCTGGTTGCTCAAGTGCAACAACCAGATTCAGCTCTGGATGAAGAAATTAATAGTCTATGGTCAAAATTCGAGAAGTAATTATTAATACCAAAAGAGATCTTCACGGTGTCGTGAAGATCTCCTTCTTTATATTAAAATTCAATTTTAAAGTTTACCAACAAGATCCATTCCTGGTTTTAATGTCTTGTCGCCTGGTTTCCAGTTTACCGGGCAAACTTGATCGCCGTGTTCGCGAACGAATTGAGCGGCTTCAAGGGTCCGCAACATTTCATCAGCGCTCCGACCAATTGACATGTTGTTGATCGTGTATGATTGAATTACCCCATCGGGATCAATAATGAAGACACCACGATATGCTTGACCTGATTCTTCATCAAGAACATCGAATGCCCGGGCTAACTTTCCAGCTGGATCAGCTAACATTGGGTATTGGATCTTTGCAATTTCAGGAGATGCATCCGTCCATGCTTTATGAACAAATTCAGTATCTTCTGAACATGAGTAAATTTCAGCACCGGCATTCTTGAATTGGTCATATAAGCCTTGAAGAGCTTCCAATTCAGTTGGGCAGATAAATGAAAAATCTGCTGGGTAGAATAAAAGAATGCTCCAGTGACCTAACATATCTTCTTTGGTGACATCGATGGTTTCGCCATTTTGAAAGGCTTTAACTTTAAAGTCATCAATTTCTTTACCAATATAATTCATAAATCTCACCTCGTCTTTATTATATCTAGATGTTAATTTGAAAACAAATATTTTGTACAACATAATTTAATTTATTTAGCATTAATTTTCTTATTTTCGGTTCCGGTACAAATGACTTAACTGTCCTTTAAATTCATTCCGGTATAGTTCAAGGTCGCGCCGTGTAGTCAACACTTTCGCCGTGTTCGCTTTGATCGAGGCCCACGTCTTCGGCTTGTTTGCTGACCCACATTGGAATGATTAAGGTAATCAGTTTCGCACATCCCCAAGTCATGATTGCGACAAAAATAATTGTAAATAAGGTTCACCCCAAGTTGGATTCCCAATAAGTGCCATCCGGCGCCATAAAATAGTCCATTTTCATGAATATTAGAATTCACCTTCGCGGTTGCAAAAAATTCAACTAAAATTGAGCCGATGATTCCAGATACACCGTGGCAACCAAACGCATCAAGCGGATCATCATATTTTAAATGTGGTTTAATGAACGTAATGTAAATAAAGCTCACAAGCGTACACAAAATTCCAATCAAAGCGGCACCAATGTTGGTTACATATCCTGCGGCCGGAGTGATTCCAACTAATCCGCACAACGCTCCGGTACAGATTCCAACCATGTCGGGATGGTTGCCGTGAATGGTTTCCAAAATCATCCAGCTGACCATTGCAGATGCAGTCGCAATCGTGGTTGTCATGAATGCTTGAAGTACGACGTGATTAATTTCCAGAGCTGAACCAGCATTAAAGCCGTACCAACCGATCCATAAGAAAGTCGTTCCAAGCAAAATCCAGTAAACCATGTTGAGCTAATAATCCAGCTGGCGACCATATGATATGAACCAGCGGATAGTAAACAACGAGAGTCCAGACGCATACGAGGGTGATCAAATAATTAAATTTCATTCGACCAACTGTTGCCCCAACAAACAGCGCTGGTGTTACTAAAGCAAACATCAACTGAAAAATAATATCGACGCCTAACGGAATATGGGTCGTTCCAAATGGTTTCATTAAATTAACGCCTGATAAAAAGAGATGATGGAAATTTCCGATAATTCCAAAATGACTCCTGCTGAAGCACAGCCCATATCCGCAGCTGATAAACAGTAAAATTCCAATTCCGCAAATCGAAAAAATTGAAATCATCGTATTGACGACGTTTTTGGCCGATACCAATCCTCCATAAAAGAATGCTAATCCCGGGATCATTGAAAATACGAGAATGCTTGCGAATAAAACAAAGATGGCATTTGACATACTAATCATAAAATTACTCCTTCTTGATTTTATGTTAGATATTGTAACATTAAAATTAACGGATATTCTTTTTTTGGCTAAAAATTAACAAAGTAATTGATTAATATCCATATAATAAAATCTAATATTGATTTTTTGTATGGTTTTAGTTACGATATAGCTAATATATAAGGAGTGTATTACGATGAATGAGATTGAATTTAGGAACTTTTATTTGAGACGTTGATTCAAGAATAAGCAATACTATCTTTAAATTTATCTTTTATAATATAATGACCTTGTTGAAAGTAATTTTGAGAATCATTTCACTTTTTTAGTGTAGAAAGGAATTTCATGAGAATTAATATTTTACAGCATACTCCCAATGAAAAGGCCGGTTCCATTTTAGAATGGGCTAAGTTGCACCATCATGATGTATATACCTATCATCCATATCAGTTCGGTAAATTGCCCACGGACAATGATACTGATATGTTAGTCATTTTAGGCGG
>JADIMP010000019.1 GCA_017694665.1 Candidatus Gallilactobacillus intestinavium
GTGATTGGATTACAATTTCACTTTGAACCTTTAGATAATAACGTCAAAGAAATTGTTGTAAATGATTATCCGTACATAGATGGTTCAGTATTAAATCAAAGTAAAGAACAAATTATTAATAAGGCTGTTCCAAAAGAAAATAAGCAAATTATGTTCCAGTTATTGGATTACATTACAGCACATTCGAATTAAATCTTGATAAATAAAAAGAGCCAATTGATATGCACCCCAAATCTTGGACAAAATAAATCCAAGATTTGGGGTGTTTTTTATGCATTTTTTATTGCTATTTTTGTTTAAAATAATAACAATTAAGATTTAAATAATCACTCTTTACAAAACCATTTTTCTCATAAAAAGAATTAATTTTATTAGTGTTATCCGTTATCAGCACTTTTTGGCGAACGTTTTGATAACGATCACACATTTTCTGCAGTAAGATTGATCCTAATCCTTGATTTTGATAGTCAGGTCTTATCAGCAAATCCTGAATGTAGAGAATTGTCTCCCCATCTCCAATCACACGGATCAAACCAATCAATTCATTATTATTCCATATGGTTAATATATCTAATGAGTTCTTTAATGCTCGAAATAACCTTGCGGGATCTTTAGTGTATTCTGTCCATCCTACTGAACGGTATAGAGAAAGAATTTGTTCTTTGTCGTTGAATTCTCCAAATTTGAAATCCATAAAACGCTCCTAATTCTGTTGAAAATCGTGGGTCCCTAACTTACTTACGATGAAAACGAAAATTGCAATTGCTAAAAATAGAATTGACACAACTGGAAGATACCTTATCGATTTAAAGCCGAGAAATACCTGTCCTGAAAAACTACCTAAACTTGCTCCTAAATTTTGGGCAGTTGTATTAAATGATAAAGCTGTATCGCGATATTTTTTTGTTAATTTAGTAATTAGCATTACTCCTAAGGGTCCGGTAATCCATTGGGTTGCATTCCATAAAAATAGAATAATCCAAAAAACAATAATATTAATTTTAGAAATAAGGAGTGCCAAAATTGCTGAACCTTCAAATAAAAGCAGAGCTAATTGATAAAAAGACTGTGGGTTTGCTTTGTCACTTAATTTTCCACCAAATTTAGAACCAACTAAACTTCCGATTCCAAGAATAAACATTGAAATTGTAAGAGTCTTGTTTGAATAACCTAATTGTTTTGAAAATGGTGAAAGGTAAGCAACAAAGCATGCATTTGCGGCTAAGACTAACATTGTGATAATAATGATTGATATGAATTTAAATGATTCCGGATGGTTCTGATTATCGTTTTTAGTTTCTTGAATATTGTCTTCAACGTTGATTTTACATTCTTTTAATACTAAATTGTTAGTATTAATTATAAATACTATGACTAATAAAGTTGAAAGAATTGTAATAACTAAAAAAATATATCTCCAATTTAAATATTGACTCGTAAAAGTGCTTAAGGGAAGCCCAATGGCATTTGCAAGACTAAATCCCATGTAAACAGTTGTAAGAATCGAGCCTTTTTTTGTCATAATAGAAGCCTGATTTAGTATTCGCACAACAAGAATTGCAGCTCCAATAGCAGAAATAATTCGACTTACAGTTAAGGTCGAAAGATTATTACTGAAAAATGCCAATAAATTTCCAAAAATAAAAATGATGAAACTAATGATAATTACTACTTTATCGCTAACCTTACTTAAAATCGTATTTAAGATTGGTCCACTAATTGCAAAGGTTAATGTATATGCAGTAATGAGTATTCCTAACGATTTACTTGAAACATTCAATCCAGCTGCAATATTACCCGTGATACCGACTGTCAGCATTGCCATAATTCCTGTTAGGAAGGTGCTGATACTATATACTATCCTTCTCAATATTATCTCCCCTATGAAATTAATGTTAATAAATATCTATATTTAGATAATATAATACATTATTTGATTGAATATGTAAATTAATGCAAGAACGTTTTATGGGATATGAAATTAAAATGTGCGTATTATCAGCAGAAAGTTATGAATTTTAAATTTGGAAAAGTTAACGATTCTGTTGAAAATTTTTTTGCATAAAGTTAAATACATTATAAACAATAGTAATCACATTTTGAATGACTAATAAAGTATATAATAGGCGTATGGTATATTAATGTACAAATTTAAGGATGTGATTTTTTGAAAAAATTTTTTATTTGTTTGCCTTTAATGGCATTGTTAACTGGTTGTTCTCAAAATAAGCGGGTCGCAACACATCAAACTTCAACATTAAGTTCTGAATCACCTGTTGAACATCGATTTACAATAAAACAAGATTCTCCGCAACAAAAAATAACAATGAACGAAATTAAAGATGATTATCAAAATCACAATTTATCTATTGATATCCATTCTTTCAATGATGGTTATTCTGTTCATTTAAAAAATCAATCTTTACTTCAAGATATTCGAGATAATGATAAGAATGGATTTTTAAAAAGTGTGATTATCCCTGTAACTCAAGAAGTAAGCATGCAAACTCATTCAAAGATATATTTTAATGCCGACGATCCGAATATGGAATTAATTGTTACGGCAAACAACGGAAAATTGGAATATACTATCAATCTTTCTAATTAATGAAAAAA
>JADIMP010000020.1 GCA_017694665.1 Candidatus Gallilactobacillus intestinavium
ATCAGCGGTAAAGGTCGAGTAAGGTTTACAGGTTTGTTCTAGGAGGTGTAACAATGCAAATTTTTCGATATAAAGCAAATAGTCCAACCGGCTTTGAAATTGTTAATGTAGCAGATGATTATGAGTTGCAAAAAGGGGAATTAGCTGGACTTCCAACGCCGTGTTATACGCCAATGAAATTAGACGCTTCAGGAAACTTAGTTTCGGCCACGCTTGATGAAAGTAATCAAGTGGCTCAAAAATATCTTAAAGATAGTGGGTTGAGTAATAATGGGGTTTCAACGGATCAACAGATTGCTACTCTTTCAAAAGAATTTGCGATGACTATGAAAATGCAAAGTAAGACTGACTCATCGGTACTAACAGAAGTTGCACAGTTAAAGAAGCAAGTTCAGGATATGCAAACTCAAATGGCAGCTCAAGTTTCAATCGATAACTCAAGAGCAGCAAATACGTCAAGTACAACCACTGGGGAGGCTTAACGATGTTCGATTTAATTAAACAGTATTATCGTGAAGGATATTATCAAAAAACAGATCTAGACTTATTTGTTAATGTCGGCTGGATTACATCAGAACAAGAAACAGAAATTTTGAATAACAATCCAGCGTAATAAAATTTAGCGGTGGGTGGGAGGTAGAAAGGATATAGTATGAAGAAATTAAACTTGTTAGATCAGTCTCCAAGTTTCAAGGTTAATGATACTGGGACAATTATTCCTTTCAATGCTTTTGAAAACAATCAGCCTTTCGGAGTTACCGAAAACGAAACATCAGTATTCCGAATTAAGAATGACATGGGATTTCTGAAATCCGTCAATGCCACTAGCACAGCAGGTGGCTATATTTTTCAATTGAATACAAAGGACTTAGTTGACTTAGTTTCGGGAACGTATGAGATTGAATTAGCGGTTACAGATACGCAAACAAATGAAGAATTAATTTTTCCTGATACCGGTTTCTGCTCATTCAACATCACAAACAGTGCTTTGACAGTTACTGGGACACAAATTCCGACAATGAGCCTAGACAGCTTTAAGCAACAATTAGAACAGTACGTCCAGAATCAAACAACTGATAAGCTCAAAAAAATTGAAGATGATTTTCAAGCGTATGTTGAAAATGTTAAGCAAGGACCAAAAGGAGATAAAGGGGATACAGGAGAACGAGGAGAAACTGGTCCTCAAGGTGAACAAGGACCAACTGGACCACAAGGACCAAAAGGAGACACAGGTGAGCAAGGTATACAAGGACCAAAGGGAGATAATGGTGTAACGCCAACTGTATCAGTAGGGACAGTCAATACAGTATCAAGTTCAACTCCTGCTAGCGTTACTAATTCAGGTAGTGGTTCTAATGTGGTATTAGATTTTAATATTCCGCAAGGAGAACAAGGTTCACAAGGTGAGCAAGGACCAGCTGGGTCTGATTTCAATTTAACGTGGACTGACAAAGGAAATTTGCCGAAATCAAACGAACAAAGCGGAGATAATAGTTGGCTTAGGTTGTTGCTGTCGAACAACTTTATTTACCTGCACGGTTGGATTAATAATGGTAAAGCTAATAAAGGCTTTTTAACGTTCACAATCGACACGGGTATAGTTCACAGGATAGGGAATACTGGTGCATTATATACATCTATCACATCGGATAGCGATTATTATACGGCGACTGCCAGTAATACAGGGGGCGTTTTAAAATTAGACTTGGCTTCGGGACAAGTAACAATTAATTCCGCAGCTTCAACCGGTGGGTACAGAATTGATTGGTTAATACCATTGTTTAATATCAATTTAACATAAATAGGGTAGTAAAACCTCTGAATCATAATTTTTAGAAAGTTAGGAGGTGTTCAAATGACGTTTTTAGGATTATCTTTAGAAGATTGGGTCGCCATTATTACTATTAGTGGTACAGTTTTAACAATCTTGATTAAAGGCTTTAAATGGGCTTTCCACTCTGCCTATTTAGAAGAAAGTGAAGCTAATCAAAAAACTTTTGAGAAACTTAATGACACTGTAACAACTTTAAATAATACAGTTGAAAGTTTAAGGGAAGATTTGAATAGAAATAATACTACCTTGAATCAACACGAAAGACGCTTAATCATACTGGAGACTAAAGAGGGGATTTATGATGATGAAAAAGATTAAATCTATTATATTTAATCCTGATGGAACATTGAATGGAAAGATAATTGCAAGCCTTATTAGTTTATTATTAGTATTAGTTCAACAAGTGTTAGCTATTTTCGGTATTCACTTCACGGGAGATATTGGCGACATCGTGGGAGCAATCAACACGGTATTGACCATTCTCGGAATCCTGGGTGTTGTTGAAGACAACGGCACCGTTACGTTTATTCCAAAACAATAGAAAGGAGAATGCAAATGAAGAAGAAATTAATTGTTGGTGCGATGTTAATGGCCGGGTTAACACTTGGTGGAATGGCCAGCGAAACAGTGGTTAACGCGGCGCGTACTGATATGGTTGATGTCAGCAACCATAACGGGAACATGACGACTGCTGAGTATGTTTCAATGCGGAATAACTACGGAGTGAAAGCCATCACTGCCAAAATTAGTGAAGGAACTTATTATCAAGATTCATATGCGGCTACTAACATTGCTAATGCTCAAGCAGCTGGTTTATATATTAATGGTTACTACTTCTGCCGGTATACATCAGTAGAAAGTGCCAAACAAGAAGCACAATTTGCTGTGAATACGGCTAAAGCTGACGGACTACCAATTAATGCTGTATTGTGTGCTGACATTGAAGCAAGTCAGCAACGCGGCTTAGGAACGTACGTCAACAGTTTAGCAATTGAAGCAATGAAGCAAATCGTGGAATCTGCTGGATATCGGTTTGACGTCTATTCAATGTCGAGTTGGGGCGATAGTATCATTCCGTGGAAGTATATGGGTTGGATCGCAAATTATCCTTACAATGTAACGACTGATCGTTACACCAAAGGCCACGCTTGGCAATGGACTGATAAGCAACGCTTGAAAGATAGCTACGGGAATTTTGACGCTAGTCAGCTTTATGATAACTATTACACAGGTGGACTTGATAAGAACGCTGTAATCAGCAATGCTGACACACACCATGTTGATACGCAACATGCAACAAACAAGCCAGCAATCAACAGCAATATGACGGCCGAAAGCAACGCTTCATCAAATGAAGACTACGCACAAAATGGCACGTTCACAACAAACGCCACATTAAATATCCGTACCGCTCCAAGCACTTCGACTGCTGTTGTCGGCTCATATGCACCGGGCGAAAGTTTAACATACGATCACGTTTATATCCGTGGCGGGTATGCTTGGGCTCGGTACATGAGCTATTCAGGGCAATATCACTATGTTGCCATGGGTCGCATGGGTGGCGAAGAATACGGAACGCGGCGGACAAGTGTTAGCCGGACTTACACCGTACATTCAGGCGACACCTTGAGCGCCATTGCTCGGCGTTTGGGTGTTTCAGTATCTTACTTAGTAAGCAAGAACGGAATTAACAATGCAAACTTGATTTATGTTGGCGAAACGTTATCATATTAGAAGAATATCGAATTAATGAATTAGGGACGCGCCGTAATTGGTGCGTCCCTGTTTTTTTATGATTATGAAGTGATACAATAAATTTAAAATATGTTAATTGTATTTCTTTATAAAAATAAATTATATTAAAGATATTTTTTGACAACTGGCACTATATCGATTAGTATAGTGAGTGTAAAGAGTCAATCTCCTCGTTCCACGTTTTTGTGGCAGGTACGTCCTGATACGAGGTTTTTTTTTTTACGAGAAGGAAAATGGAGTTTTGTATGAGTAAGAATTTGTCATCAATGGAACTGCGTGATTTATTAGAACGTAGAGGAATTGTCTTTCCTAAAGAAACAAAAAAGAGAGATGCAAATAAAATACAAGAAATTGGGTATTATAAATTAAAATCGTTTGCATATCCTTTTTCACATTATGATGCTAATCATAATTTGCTTTATGAGAACTTGACATTTAAGAATTTACTTTTGAGGTACTATCAAGATAAAAATCTAAGAATATTTATCTTTCATGCGCTAGAAGACATAGAAGTTTATTTAAATAATGTTATTGCTGATGCTTTAGGAAAATATGGCCCATTTGGATACTTGGAATTTAAAAATTGGTGTGATCGTTCTATTTCGAAATTTAAAACAGAGAAAAATCAATTTGAATTTAAGAAAAATCTGAAGAAAAAAATGAAAAGATCAAATTTACCGGATTTAGATAATCTAGATAATAAAGATGAAGATGGTTTTCCCTCTGTATGGCTAATGACCGATTGTTTAACGTTTGGAGATTCAGTTCACCTTTTTTATGCTATGTCACCGTCTAATAAAAGGAAAGTTGCGGGTAAATTTGATTGTACGAAAGATGAATTAGAGTCATGGTTAAAATGCTTGAATTTTGTAAGAAATCAATGTGTGCATAATGAGAATCTATTGGATCTTAAATTAACAACTAAGCCTAAAATACCCGATTTATATAGAGATAATTATGCTTTGAAGAATCAAAAAATTGTAAATGATAGAATTGCATCAATTGTTTTCATAATTAAATTTTTAATTTCTCAGGTTAATGGAAAATATAAATTTGGAAATATAGCTGATTCGTTGTATAAAATCATAGGAAATGATGATAACAAAGCTGCAGCGTTAGGATTCAAAAATTCTAATGCCATAGAATGTCTAAAAAGAAGAATTCCCTGTTAATAAATTCTTTCACTACATTGTGATAAATTTTTTAATAGCAACAGATCATTCCCACTCATTGAAGTACATGTACGAGCGAGTGGGCTATTTTTATATAAAAGCAGGGCGTACCTTAATCGGTATGTCCTGCTTTTTTGTGCTATAATAAAAGCAATGGAGACAACGTTTGTTCAATTCAAGAGGGCGTACGACTTGGAACATTCAGTGATCCGATTTGCTGCCATTGGAACATTATGTTTGGCAGTTTGTGCAAAACTGTCGTAGCAAATCTTTTTTAATTGGTGGCTCAGAATATAGATGTCTGGGCTTTTTTGTTATAATAAAGACAACCAAGTAGATGAGTAGTTATACTCCAGAGGGCCATTAGAGCTCTTTTTTTATTTTTTAAACAAAAACTGCCGTATTGAATACGACAGTTGAATACGATTTAAAAAGTTACAGCAGAATTTAATCGTAGTATATAATAGGAAGAAACTTGAAATTTAAACTCCATAGAACATAATATAAGAGCTTAAAAATTATGTTCTAGTTATGAACGAACAACACGTTTTGGATGATTTGCCAGATGAAAATCAATTAAGTTTGTTTGATAATATGTTTTAAATAGAGAATGAAGTCTATGAATTGAATGTTCATAGGCTTTTGTTTTTACAAGATGAAATATAGATGTTAATATAAAAATCAAAGATCAATACCTTCGGTAAGAGCTGCGGCTTTAGAGTGGGAGGTTCGCTTAGACAATTTCGTTATTGTAACGAGATTGCCTATTTTTTAAATAACGGGCACTTATCATTTTCCTACGATGGTAATTGGTTATATGTATAAAGCAAAGTTAATTGGTTGACAATTTAGAATATAATAATGTAATATACCTGTAAGCTATTAGTAATTCGTGTGTAGCCGCACATTCCGCAAAGCGGAAATAGGAGACGTAAGCTGCATGTTTATTTGCAGTCGGCCACACGTTGATAGCTTTTTTATTGACTTGAAAATAAATAGTAGGTAATAATATTAATGCAGGTAGGCTACACTGCGCAAAGTTTTTTTCGTGATAGAAATATTAAGCGTATGTTAAGTATGCCACTTAAAACTTGGTAGGATGCCACATTGGTATCTTATTTTTTATTGCACAATTAATTTTACATGTTGATTTTCTGTGCCAATCAAAATAATATATGATTACCAAGAGTTGCACGGATAGTGGTAGGCATAGCTTGATACAATTTTTTGTTTATTGATGTAAAAATAAAATTAATTGAATGTATGAATGACATAAAAAATAAGGTAATAGTATGAAAAGAATAGAAATAAAAAATATTGATTCAATTATTTACTTAGATGATATGAATATCACAAAATTAGGTAATCATGATAACCGAGTAAAAGAAGCAACTGAAGTGGTTTTGAAAAATAAATCTGTGTATAATGCACTGAAGCGGTTAACAAATGATTAAAGGTATAATATTCAAGAAATTTGTACGTTAATGTACACTTGAATAATAACCAAGGAGGGAACTACATGTCGATTACAGTGAACGGCGAAAACAATAAAATCATTTTAGAGAAATCAAAAGAACATGACGTTATTGATGAGTTGTTTAACGACTTTGATCCAGACAAGTACTATAAAAAACATGATGTTCCTGAAATGGTAGATTGGGGAAAGTCACAGGGACGTGAAATATTTTAGTGATTTGGAAAGGTAGATAAGATAGAGGCTGTGACATAAGTCGCAGTCTCTTTGCTATATCCGCATAATCGGGTTCCAAAACAAACGAGCTATGTGGAAGTTCGAAAAGCTCCGAATCTATGCTCCGCGATTCGTTCGCTTTTCTGCTTCCTCCACGCTCGTTTTTACTGTTTTGTCACACCTTCTATTTTTTGAACATTGAATTTTATATTTATAATTGCTATCCTTATTAAGTTATTTAAAAATCTAGGGAAATTATAAAGGAGCTAAAGTGATTGAAAAGGAATAAGTGGATTGTAATTGGAATTGCTTTGTTGACGATTTTGACGCCGAGGGTTACATTGGCAAAGGGCTTCCATGATGATGGTGGTGGAGACTTTGGCGGAGGAGGTCACATCGAATTTCATGATGACGACGGTGGAGCTGGCCATGATGATTTCGATGATGGCGATGATTCAGTAACAAGTGACGGTGACGAAACTCAATCTTTTGGATCAAGGGTGAAAGATACATTTAATTATTTGATCCCCCAGGATTGGCATGGTCACCATTCATCATATTCTCATATAAGCAGTGGAATGTATAGTAAAAATCAAAGTACGGCTTTGAATCAGTTAATTG
>JADIMP010000021.1 GCA_017694665.1 Candidatus Gallilactobacillus intestinavium
AAGATTAAATCGAATAGTTATACTAAATATATTTTAATTATTGTTTTAATACTATTTCTTTTATTAGCCGTAATGCAATGGGGATTAATTGGATCATATTTGGCTAACATATTAACTATATTAGTTGGAAATTTATATGTTGTTTTAGATGTCTTAATTATTATTAAATTATTAGCAGTTTTATTTAATATAAAGATTACTAAGATAAGATATAAAACATGGTTTAATATTTTATGCTTATTATTGGGGATATTATTATTTGATCATTTATTATTGTTTAATAGTTTAGGCTATCACAGTCATTATATAAATGTTACTTGGAACTTAATTTATCATAATTTTATTAATCATTCTGTTGGAAATAATGTAGGTGGTGGCATGGTAGGTGCTTACTTGCTTAGTTTTTCCAATCGATGGTTTGGATATTACGGAAATTTTATTGCCGTAATTTTATTAATTTTATTTGGATTAGGTACTAAGATACAATTTTTAATAAAATATTTACACGATTTTTTTGCAAAATTAATCTATTTATTTGATGCATTTATTAAGCATCATCGTAAAAAAAATCATGATATAAATTTGACTAAACATTCTTATGACAATTCTTTAATTGATAAGAAAATAAGATCTAGCAAAAAAGTTAATTATAATGATAATAGTGTTAAAAAAAGTGATAGTAAAGATGATAATTTAGATATTACTATTGCGTCTGATTCAGATTCATCATTAAAAATTAATAATAATCATCATGACATTAATAAAGAATCAGAAACACTGTTTACACCGTTGGATAATGTTAATTCTAAATTGGATGATAATTATATTTTGCCATCTATTAATTTATTAAGTGATATTAAACAAATAGATCAGAGCGATGAATTACATTTAATTAAAGAAAATTCTAAAATATTACAAAAAACTTTATCCAGTTTTGGTGTAAAAGCTGAAATTAAACATGTTAGTTTAGGACCTTCAGTAACAAAATATGAATTGCATCCAGATATAGGAGTTAAGGTATCCAAAATTGTTAATTTATCTGACGATTTGGCGTTAGCTTTAGCTGCAAAAGATATAAGAATTGAGGCTCCAATTCCAGGAAAATCTTTAATTGGAATTGAAGTTCCTAATAAAAATATATCCACTGTTTCTTTTAAAGATGTTATAACAAACATGAAGCATAGTGGAAATGTTTTAGAATTTCCGTTAGGACGTAATGTTACAGGAGATGTTATAACATGTAATTTAACTAAAATGCCGCACTTATTGATTGCAGGATCAACAGGTTCTGGGAAATCAGTGGCTATAAATAGTATCATAACCAGTATTTTGATGAAAGCTAAACCTAATCAAGTGAAGTTTGTTTTAATAGATCCTAAAAAAGTTGAATTATCTATTTATAATGATATTCCGCATTTGTTAGCTCCAGTTGTATCTGATCCTAGGAAAGCAGCTAAAACTTTATCAAAAGTTGTAAAAGAAATGGAAAACAGATATGAATTGTTTACTAATTATGGAGTAAGAAATATTGATGGTTATAATAAACAAAATGAGGATGAAAAATTACCTTATGTTGTTGTAATAGTTGATGAATTAGCAGATTTAATGATGACAGTATCTTCTGAGGTAGAGGATTCTATAATTAGAATTGCTCAAATGGGTAGAGCAGCTGGTATTCATATGATATTGGCAACTCAAAGGCCTTCAGTTGATGTCATTACAGGATTAATTAAGGCAAATGTTCCTTCTAGAATTGCTTTTGCTGTTTCAAGCGGGATAGATTCTAGGACTATTTTGGATAATAATGGAGCTGAAAAATTATTAGGAAAGGGAGATATGTTATATCAGCCTATAGGACAAAATAAACCGACAAGAATTCAAGGAGACTTTATTCCTGATATTGATGTTAAAAATATTGTTGATTTTATAACTAATCAACAAAAAGCTTCATATGTAGATGATATGATTATTCAAGATTCTGATTTGGATGAAGATGATAATGATGAAGAAGTAGATCAATTGTTCAATGATGCAGTAAATTTTGTTAGAGAACAAAAAAAAGCATCTACTTCTTTACTGCAGAGACATTTTAGAATTGGATATAATCGAGCAGCTAGAATCATAGATGCTATGGAGTCTAAAAATATTATTGGTCCATCAGAAGGATCCAAACCACGTAAAGTATATTTAGATAATAAAAATTAATGCATCATAGGCTGGATAGCTGCTAAAATTACTCCACCGATCGTAAAAATAAGCATTATCCAGACAATAATCATTGTTATCTTTTCGAAAGTACTTTTTTTCTTTTTTCTTCTTTTTTTGCTCATTATATTATCCTTTCAGTTTAGATATACTTTAATAGTATATAATTCATTTTTATTTAAATAAATGTTTATAGGAATATAATAATGAAATATTTATTTATACAATTAGTTATTTTAATTATTTTGTTTTTAATATTTAAAAAGATATTTAAAGTCTTGAACAAGACACAATTAAAATTTATACCAGTTAAAATTTATAAAAGAATATTAAAATTAAAATCGATCGATTGTATTTTACCGATAATTATTATTTTTAGTTGGATTAATGTTGATAAATTATATTATGGGACTTTTCATTGGTTAATTGTTATTTGGATTATTATTGGTATCTTTATTGCAATTAAGTTGTTTAAAAAGTTAGAAAATATCACTTATTTTAAATATTTTAAACTATACATGCGAATAAGTGACATATATTGGATTTTGGTATATTTATCAGTAATTGTCGCATCTCTTATTAAATAAAAAACAGAGTATACGTTGTTAGCAATGTATACTCTGTTTTTTTTATTGTCTTAATTTAAAAAATGTGTGGTGAATAGTGGTGAATAGTGGTAGTATTTATTTGTTAAGTTTTACTAAAATTTAACAAAGCCTTATTTGTTTATATTTTGGAAGGAGGTATGACTTATATGTTTATGGGCGAGTTTCAACATAGCATAGACAGTAAAGGAAGAGTCATAATTCCTTCTAAATTTCGTAATCAGTTGGGAAGTAACTGTATTTTAACTAGAGGAATGGACGGATGTATTTTTGGATATCCTGAGGATGTGTGGCGCGAGTTAGAAGAAAAAATGAAACATTTACCACTAACCAAGCGTGATGCAAGAGCATTTTCTAGATTTTTTTATTCTGGTGCTACAGAATGCGAATTTGATAAACAAGGGAGAGTTAATATTCCTAGTTCATTAATAAAACATGCAGAGTTAGATCAAAATTGTATATTAGTGGGCGTATCTAATAGATTTGAAATTTGGAATTTGGATAATTGGCATCATTATAATGATGAAACAGAAATGAATATTGAAGATATTGCTGAATCTATGGAGGATTTTGATCTTTAATTTATGAAAGATTTTAAGCATAAATCCGTTTTGTTAAATGAATCTATAAATAATCTGAATATTAAAGAAGATGGAATATACGTTGACTGTACTCTCGGTGGTGGAGGGCATACATATGAAATTCTAAAAAGAATTAATACAGGACATGTATATTCTTTTGATCAAGACAAAATGTCAATTGATTATAATAAACAAAATTTAAAGAATTTTTTAGTTTCAGATAAGCTAACTTTAATTCAAGATAATTTTAGAAATATATATCGAGATTTAATGAATTATGGATGTTCTAAAGTAGATGGAATTTTGTATGATTTAGGAGTTAGTTCACCTCAATTAGATTTAAGTAATAGGGGATTTAGTTATCAAAGAAAATCTCCATTAGATATGAGAATGGATACTTCGCAAGATTTAACAGCAGAAAAGATCGTTAATGATTGGCAATTAAACGATTTGGTTAATATCTTTCAAAAATATGGAGAAGAAAAATTTTCATATTCTATTGCAAAAAGGATTGTTAATATACGTAAATCTCATCGTATTTCTGACACTGAAGAATTAAGTGAAATAATTAAAAGTTCTGTTCCTGAAAAAATAAGAAAAAAATCTCATCCTGCTAAGAAAGTTTTTCAAGCGTTACGGATTGTTGTTAATGATGAATTGAATTCTTTATCTAGATCATTAACGGACGCACTTACAATGTTGAATTTACATGGCAGAATTTGTTGCATAACATTTCAACCTTTAGAAGATCAAATAGTACAAAAAATCTTTAAAAAAAATAGTAGAGTTAATGTTCCTCGTGATTTACCAATTGTTCCAAAACAATTACAACCAAAATATAAAATGATTACTAAAAAAGCAATTTCACCAAGTGAAAATGAATTAAAAGATAATCATCGAGCCCATAGTGCGAAATTAAGAGTCATAGAAAAGGTGTTGGAGAGTACAAATGGCACAAAATATAACACATCAGTATAGTAAAAAAGTTCTTGATAAGATTAATCCTCAAAAAAATAGTGAAGCATTACCGTTAACTAAGTCTGAAACGTTATTATCCATTGTATGCTGTATAGTTATAGTTTTATTAGCTATAGTTACTGTTCATTCAAGCAATTCATTGATAATAGCACAAAGAAATTTAGAAAATTATCAAAGAAAAGTAAATAATTTACACAATGCTAATGCTTCCATAATTGAGAATGTTAGTAATCTTTCTAGTAAACAACATCTAGATAAAGTAGCACAAAAAGATGGTTTAAAATTAAATAATAAAAATATAAGGAATATTAATTAATAATGGCAAATAATAAAAAACGAAAGTCTAATAATGATAAACAAAATAGAAATAGTTTTGGAAATACTTTAATGTTTCTAGCTATTATTATTTTTTTATTATTAGGTTTTCGTTTTTTATATATTTCAGTAGGTAAACATGTTCAAAGCATTAATTTAAACAAAGCAACTCGGCAATTATATATGAGGGAACAACTAACACCTGCTCAACGAGGAACAATATATGATGCTGAAGGAAATCCTATTGCTGAAAACGCTAACAAATATAGCGTTTATGCAATTGTTAATAATAGTCAAAGAACCTCTTCAGGAAAGCCTATGTATGTCACAGACGAAAGTGATGTAATAAATGTTTTACATAAAAATTTAAAAATTTCTAAAAGTGCAATTATCAAAACACTGCATCCTAAAAATAAACAAATTTTTCAAGTAGAGTTTGGCCCCAAGGGTAGAAATATTTCAGAAAAAACAAAGAATGCCATTGAAAAACATCATTTAAATGGTATTTATTTTAGTTCTGAAAATGCTCGCATATATCCTAATAGTAATTTTGCTAATTATTTAATAGGTTTCACAGCATCAGTGATGAATAAAAAATATGGTCAAAGTTCTCTTGTGGGAAGAATGGGATTAGAAAAACAATTCAATAAACAATTATCTGGTATAGATGGATTAAAATCTGATACTTCTAATTCCTCTATTTTATCTTCTGATGGATTAGATCAACATGTTAAAAACGGTGATAATATTTATACTACTATTGACCCAGATATTGAATCTTTGATGGAAAATCAGGTGAATAATGTATATAAAAAGTTAAATGCTAAAAATGTTATTGCTTGTTTAATAAATGTTAAAAACGGGAAAATTTTGGCGGCTGCTCAAAGACCTACTTTTAATCCTAATAATTCAAAGGGTTTATCTAAAGAATGGAATAATCTGTTAATTTCTGAACCTTTTGAACCTGGTTCTATAATGAAAACAATTTGTGTGGCTGCTGCAATTAATTCTCATCACTATAGAGGTAAACAATTATATTTATCTGGTCAGATGAGAATAGGAGATGCAGTGGTTCCAGATTGGCAACAAACCGGTTGGGGATATATTAGTTTTGATAAAGGTTTTCTTTTATCAAGTAATGTTGCCATGGCAAAATTAGAACAAAAAATGGGTGCTAAAGTTTGGCTAAAGTATATTAAAAAATTTGGCTTTTTAAAACCTACAAATGTAGGTTTACCTGATGAATCGGCTGGAAGTACCAATTATAAAGTACCAATTGATCAAGCTAATACTGCTTTTGGTCAAGGTATAACAGTAACACCTATGCAAATGATTCAAGCATATACTGCATTTGCAAATAATGGTTATATGATCAAACCTTATCTAGTTGATAAAATTACAGATTCAAATAACAGGGTTATTAGGCGTAATAAGCGAACAGTTATAGGGCATCCAATTAGCAAAGAAACGGCTGAACATACTTTACATTTATTAACAGAATATGTATCTAAATCATATGCTTTAGGACATTTTCTAAAAATGAAAGAATATAAAGTTGCGGCTAAAACTGGTATCGCACAAATAGTTGGAACTAATGGTAAATATATGTCCGGATATACTAATACTGTAAACTCTATTTGTGCTTTAGTGCCTGCTAACAAACCTAAATACATGATGTTTATATCTGTTAGACAACCTGATATTGCTTATAAACCATTAGACAATGCTTTATTTAGTATTTTTAAACCAGTTATTATGGAAGCAATGTCTAAAGAGTCTGAAAATAGTGGCAACAGTCAATTAACTATGCCTAAGGTTATTAATTTGGTTACTCAAGATGCTGAAAATGAATTAAAGCAAAAAAAATTAAATCCGGTTATTTTAGGAAACGGAAGTAAAATTTTAAAACAGTATCCTCAAAGTAATACTTCTGTTTTGAAGAAACAAAATGTGTTCATTTATTCTGGCGGAGAGATTACTATGCCAAATATGAAATCTTGGTCAGTGCATGACGTATTAATATTTGAACGATTAACTGGAATAAAAGTGAAAATAGTTGGTAATGGAATTGTTAACAAGCAAAATATTCCAGCCAATACAGTATTAAAAAGATCAACAAAAATAAGAGTAAGTTGTAATTAAGGGAATATTATGATTATTAGTATATTAACGTTTATAATATCAGGATTATTAACAGCATTGATATTACCTGGATTAATAAAATATTTTCATAGTAAACATGAAGGGCAAATAGTTTTTGATAAAGCACCAGAACGACATAAAGCTAAAAATGGTGTACCAACAATGGGAGGAATTTCTTTTATACTTGGTAGTACGCTTTGTGTAATTTTAATTCTTGTAAATATTGATTATAAATTAAAATTTGTTGGTATCCTCTTAATGGTTTGGATATTATTTGGATTATTGGGAATGTTTGATGATTCTATCAAACTTTTTAATCGCCAAAATGATGGATTAAGAGCTAAAAATAAATTTCTTTTACAGTTATTAATTGCTTTTATATTTGGAATTTTATTGTTTTTAAATCATTTTAATACTTTTGGTATTGAACATTTTAGTTGGTTTTATATTATATTTATTATGTTTTGGTTATCAGGATTTTCTAATGCAGTTAATTTAACTGATGGATTAGATGGATTGGCCGCAGGATTGTCATTAATCGCTTTTGTTGCTTATGCTTTCATTGCTTTTAGACAAAATCAATTAGGGGTTATGGTAGTTTGCTTAGCAGTTTCTGGATCTCTTGTTGCCTTCTTATTTTGGAATCATACTCCAGCAAAAATATTTATGGGAGATATGGGTTCTTTAGCTTTAGGTGGATTATTATCTGCAATTTCTATTGTTTTACACCATTCCTTATCCTTGCTAATTATAGGTGGCGTTTTTGTTATAGAAACTTTATCAGTTATTGTTCAAATCACGTATTTTAGAAAAACTGGAAAAAGATTATTTAAGATGACTCCAATTCACCATCATTTTGAAATGATGAATTGGAGTGAATGGAAAATTGATATTATTTTTTGGCTTGTTGGAATAGTATTAGCTATTATAGGTGTTTGTGTATTTTAAGAGGTTACAATTATGAACGATTTATCTGGCAAAGATGTATTAGTTGTAGGATTAGGAAAGAGTGGTATTAGTGCTTCGAATTTATTAATTGATAAAGGAGCACGTGTTTTTGCTATTGATGAACATAATGTTAATGATTATCAGCTTAATCATCTTATAGATAAGGGTTTAAAGGTATCCTTTGGGAATAATATGGATAAATTTCTTAATCATTATTATGATTTTGTTATAAAAAGTCCGGGCATTCCTTATACAAATAAATGGATAAAATTTTTAAATTCGAGGAATTTACCGATTTATTCGGAAATAGAATTAGCTAGTTGGTTTAATAAATCAGAATTAATTGGAATAACGGGAACAAATGGTAAAACTACTGTAACTACATTGATAACAAATATTTTAAAAACTGAATTAAATAACGTTATATGTGCAGGAAATATTGGGATTCCTGCTAGTGATGTTGTTAAAGATACTTCCAATGATGGAACTTTGGTTTTAGAATTATCTAGTTTTATGTTGAAAAGCATTTATAAATTGCACCCACATATTGCTGTTATTACTAATACTTATACAGCTCATATAGATTGGCATGGGAGTAGAAATCAATATATTAAAGATAAATTAAATATAACACTCAATCAAAATTCAAATGATTATTTAATTTTGAATTGGGATTTAGATGAACATCGTCAACTATCTGGGCAATTTAAGGCTAAAATTATTAAAATTTCTAGTTCTGGAAATAAAGAAGCAGATTGTTATTTAAAAAATAATCAAATATATTGGCATGATGAATTAGTAATAAATCTGTCTAGTTTAACTAATTTAAAAACACAAAATAAAGATAATATTTTAGATGCGATAGCAGTAGCTAAATTAAAGAATATCAATAATAGAGATATAGCTTTAGCTTTGAGTAATTTTTGTGGAATTAAACATAGATTACAATTTATTGATACTATAAATGGTAGACAATTTTATAATGATTCAAAATCTACTGATATTGAGGCTACTGAAAATGCGTTAAATAATTTCGATCAAAAAGTTATTTTATTAGCTGGAGGATTGGATAGAGGAATATCTTTTGATAATTTAGTAAATATTTTTAAAGATAAGGTAAAGGCAATAGTTTTATCAGGAGAAACTAAATATAAATTAAAGGATACTGCTATTAAAGCTGGAATTAAAAATATAATTTTGGTTGATGATATTAAATCAGCAGTTAATTCTGCATATAAGCTAAGTAATAATAAGGACATTATTTTATTATCTCCTGCATGTGCTTCTTGGGATCAATATGATAATTTTGAACAACGTGGGGATTTGTTTATTGAAGCTGTAGAAAAATTGAAAGGATAAGTTTATGAGATTATTAGTTTCTGGTGGTGGAACAGGAGGACATATATATCCTGCATTGGCGACAATAAAAAAATTAAAACAAAGAGATTCTAGTGCAAATATATTATATGTTGGTAGTACACGAGGATTAGAAAATAAAATTATTCCTGAACAAGATATACCATTTACAACGATTAATCTACAAGGGTTATCTAGAAGTGTAAGCTTGGCTGGTTTAAAATATAATATTAAAACATTAAATTGTTTTATTAATGGGGTTCACAAAGCTAAGGAAATTATTAAAGAATTTAATCCTGATATTGTTCTAGGTACTGGTGGTTATGTTAGTTCTGCAGTTTTATTTGCTGCTGCAAAATTAAACATACCAACTATAATAAATGAGCAAAATTCTGTTGTTGGGCTAACTAATAAATTTTTAGCTCATTACGTGGATAAAATTGCGATATCTTTTGAAAGTGTGAGAAAAAGTTTTCCTAAAGGAAAAGTAGTTTTTACAGGTAACCCTAGGGGACAGGAAGTATTTGAAAATAAAACGAATTTTGATTTTTCTGAATATGGATTAGATAATAATCTTCCTACAGTATTGATATTTGGTGGTAGTCAAGGCGCCCCTAAAATCAATACTACAGTTATTGAAAACTTATCTAGGTTTAGTAATAAAAATTATCAATTGTTATTTGTTACTGGTAAAAAAAGATTTGATTCTGTAATGGAAGAAATTAATAAAAGAAATATTACTATTACTAGTAATATAAGCGTTTTACCATATATTAGTAATATGCAGGAAATATTGCATAAAGTATCTTTAATTGTTAGTAGATCGGGAGCTACTACATTAGCTGAAATTACTGCGTTAGGGAAGCCATCAATTTTAATTCCTAGTCCTAATGTGACTAATGATCATCAAACTAAAAATGCTTTGAATTTAGTTTCTAATGGTGCTGCAAGTATAATAAAAGAGTCAGAATTGAATGGAACAATTCTTTTTGATAAAATTGATGAGTTAATGAATGATGCAAAAAAATTGGAAATAATGTCAAATAATGCTAAAAAATTAGGTTCACCAAATGCTGCAGATAATTTACTAACGTTAATGGATGAAATTATTAATTGATGGGGAGATGTTTAGTATTGAGTAATGAAAAAATCAAAATTAAACATACTAAACATTTTTTTAAATTGAATAATAAAAAGAAAAAGCTTATTGTAGATTCTGATTTAAAATCACCAAATAATGAAGTAAAGGATTTATCTTTAAGAACGCGTAAGCATAGAAATAAGAAACGTAAGAAATATTATCAAAATAAAAATAATTTTAAAAAAATGGTCACTATATTATGTAACTTTATTTTTTTGTTATTGATAATAGTTATTGTAAATTTACCTATTTTTAATGTTAAAAGTATTAATGTATTAGCCAATAATTCAGTTGATAAAAATGAGATAATTAATGATAGTAATATAAGTTTACATAAAAAAATATTTTCGGTTTTTTTAAGTAAAGGGAATATAGAAAATAAAATTGTTCAAGATAATAAATTGGTAAAGAACGTTTCTATAAATATACGTAATTTTAATGAAGTTGTTATTAAGGTTGATGAATATCCTGTTATTGGTTATTTATATAAAAAAAATAATTATCATTTAGTTTTAAGTAATGGCGTTATAGTAAAAGATCGTATTGTAAAACAACCAAAATTAAATCTACCTATTTATTTAAATTTTAAAGATGATTCAAATTTTCATAATTTAATTTTTCAATATTCCAAACTTCCTATAAGCGTTCAAGAAGGTATATCTCAAATAAACTTTTCTCCAACAAAAGCTGATCCTGAAAGAATTCATATTTTTATGAATGATGGTAATCAAGTGTATGCTAGAATAAGTAGTTTTGGACGTAAAATGAAGTTTTATTCTAAAATGGCTTCTGAAATGACAAAAAAAGGTATCATTAATTTAGAAGTAGGAGCTTATTCTTATCCTTTTGGAGAAAAAGAAACTTTGAAATCTAGTAAAAAAGATACAAGATTAATTGTTACTAATAAAAATTTAAATACTAAAAAAGACAGTAATTATGTTCAAAACAAACAATTGTATATGGATAATTATAAACGTAATATTTCTTTGCAAAAGAATAGTATACAAATTCGTTAACAATATGGTACGATTGTTGAGTAAAGTGTGATAAAATGCTATACGGTGTAAATTAAGATACATTTACTAATAATGTGATAATTAAGAGGAGGACCCAAGTGTATGGGTAGGACGAAACTTTTTGGTTGCTTAGATATTGGAACTACAACTATAAAAGTAATTGTTGCTGAATACGTTAATCGAGAAATGAATGTAATTGGCGTAGCTAGCAATAGATCTGAAGGATTAAGCCGAGGAGTAATTATAGACATAGATCGGGTTGCTGAGACAATTAAAAAGACTGTTGAAGAGGTTGAACAAAAAACTAATGTTCATATCGATTCTATAGTATTAGGAATTCCTGCTAATCAATTAAAGATAGAACCTGCTACAGGAATGATTTCAGTTTCTGATAATAGTCAATCTAGAGAGATAACTGACCGAGATGTACAAGATGTAGCTAATGCGGCGTTGATGCAAAATTTACCTCCTAAACGTGAAGTTATCTCTATTTTTGCAAATGAATTTATTGTCGATGGATTTGATGAAATTAAGGATCCTCGTGGCATGGTTGGTCTTCGCTTAGAAATGAGAGGAACAATGTATACAGGTCCACAGACTATTATTCATAATGCTACTAAAGCTGTTGAATATGCTGGATTAAAGGTTGCCGATTATGTTGTTGAACCAATGGCTATCGGTCAAACAGTATTGAATGATGGTGAACAAGATTTTGGGACTGTTGTGATAGATGTTGGTGGTGGACAAACCACAGCTGCTGTAATACATGATCATAAATTAAAATTTACCTATGTTGATCAAGAAGCAGGAGATTTTATTACTAAGGATATTTCAGTTGTCTTGAATACATCTATGGAAGATGCAGAAAAGATAAAACGAAATTATGGATTTGCAGATTCCTCTTCTGCTAGTGATGAAGACAAATTTTTAGTTAAAGTAGTTGGACAAGATGATAAGGTTCAAGTAGATGAGAAATACCTGTCTGAAATTATTGAAGCTAGATTAAAACAAATTTTCGAAAATGTTAAAAATGCTTTAGATAAGTATTCAGCATTAGATTTACCAGGGGGTGTGGTTCTTACAGGCGGAACTTCTGCCATTCCTGGAATAAAAGAATTAGCTGAAGATATATTAGAAACACATGTTCGTATATATGTTCCAGAGCAAATTGGATTACGCCATCCAGAATTTACAACATCTGTTTCTTTGATAACGTATAGTGGAAAACAAACAGAAATTCAAGGTTTAGTTAAAGATGCCTTAATGGGAAATATGGTTGATCAAAAAAAGTTTGACCAAGAAGAAGATAACAGGTGGCATAAGAAAAAAATCAATAAGGAAGATAAAGATAAAGAGAGTTTTAAAGTTGGAGAACCTTTAAAAAAGAGTGCTTCTAATGTGAAAGACTTTTTTAAAAATTTCTTTGATTAATAATGTTTGGGGGATTTATTAATTATGGTTAGCAAAAGTAAATCTTTAGCTGGAGCAAGTATTAAAGTTATTGGTGTTGGAGGTGGCGGTGGAAATGCCGTTAATCGTATGATTGATGAAGGCGTTTCTGGAGTTGACTTCATTGTTGCTAATACTGATGTACAAGCTTTAGAAAATAGTAATGCTGAAACTAAAATTCAATTAGGGCCAAAATCTACAAAGGGATTAGGTTCAGGTTCAAATCCTGCTGTTGGAGAAAAAGCTGCTGAAGAAAGTGAAGATGCAATTGCGGAATCTTTAGAAGGTGCAGATATGATTTTTGTAACTGCTGGAATGGGTGGTGGAACAGGAAATGGTGCTGCCCCAGTGGTTGCTAGAATTGCTAAAGAACAAGGAGCGTTAACTGTTGGAGTTGTAACACGTCCGTTTTCTTTTGAAGGTCCAAAGCGTGCTAGATATGCTGCAGAAGGAATTTCAAAATTAAAAGAAAATGTTGATACTTTAATTGTTATTGCTAATAATAGATTATTGGAAATTGTTGATAAAAAGACACCAATGATGGAAGCATTTAAGGAAGCTGATAATGTTTTGCGTCAAGGTGTACAAGGAATTTCTGATTTAATTACTTCACCTGGATATATAAATTTAGACTTTGCAGATGTTAAAACAGTAATGAAAGATCAAGGGACTGCATTAATGGGAATAGGATCTGCTAGTGGTGAAAATAGAATGGCTGATGCTACTAAAGCTGCTATTTCTTCTCCTTTATTAGAGGTATCAATTGATGGTGCAGAACAAGTGTTGTTAAATATTACTGGAGGATCTGATTTATCTTTATTTGAAGCACAACAAGCATCTGATATTGTTTCACAAGCTTCAACAAGCGAAGTAAATATCATTTTTGGAACCTCAATTGATGAATCTCTAGAAGATGAAGTTCGTGTTACTGTTATTGCCACTGGTATTGATCATAAAAGACATAATAAACACACCTCATCAGCTACGATTAGAAATAATAATGTGTTTGATGATGGCAATGCTGATAAAAAATAAATAATAATTCTATTAATGCTCAGGATGTTTCTCCTAGATCACAATTTGCTGATATTGAAAAACCTGATTTTAATGTTTTTGATGCTAATGATACTGATTCAAGTAAAAGCGATGATTCTTCTTTAGATATGCCACCATTTTTAAGACGAAGACATAAAGAAGACAAATAATAATCTTAAAACGTAATGATATTTAATATGTTAAATAAGGTTAAACTTATTTAACATATTTTTTATAGGAAGTGTTAATTATTATTGAAACAATTTTAAGTATTGTAAATTTTCTATTCGAGTTATATGGATTTGGATTAGTAGTTTATGTTCTTATGTCTTGGTTTCCGGGAGCTTATAATACAAAAATTGGACTTTTTTTAAATAAAATATGTGAACCATATCTAAGTTTATTTAATTTCATTCCACCTATTTTTAATATTAGTTTTGCTCCTGTAGTTGCTTTAATGGTCCTATCTTTGGTTCAATATGGTGTTATTGGATTTATTACTTGGATATTAAACTTTATTTAATTCTTTTTGTTTTTTATTAATTTACGTTTTAACTATTAGTTGCATTTTTGATCGATGATTAAACTTGGTATTTGTAATAAATATAGTTTAAAAGTGTTTTATTTAAGTATATTATTACTGTAATAATAGATGATTTAGTTTTGTGAGATAATATGATAAATTAGTATAGGTAAGTTGTGATTAGTATTGGAGGAAGTATAAATGACATTAACGCCTCAAGATATTCATGATAAAGAATTTACACGTAAAGGGCGTAATGGTTATTCTGCGAGGGAAGTAGATGACTTTTTAGACCAAGTAATAGATAGTGTTCAACAATTATTAGATGATAGACAGTCTTTACAGGAAGAATTAGATGAAACTGAACATAAATTAAAACAATATGTAGAAATGAGACGTTCGTTGAATCAGTCTATTTTGGTAGCTCAAGAAGCAGCAGATAAAGTTATTAGTGAAGCTACAGAACAGGCACGTTCTATTGAAGAAGATGCTCAAAGACAAGCTCAGGCTATGGTTTCAGAAGCTCAAGCTAAAGCTGGGCAATTAGCTACTGATGCTGCTGATGATGCGCTAAAGTTAAATAAAGAAAGCAACATTTTAATTCAAGAAACTAAGGATTTACAGCGTCGATTATCAACTATGTTACAAGCTCAATTGGATATAATTAATTCTGATGATTGGGATCAAGTGTTAGAGAATAAAAGTTTGAACAAATATCCTGAGTTGGAAAATGTTGTTAATACAATGCATCCTGAATTAACGTCTAATAACAATCTTAATATAAATAATAATTCAATTAATAACGATCAAATTGTTGAATCTCTCCCTAATGAACAAAGTGATGATAATCAAACGATGATTGTCTTTCCAGATGATGAATCTATACCGAGAAGAGAAGATTTTAAGCATGGGATATCAAACAATAAAGATAAAGATTAATTACTAAGCTCGTTCTTGTTAATTAGAATGAGTTTATTTATTTTAGGAGAACTTAGGGTATGCGCATAAAAGATACTTTAAATTTAAATAAAACAAAATTTCCGATGCGTGGGAATTTACCTATAAATGAAAAAAAGAGACAAGATGTCTGGTTAGAAAACAAAATATATGAGCAAAGACAAAAATTAAATCAAGGTAGGCCTACATTTATTTTGCATGATGGACCTCCATATGCTAACGGAGACATTCATGTTGGACATGCAATGAATAAAATTAGTAAGGATTTTATAGTTCGTTATAAATCTATGTCTGGTTATAGAGCACCCTTTGTTCCTGGATGGGATACGCATGGGCTTCCTACAGAACAAGCATTGACTAACCAAGGCATTGATCGTAAATCAATGAGTGTGTCTGATTTTCGCAAAAAATGTCGCAATTTTGTTCTTAAGGAAATTGACAAACAACGTAAAGAGTTTAAAAGATTAGGTGTGAGTGCTGATTGGGATAATCCATATATAACTTTACAACCACAATATGAAGCAGAACAAATTAGAATTTTTGGTGAATTTGTAGATAAAGGGTATATCTATCGAGGCAAAAAGCCTGTATATTGGTCTTGGTCATCTGAGTCGGCCTTAGCTGAAGCAGAAATAGATTATAAAGAGGTAGAATCTCCATCAGCTTTTTTTGCTGAGCAAGTAAAAGATGGTCATGGAATTTTAGATGATAACACTTATTTTGTTGTTTGGACAACGACTCCTTGGACTATTCCAGCATCCGAGGGTATTACAGTATCTGCTAACTTTGAATATGTTGTTGTAAAAACAGATAATGATAGTCGTAAATTTGTTATTGCAAAAGAATTGCTTGACTCTGTTAGTGAATTATTGTCTTGGGATAATGTTGAAATAATAAAAACTATTGATGGACATCAGTTAGAAAATATGACTGCAAATCATCCTTATTATGACCGTGAACTTTTAGTAATGAACGGTGATTTTGTTACTTTGGATTCTGGTACTGGATTAGTTCATACTGCTCCTGGATATGGAGAAGATGATTTTAATGTTGGTATGAAATATGGCTTGCCTGTATTTGCTCCGGTAGATTCACGAGGGTATTTGACAAGTGAAACTCCTGGGTTTGAGAATGTATTTTATGAAGATGCTAATGATATTAGTTTAGAAAAATTAAAAGAGTCTAATTCTCTTTTAAAAGTAATGCCATATAAACATAGTTATCCTTTTGATTGGCGAACAAAAAAACCAGTTATTTATCGTGCTACACCTCAATGGTTTATTAGTATAGATAAGTTTAAGAATAATGTTTTAAATGCATTAAATGATGTTAAATTTGATCCATCTTGGGGTAAAAAGCGTTTATTTAATATGATTAAAGATCGTGGTGATTGGGTAATTTCTCGACAACGAGTTTGGGGTGTACCATTACCTATATTTTATGCTGAAGATGGAACACCAATCATAGACAAAAATGTCATTAATCATGTTGCTGATTTATTTGAAAAATATGGATCTAATTATTGGTTTGAACATTCTGCAGAAGAATTATTACCTGATGGATTTACTTCTGAACATTCTCCTAATAACAAATTTACTAAAGAAACAGATATTATGGACGTTTGGTTTGATTCTGGTGCTAGTCATCAAGCAGTGTTAAAAAATAGGACGGATTTAAATTACCCTGCTGATTTATATATGGAAGGATCGGATCAATATCGTGGGTGGTTTAATTCTAGTTTAATAACTTCTGTAGTCACAAATAATATGGCACCATATAAAGAGGTAAAAAGTTTAGGATTTACTTTGGATAAAGATGGAAAGAAAATGAGTAAATCTCTGGGAAACACTATTTCACCTAATGACATTGTAAAACAAATGGGTGCAGAGATCTTAAGGTTATGGGTTGCATCTACTGACACATCAGCGGATATGAAAGTATCGATGGATAGTTTTAAACAAATCTCTGAAAGTTATCGTAAATTAAGAAATACTTTTAGATTTATGTTGGCTAATATAAATGATTTTGATGTAAATAGTGATTATGTTAGATATGATGATTTATCTAGTTTAGATAAATATCTTTTAATTAAATTAAATAATTTAGTACAAGATGTAGAAAAATTTTATGAAAATTATGATTTTGTCAATATTTATAAAAAGATATTGTTGTTTGTAACTAACGATTTATCTTCATTTTATTTAGATATTTCTAAGGATATATTATATATTGATAAAAAAGATTCAGTATCTAGAAGAAGTATGCAAACAGTTATATATGAAATATTGGTAAGATTAACAAAATTGTTAACACCAATTATTCCGCATACTACAGAAGAAGTTTGGGAATTTTTGCAGGAAGAAGAACAATTCGTTCAGTTATCTGAGATGCCAAAATTTGAACAAGATTGGATGAATGTTGATTTAGAAAAAAATTGGAATAAATTTATGAATTTGCGTTCTAATGTCTTAAAATCATTAGAAACTGCTAGAAATAATAAAATTATTGGACGTCCAATGGAAGCATCTGTAACATTATTTGTAAATGATGATGATAAAGAAATGCTTAATAATTTAAATGCTAATATTGCGCAATTATTAATTGTTTCTAATTTAAATATTTCTAATTTAGAAAACGCTCCACAAGATGCTGATGATTTTTCCACAATGAAAATTATGGTAAAACATGCTGATGGAGATGTATGTAAACGTTGTAGAATGATTAAAACAGATATTGGCGATAATGGCGTTTATGAGAATTTATGTTCTAGATGTGCTGATATTGTAAAGGAAGAATATCCTGAAACAATATCTAATGGTTTAGAAGATTAGTTTATTTAATACAGTAGTTTAGTTAACTACTGTATTTTTATTTTAGGTGATAAAATATTTGTTAATATAATAGTTGTTAGGTGAATTATGTCAAAATTGCGTGATGATTTTAACTATGGTGTAGTTAAAAATTTTAATGAAAAAGACGGATATGGCTTTATAAATAGTAATAATGAAGATATATATTTTCATTTTTCAGCTTTAAAAAAACATGGTTATAAAAAAATATCTGTTGGTAGCAAAGTAAAATTTTTAAAAGTTATTGGTATTAGAGGATTTCAAGCAGCTAATGTAGAAAAAATAGGAGACCATTTTAATGAAGTTGAATGAAAAATTAGTTTTTGATGAAGAAAAATATAAAGGCGATTTATTAAATGTTAGAAAATTAACAGTTAAGTTGCCTAATGGTTGTTTAGCTACTAGAGAAATTGTTAAACATGCTGATGCTGTAGCAATATTACCAATAACAAGTGATAATAAAATTATTTTAGAAAAGCAATGGAGAAGCCCAATTAATGATGTTATAGTAGAAATTCCTGCTGGCAAAATAGATGAAAGAGATGAAAATCCTAGAGAAGCAGCTTTGAGAGAATTAAATGAAGAAATTGGTTATGAATCACAAGATTTACAAAAGATTTGTTCTTTCTACACGTCTCCAGGGTTTACAGATGAATATATGACACTTTATTTTGCTAAAAATTTGGTTAAAGTAGATAATAAACTGCCTAAAGATTTTGGTGAGAATATAGAGTTATTCGAATGCTCTATAAAAGAAGCACTAAAAATGATTGAACAAGGTAACATTAAAGATGGTAAAACTATTACCGCAGTTTATTATTTTGAGTTACTTGAGAAAGAGAAATAAAAATGAACAATGAAGAAAGTAAAGGCAACGATTTATCTTCAAATATAATTAAAGGGCAATCTCGTGTAGAACGATTTAATAGAAAAAATAACGCAGTTAATGATGGTGTATTTAAGGAAAAAGGATTTGAAACTCGAGAGAATGTTAAGTTCAATAATTTAGAAGATAAAGTAAATAAGTTAAAAAAGAAATTGGATAGAATAATTTTTTCTTTAATTTTATTAATAATTTTAGTATTTATAATATTAAGGTTTGTAGGTTAATTTATTATGAAATTTGGAATATTATGTGCAATGGAAGAAGAATTGCATACTTTATTAATTAATTTAGAAAATAAATGCGAAAAAAAAGTAGGAGATATTACTTTTTATTTAGGAACAATAAATAATGTAAATGTTGTTTTAACTCAATCTGGAATAGGCAAAGTATCAGCTGGTCTTTCTACTGGTTTGTTAATTTCTTTATTTAAGGTAGATGTTGTTATTAATAGTGGTTCTGCAGCAGGTATTGGGGGTTCATTAAAAATTGGAGATGTGGTTATTTCTAATAAAACAGCTTATTGGGATGTTGATGCAACCGCTGCCGGTTACAGAGTAGGACAGTTACCACAGGAAAAACTATTTTTTAAAGCTTCTAATGAATGGATTGATAGAATAGAGGCATCTTTAAGCATTAATAAAATTCCATATCATGTTGGTTTGATAGTTAGTGGTGATTCATTTGTTAGTAGTAAAAAAATGATTAATACGATTAAAAATAATTTTCCTGATGCGTTAAGTTGTGAAATGGAAGGTGCTGCTGTGGGACAGGTGGCTACTAAATTTAATGTTCCTTATTTAGTTATTAGAGCTATTAGTGATAATGGTGATGAATCTGCAAATGATAATTTTGATCAGTTTATTGTTGATGCTGGAAGAAAATCTGCTCAAGTTTTATTGGATTTAATAAGTAATTGTACCTTTAAGGAGAAGTAATTATTATGACTATTTATTTAGATAATGCTGCTACAACTCCAATGAATAAAGATGTAATTGATGCTATGAATAAGCAAATGTTGGATAATTATGGAAATGCTAGTTCTTTACATGAGGTTGGTAGAAAAGCATATGCTCAATTAGACAAGTCTAGACAAATTATTGCTGATAGTATTGGAGCTAAAGAAAATGAAATAATTTTTACATCTGGTGGAACAGAAAGCAATAATACAGCAATTATTCAAACAGCTTTGGAGAATAAAAATAAAGGGAATAAAATTATTACTACATCGATTGAACATGAGTCAGTTTTAGAACCTATGAAATGGTTAGAAAAAAATGGATTTAATGTTGTTTATTTGCCAGTTAATGAATATGGGCAAATAGACTTAAATGATTTTAAAAATGAATTAGATAGTAAAACAATTTTAGTTTCTATTATGTATGGTAATAATGAAGTTGGGACAAAATTGCCTATTAAAGAAATAGGTCAATTATTATCCAACCATCAAGCATTGTTTCATGTTGACGCTGTTCAAGCATATGGTACAGAAAAAATTGATGTTAATGAAAATAATATAGATTTATTGTCTGTTTCTGCTCATAAAATAGGGGGACCTAAACAATTGGGCTTTTTATTTTGTAGAAAAGGAATTAAATTTGTAAGTTTATTAAAGGGAGGAGAACAAGAAAATAAACGCAGAGCAGGGACTGAAAATGTACCAGCTATTGTTGGATTTTCTGTTGCTGTTAAAGATTTAACTGATGATGTTAAAAAACAGTATCGATTAAAATTTGTTGAGTATAAACAAAAAATCATCAATTTTTTAAGATCTAATAATGTATCTTTTGAAGTTAATGGAACACTTGATAATTCTTTAGCACATATATTGAATTTATGGATTAAAGGTATTAGTTCTGATGTATTACTAACAAATTTAGACTTGGCAGGTGTTGAAATTTCTGCTGGATCTGCTTGCACAGCTGGTAATTTACAACCTAGTCATGTATTAATGTCGATGTATGGAAATGTAGATAGAATTCAACAATCAGTTAGAATTAGTTTTGGTAAACAAACAACTAATAATGAAATAGACAATTTTTTGGATGTATTTTTAGAAGTTATAAATAAATTAAAAGGATGAATTAATATGGCTTTTTTAAAAGAATGTTCTGTATTAGGAGATGTCAATAAATACGAATTAAGTAATAATATAAAAAAATATTCTTTAAGAGATGTTGGTTTTATTTTGACAAATGCTGGTGGATTTTTGTTAGAACGATCTTTGGAACCAGATAAAGGAATAAATCATTCTATTAAGTTTAAAATCTTAGTTAATAAATCTTTAGACGGATTTAAAATGAATAATGTTAGCTCTAGTGGTAATTCTGAGATAAATATTTTTACTCATAAAGATGCTGATTTATTAATTGAACAATATAATTATCAAATTAATGAGTTAATTGATAGAGAAATATTAAAAAGAATTGAGGAATAGTTTATGTCGATTAAAAAACGTGTTGTTGTAGGAATGAGTGGAGGAGTAGATTCATCTGTAACAGCTCTTTTATTGAAACAACAAGGTTATGATGTAATTGGTGTCTTTATGAAAAATTGGGATGATACAGATGAAAATGGAGTTTGTACCGCTACTGAGGATTATAAAGATGTAGCCAAAGTTGCAAATGAAATTGGAATTCCATATTATTCTGTAAATTTTGAAAAAGAATATTGGGATAATGTATTCACATATTTTTTAGATGAGTATAAAGAAGGAAGAACTCCTAATCCTGATGTTTTATGTAATAAGGAAATTAAATTTAAAGCTTTTTTAAATTACGCATTAAAATTGGGAGCTGATTATATTGCTACAGGTCATTATTCACAAGTAAGACATTTTGATGATGGAAAAACAGAGTTATTACGTGGATTAGATAGTAATAAAGATCAATCATATTTTTTGAGTCAATTATCTTCTCAACAACTAAATAAAGTGTTATTTCCATTAGGAAAATTGACTAAGCCTGAAGTTAGAAAAATAGCGAAAAAATATGGATTAGCCACTGCAGGTAAAAAAGATTCAGTGGGAATATGTTTTATTGGAGAGAAGAATTGGAAGGGTTTTCTAAATCATTATTTGCCTGCTAAAGAAGGGAAAATGATGACATTAGATGGTAAAGTAATGGGAACACATTACGGATTAATGAATTATACTATTGGTCAAAGAAGAGGCTTAGGTATTGGGGGACAAAAGAAGGATGATGATCCTTGGTTTGTAGTAGGTAAAGATCTTTCTAAAAATATTTTATACGTTGGACAAGGATTTAATAATCCGTATTTATTATCTACTAGTTTATATGGTACTGAGTTAAGCTGGATTAATTTTATTGATAGTGAAGTTTTAAACAATGTAACAGCTAAGTTTAGATATAGGCAGAAAGATATTCCTGTTACTGTTTATCCTAATAATAGTGATCAAACAGTTAAAGTTGAATTTTCTGAACCTGTAAGGGCAGTAACTCCTGGTCAAAAGGTTGTTTTCTATGATGGAGATGTTTGTTTGGGAAGTGCAACTATTAATAAAGTTTTTAAAAATAACAAGGAATTACAGTATGTATAATCAATTAGGTATTCAACATGACTAAACTTTATTTTATTCGACATGGTAAAACAAAATGGAATAATATGGGGATATATCAAGGAGCTAATCAAGATTCTCCATTACTTGAAAGTAGTTACAATGATATTAGAAGATTAGCTAATTATTTAATGAATATAAGGTTTGTTCATTTATACTCTAGTCCTATACATAGAGCAGTAGTTACTTCTACAGAATTGATTTCTAATTTGCATCAAAAAATACCTATGACATTAGATTCAAGATTAAAAGAATTTGATTTTGGAAAGATCGAAGGAATGAAATTTGATGATGTAAAAAGACAATATCCTAATGAATATGATGGTTTACATAGACATGCTGAAAAATATTCTAATAAAAAAGTAGGCGGTGAAACTTTTCAGGATGTTATTAAAAGAATGTCGAGTATAATTTATCAAATAGTAAAGCAACATATTAACGTTAATGATAATGTATTAATAGTGTCTCATGGTGCTGCATTAAATGCGGCAATAAATTTTTTATTAGGAAAATCTTTATGTGAATTAAGGTCGCATGAAAGTTTGTTACATGGAAGTACAACTATTTTAGAAACCTTAAACCAGGGCAAAAGTTTTAAGTTAATAAAGAAAAATATTACATCTTATTTAGATCAACTATGAATAGTACAAATACAAATCAACTAGTAGCTAAATTAATAGATAGAATAGATAAAAATCCTGATAATTATCACAACTATTATAATCTGTCAGTTGTTTTAGTAGAATTACATGATTATGATCAAGCAGAAGAATTATTATTAAAATCTATTAAATTATTTGAAAACAACAATAATGCTTTAAATACATTTAATTTTGGTTTAGGAAATTTATATTATATTTTGTCAGATTACAATAGAGCTATTGCGTTTTTATTAAGAGTAACGGATAAAAAATTACAAGTTGATTCTTTTCAACTTCTAGCTCAAATATATTTGCAATTAAAACAATATAAACGTGCTATTAGTTTTGCAAATCTGGTTTATGAGAAGAAAAAAAATGATCCAGATATTTTAGAATTATTGGGTGATATTTATTTGTCTGAAGGAGATTTTGATAAATCTATTTACTTTTATAAAAAAGCTTTATGTTTTAAAAAAACTGCTAAATTATATTTAAATATGTCTCTTTTATATAAATTAAAAAATAATATTGATGACTCAAAAGTTTATATAAAAAAGGCAAAAAAATTAGATATAAGTTATGTTAACAGGAAAATAAACTTAATTAATGATTTAGGGAAATTTCTTAATAACAAAGGGATTTAAGATTATGCAGCAAACATCCTTAAATGATATGAGCGATTATGTAAAAGGGAAAGTTAAAAGCATTTATTATGAAAGTTCAGATTCATTTTATAAGGTTGGATTAATAAATATTACAGAGTCAAACTTGGATATTAATAATAAAAATATTGTGATAACTGGTTCGTTTGGAACTTTAGATTTAGATTCTGAGTATTATTTTTATGGTAATTTAGTTAATCATCCTAAATATGGGAAACAGTTTTCAGTTGCTAATTATAAGTTAGTTAAAGATGACACCGAAAGTGGATTAGTTAATTATTTTTCTGGTGAAAAATTTGTTGGTATTGGTAAAAAAACTGCGAAAAGAATAGTTGATAATTTAGGTATTAATGCGATAGATAAGATAATAAACGATTCTAGTGTGCTTGATAATCTTGGCTTGAAAAAAACAGTTAAACAAAATTTAATAGATACATTAAATGATAACTATATAAATGATAAATTATTGGTAACTTTGAGTAAGTATGGTTTTAATCAAAAGCATATTAATTTAATTTATAAAAAATATCGTGATAAAGCTTTAGATATTATCAAAAGTAATCCTTATCAGTTAGTGAAGGATATTAAGGGAATTGGATTTTTAAAAGCTGATAAAATAGCTAAGAAATTAAATTTTTCAGAAGATAGTATGGAAAGATTATCTTCTGCAATTTTAACAACTTTAAGTAATTATGTTTTTAAATCTGGAAATATTTTTATTGATATCTCTAAGTTATATCAAATGGTAGTAGATTTATTAGATCGTTATTCTGATATAAAAATTACTAATGATTTAGTCAGTAAAGCAGTTACCTATTTAGCATCTAATCAAGAATTAATTTTAGAAAATAATCACGTTTATTTAAGATCTTTTTATGATAGTGAATTAAAAATAGCAGAACATTTAAAAAGAATAACCAACTATAAAGTTGATAAATTTGATAATGCTGATATTGATAAAGTGATAAGAGATGTATCTAAAAATAACAAGGTTGCATTTGATGAAGTGCAAATAGAAGCTATTAAAAAGTGTTTAAACAATCCTATTTTATTACTTACGGGAGGACCAGGGACTGGCAAAACTACTATCATTAATGGAATTGTGCAAACTTATGCAAAATTATCTCATTTTTCTTTAGATATAAATGAATACTCTGATGGAGAATTCCCAATCATATTAGCAGCTCCCACTGGAAGAGCAGCTAAAAGAATGAAGGAAATTACAGATTTACCAGCATGTACAATTCATAAATTATTGGGCTTAACTAAAGACGATGGCATTAATTCTTTAGATTCTTTTAATATTAAAAATATTAATTGTAGATTATTAATAATAGACGAAATGTCTATGGTAGATGATATTTTATTTGAGTATTTATTAACTGCTATTTCTAATAACATTCATGTGTTATTAGTTGGAGATGAAGATCAACTTCCTTCTGTAGGTCCTGGTCAAGTATTTTCTGATTTACTTAAGAGCAAATGTTTTCCTCAAGTTAAACTTAAAAAAATTTATCGCCAAGATAATGATTCATCTATTATTTCTTTAGCTCATGATGTTAAGGAAGGAAAGTTACCAGATAATTTTTTAGAAAAGCAATCTGATAGAAGTTTTATCATGGCAAATGAAAATCAGATTTCTGATATCATTCAGCAAGTTGTAAATATTGCTTATAGAAAAAATATTAAAGGTGATGATATACAGTTATTATCTCCTATGTATAGAGGTAAAGCTGGAATAGATAATTTAAACATAATTTTGCAAAAAAAAATAAATTCTAATATTAATGAAAAAAGTAAAAAAGTAAAATTATCTGGTCAATTTAGTTATATAGGAGATCGTGTAATTCAACTGGTTAATGATCCTAATAAAGGTGTTTTTAATGGCGATATTGGGAAGATTATCAGTATTGAAAATGAAGATACTTCTAATGTAAAACTAATAGTTGATTTTGATGGTCTAGAAGTCACTTATAATAAAAATGATTTAGATAAGTTAAAATTGGCGTATTGTATATCGATACATAAAGCTCAAGGATCGCAATTTAAATTGATTATACTTCCTTTAGTAAAACAATTTTCGATAATGTTAAAACGTAATCTTCTTTATACAGCAATTACACGAGCGGAAAAAATGTTAATTTTATTAGGGGATCCGTCTGCCTATGAAATAGCGGTCCAAAATCAATCATTGAATAGAAATACTACTTTGATTGATAGAATTACAGATTTATTTAATAAAACTAACGAAAATCAAGATGAATGTCGATATATATTAACTCATGATTTATTAAGTAGTCTAAAAATAGATCCCATGATTGGAATGGATAATGTAACTCCTAAAGATTTTAAAGGAACTACAGAAATGATAAAATAATTACATTGTGTTTATTTGGAGGAAGAAGTTGTCTTGGTACAAGATAATATTAAATTATTTGCATTAAATTCTAATCGACCATTGGCAGAAAAAATAGCCAAGCATATGGATGTTAAATTATCTCCTGCAACGGTTAAAACTTTTGCTGATGGAGAAATAGCCTTAACTGTTGATGAGAGTGTACGTGGCTGTGAAGTGTACATCATTCAATCAATAAGTGATCCAGTTAACAATTCTTTTATGGAATTAATGATTATGGTGGATGCTCTTCGCAGAGCGAGCGCTAAGGAAGTCAATGTTGTTATTCCTTATTATGGATATGCTAGAGCTGATAGGAAAACTCGTGCGCGTGAACCGATTACTGCTAAATTATTGGCTAATTTTTTACAAATGGTTAATGTAGACAGAGTATTAACATTGGATTTACATGCTAATCAAGTCCAGGGATTCTTTAATATCCCGGTAGATCATTTATTAGCAGCACCATTACTTGCTCATTATTTTTATGAACATGATTTACTTAATGATATTGTAGTGGTATCTCCAGATCATTCTAGTGTTTCTAGAGCAAGAAATTTTGCTGAATTAATAGGAGCACCTATAGCTATCATAGATAATAGAAAAGAAATAGATCAAAATTCTAACCAAGCAATTATTGGAGACGTTAAAAATAAAAATGCAATCATAATTGATGATATGATAGATACGGCTAATAGGGTTGTATGTAGTGCAGATGTATTGAAAAATGCGGGAGTTAATAAAGTTTATGCGGCAGCAACACATGCTGTATTTTCTGGCAATTCAATACAGAAGATAGATAGTTCTCGTATAAATAAAGTAGTGATTACAGATTCAATTCTATTATCTAAAGATAAGTTAATTGATAAATTAGCCATAGTATCTGTTGCTAATTTATTAAGTGATGCAATTATTAGAATACATAATAATTTGCCAGTAGATGAATTATTTAATAAGAATTTTAAATAATTAATTTTTTAAAAGAGAGAACATGGTTATGTGTTCTCTTTTTTTAATATTTCAAAAAATATTGTAAAGCACTTCACATTGATAAAGTTAGAGTTTATAATGCATATGTATTGTAAATGAAATTAATTATTAGCGTTTTATTTAAAAAATAAGATTATTTACTTAATGTTTTTAATTAATTCGTTTATAATAACAATGTAATTATGATTATCATAATTAAAAAGTGATTTAAGGAGTGGTTATTAATGACAAGTCCAATTCATGTAACTTCAGAAATTGGAAAACTTAAGACTGTCATGTTACATCGACCAGGGCATGAGGTAGAAAATATAACGCCTGATACTATGCCTAGATTGTTGTTTGATGATATTCCATATTTACCAATTGCTCAAGAAGAACACGATAATTTTGCTGATACTCTTCGCGAGCAAGGTATTGAAGTTCTTTATGTTGAAAAATTACTTGCTGAAACTTTAGATCAAGATTCTGCAATTAAAGATCAATTTATTGAACAAATGTTATCAGAATCTGGTTATGCAGCAGGAAAGATTCATGATGCTTTGAAAGAATACTTATTAAGTATGAATTCATTGGATATGGTATCTAAGATCATTGCAGGTGTACGTAAGGATGATATTGATATCAAATTAACTACACTTACTGAGATTGCTGAAGATTCTGATTATCCATTTTTGATGGATCCAATGCCAAATGTTTACTTTACACGTGATCCACAAGCATCAATTGGTGATGGAATTTCTATAAATCATATGACTTTTGCGGCTCGTCGTCGTGAATCTATGTTTATGGAATATATTGTGAAATATCATAACCGTTTTGCTAATAAAGGTGTTCATGTATGGCGTGATCGTAATCATGATACTCGTATTGAAGGTGGAGATGAGTTGGTACTTAGTGACCACGTATTTGCTATAGGTATTTCTCAAAGAACATCTGCAGATGCAATTGAAGACATTGCTAGAAACTTATTTAAAGATTCTAACTATGATACTGTTATTGCAATTATGATTCCACATAATCACGCAATGATGCATTTAGACACTGTATTTACCATGATTGATTATGATAAATTTACAGTTCATCCAGCTATTTTAGATGGAGACGGACAAGTAGATACTTACATCTTACATCCAGGTAAAGACGGTGAAATTGAAATAAACCATGAAACAGATTTGAAATCAGTATTAAAGAAAGCTCTTAATAAAGATGATATTGATTTAATCCCAACTGGTAATGGTGATCCTATTGTAGCTCCACGTGAGCAATGGAATGATGGATCAAATACATTAGCAATTGCACCTGGCGAAGTTGTTACATATAACCGTAATTATGTATCAAATGATATGCTTCGCAAACATGGAATATTAGTACATGAAGTTCGTTCAAGTGAATTATCACGTGGACGTGGAGGCCCACGTTGTATGTCTTGTCCAATTGTTCGTGAAGACATTTAATATTTTAATAAAAGGAAGAGGATATAATTATGAATGAAATTAAAAACCCATTTCAAGGACGTAGTTTATTAGCTATGAAAGATTTCACAGCTGATGAAATTAATTATTTAGTAGATTTTGGTGAACATTTAAAATACATGAAGAAGCATGGTATTCCTCATCATTATCTTGAAGGAAAGAATATAGCACTTTTATTTGAAAAGACATCAACACGTACTCGTTCTTCATTTGTTGTTGCTTCACATGATTTAGGTGCTAGTGCTGAATTTATGAGTCCAGCTGACATGCAATTAGGTAATAAAGAATCTATTGAAGATACTGCTATTGTTTTAGGTAACTTCTTTGATGGTATTGAATATCGTGGATTTGCTCAAGCTGATGTAGAAGAATTAGCTGATAAAGCTGGAGTTCCAGTTTGGAATGGTTTGAGTGATAAATGGCACCCAACACAAATGATTGCTGATTTTATGACTATTAAAGAAAAATTTGGTCATTTAAAAGGAATCGATTTAACTTATGTTGGTGACGGACGTAACAATATGGCAAACAGTTTATTAGTTGCTGGATCTATTGTTGGTATTAATGTTCGCTTACTTACTCCTAAGAGCTTATTCCCAGCTGATGATGTTGTTGAATTAGCTAAAAAAGCATGTGAAAAATCAGGAGCTAAGTTCACTATTACTGATGACCTTGAAGAAGGTGTTAAAGGTACAAACGTTATCTATGGAGATGTTTGGGTATCAATGGGTGAAAATAACTGGGCAGATCGTATTAAGTTATTGAAACCTTATCAAATCAATATGGATATGTTTAAATTAGCTGGCATGCCAGATGATGAGATTATCTTTATGGATTGTTTACCAGCATTCCATGACACAAATACTAAGTATGGTAAAGAAATGAAAGAAAAATATGGCTTAGATGAAATGGAAGTTACTGATGAAGTATTCCGTTCTAAGTATGCATGGCAATTTGAAGAAGCAGAAAATCGTATGCATTCAATCAAAGCTATTATGGCAGCTACATTAGGAGATTTATTTATCCCAACTGTACATGCAGATTACGAAAAATAGGATTGGAGAATAGAATAATATGTCGAAGCGTATCGTTGTAGCTCTTGGTGGAAACGCTATTGTTACTGAAGATGGAACGGCATCTTCTCAAATGGCATCTGTTAAGAAAACAATGAATACATTAGCTCAGTTTGTAAAAGCAGGTGATGAACTTGTTATTACTCATGGAAATGGGCCTCAAGTTGGTAACCTTCTTTTGCAACAAGTTAATGGTAGTTCTAAAGGGAATCCAGCAATGCCTTTAGATACTACTGGTGCTATGACAGAAGGTAGTATTGGATACTGGATGCAAAAAGGTTTAGACGAAGTTTTGTCTAAAGAAGGAATAGATAAAAATGTTGCGACTATTGTGACTCAAACACAAGTGAGTGATGATGATCCAGCTTTTAATGATCCTTCAAAACCAATTGGACCATTTTATTCTAAAGAAGAGGCAGACAATGAAAAAGCTGCACATCCTGATTATGTATTTGTTGAAGATGCAGGGCGTGGATACAGACGTGTTGTACCATCACCAAAACCAATCAAGATAACAGAAGCTCCTGTAGCAGAGTTGATGTTAAAAAATAAAATGATTCCAATTGTTTCTGGCGGTGGTGGAATTCCTGTTGTTAAACAAAGCAATGGTGAATTTAAAGGTGTTGAAGCTGTTATTGATAAAGATTTTAGTGCAGCTAAGTTAGCAGAAAATGTTAATGCAGATGAGTTAATTATTTTAACTGCTGTAGATAATGTTTATGTAAACTTTAATAAACCAGATCAAAAGAAACTTGAGAACGTCTCAATAGCTGAATTAGAAAAGTATATTGATGAAGGTCAATTTGCAAAAGGTAGTATGTTACCTAAAGTTCAAGCAGCTATCAGCTTTGTTGAACAAACAAACGGACGTGCAATAATAACATCATTGGATAATGTTGATAAATTAGTTGAAGGTGATGTTGGAACTATTATTTCGAAGTAATGTCGAAATTTTAAAATTTTAAGCAATGGAAATTATTTTCGAATAACACTTCGATTATATTTCCATTGCTTTTTTTGTTTAATAATACATTGGTATTATTAAACTTTTAGCAATTATTTAATTAATATTTTGGAGGTTTTATCATGGATAATGATAATAAAAAAGGAATTGGTACCTTTGCGCTAACTGCTTTAATTGTTAGTTCGTGTATAGGAACCGGAATTTTTGGATTGCCATCTCAATTGGCATCTGTAAGTGCTCCAGGACCAGCATTATTAGCTTGGTTATTTTGTGGTATTGGAGTCTTAGCATTAGTTCTTTCCTTAAATAATTTATCTGAAAAAAGACCAGATATTAAATCTGGATTATTTGGATATGCTAAGGAAGCTTGTGGCCCATTAGGAGAATTCATGAGTGGATGGACTTATTGGATTTCTGCATGGATTGGAAATCTTGCCTTTGCTACTTTCTTAATGGCTGCTTTTGGTAATTTCTTTTCAATTTTTAAAGGTGGACAGAATTTACCATCTATTATTGCCGCAGTTATTTTTGTTTGGTTATTAACTATTTTAGTTAATAATGGTGTTGAAAGTGCTAGTTTTATTAATACTATAGTTACTATTTGTAAAGTTATTCCTTTATTTATGTTTATCATTTTAGTAGCAATTAGTTTTAAAGCTGGCATATTTACGGAGCATTTCTGGACTAATTTTGCTTCTAATGTAGCTGCTCATGGAGCTTCAGGATCAGTATTTGGACAAGTTAAAGCTAGTGTAATGAGCATTATGTGGGTATTTATTGGTGTTGAAGGTGCTTCTGTTTTATCAAGTCGTGCTAGTTCAAGAAAATCTGCTCAAAAAGCGACAATGATGGGATTTGTTGCTTTAGTAGTTATTTATGTATTAGCATCAATTCTTCCATATGGTGTATTAACACAACATCAAATTGCTAATGCTGCTCAACCTGCTATGGGAGCAATTTTAAAATTAGCTATTGGTAAGTGGGCTGCAATTATTATTAGTGTGGGTGTTATTATTTCTACAATTGGTTCTTGGTTATCATGGACTATGTTACCTGCAGAAACAACTTCTTTAATGGCTGAAGATAAAACATTACCATCTTCATGGTCAAAATTAAATAAGAAAAAGGCTCCTCAAACATCATTAATAATTACTGCTGTTCTTCAAACATTGTTCCTATTTTCAATGTTATTTACACAATCAGCATATAACTTTGCATCAACATTAGCTGCCGCAGCTATTTTAGTTTCCTATTTCTTAGTAGGTGCTTATCAAATTAAGTATTCATATCAGAATAAGGAATGGTGGCAATTCTTTGTTGGTATTATTTGTGCCGGATTTGAAGTGTTAGCTGCAGTATTATCAGGATGGCAAGATATGCTTCTATTAACTGTTGCATTTATTCCTGGATTCTTCTTTTATGTTGCAGCATGTAAAGAACATAATCACAAAATTACTACTGGTGAAAAAGTTGCTATGGCAATTTTAGTTATTTTAGGAATTGTTGCGATTGTTATGACATGTACTGGAGCAATTAAAATTGGATAATTTTATTTGTGAAAAGCCTCTTTAATTTAAGAGGCTTTTTATTTTTGATAAAACGAAATATGAAAAAGGCTGAGTAATAATTACTCAGCCTTTTTAATTATATTAATAATATGAAAAAACTTATTAATATTATAATTTTTTATTTACACATTTGCGTTAATTAGAGATAATTAATATATAAAATTTATCAGGAGGATATTGAGATGAACGAACCGTTGGTTACTAGAGTAGTAGCTGAGTTTTTTGGAACAATGATTTTGATTTTATTTGGTAACGGAGCAATAGCTAATTGTATGTTAAAAGGAGCTAAAGGAAATGAAAAATTGACTGGCCGTAGTTCGATAGGCTGGTTAAGTATAGCTATTGGTTATGGATGTGGTGTTATGATTCCTGCAATGATGTTTGGATCGATTTCTGGTAATCATTTAAATCCGGCAGTAACAATTGCTCAAGCAATAACTGGGATTTTTCCTTGGAGTAATGTTGTACCTTACATTATTGCTCAATTATTAGGAGCCATAATTGGGCAATTAATTATTGTGTTAATGTATTGGAATTTATATAAAAATACTGAAGATGTGAATATTATTTTTGGTAGTTTTTCTACTAATGAAGTTAATAACAACAAGATTAGTGGATTTTTTTCTGAATTTATAGGAACGTTTATCTTAATGTTTTGTGCTTTGGGGTTGTATAGAGGAATGTTTTTCCATCAAAGTATCGATATTGCTAATATTGGAGTTGGCTTTTTAATTATGATGTTAGTTTTGTCTTTAGGAGGAACAACTGGTCCTGCTTTAAACCCGGCTAGAGATTTAGGGCCACGTATAGTACATGCTTTGATTCCATTAAGGCAAAAAGGAAGTTCTCATTGGGATTATAGTTTAATTCCAATAGTGGCTCCAATTTTTGGAGCTATATGTGGAGCTTTAGTATATAAAATATTTTTTAAATTATAGATAATTAATATATACCAATATTAATAAATAATGTGATACAATGAGCATGAGCAATTATTATGCTTTATTTTTATAGATAGGAAAGAGGGATATTTATGGATACGGATAGCAAACAATCAAACTGGCTTGTTATTCTAGGAACTGTGTTAGTTCAAATTTCTGCTGGTTCTTTTTATGCATGGGCTTTATTTAATAATGGCTTTATGATGAAAACTGGTGGTGTTTTAAAGGTAGTTGATGGTATTAAGAAGGTTGTAGGAGGATATCCTGCAGCGTCAACTAGTTTTACTTTTACATTAGGAATGTTATTTTTGGCATTAGGAACATTGGTAGGAGTTCCTTTAGCTAAAAAATATGGTGTTAAAATAGTTAATATTATTAGTTCTATTATCTTTGGAGCTGCTATTTTTGCATTAATGACGATTCATAAGGGTTCTTCTATTTGGGAACTTTGGATTTTTGGTGGTCTTTTATTAGGAGCTATGAATGGTGTTATGTATTTAACAACTTTAACTAATGCTATTCAATGGTTCCCAAATAAAAAAGGATTAATTTCTGGTATTTGTGTTGCTGGTTATGGATTAGGATCTTTTATTTTTAAATATATTGATAAATTTGTTGCTGGTGGTAATGGTGCAGTTAATGGTAATAACATTAATCGTGTTATTCTCTGGTGGGGAATTATAGCTTTAGTATTAGCTTTAGTTGGATCTTTCATGTTAAAAGATGCTCCTGTTAACAAGGAGAAAGATACAGATGTTAAAGTTACAGACGATTCTAATGATTTTTCTCCTTCAGAAATGATGCGCACACCTCAAGCTTACATGATGATTTTCTGTTTAACTACTGCAGTTATGTTTATGGCTTTGGTTGGTGGTGCAGTAATCAGATTAGCATCTGCTTGGACACAACCTGCTTCTAATTTTGCTTCTTGGATTAATACAGGAACAGCTACTGATTTTGTTGCTATAGTTGCAATCGCTAACACTATAGGTCGTTTTGTTATGGGTTGGGTATCTGATCATACAGGTAGAAAACCAGTATTTTTCATAACATTTATCATTCAATTATTAGCTGTTATATCATTACTTGTCATTAAACCTGGTCATATGAATCTTGCTTTAATGTACGTAGTTGTTATTGCTATGGCCTTTTGTTTCGGTGGAAATATTACTGTATTCCCAACATTTGTTTCTGATTACTTTGGATTACGTGATACTTCTACAAATTATTCCATTATTTATCAATCATTTGGATTAGGAGCTATTATTGTTGGATTCTTAACTGCTTCAGGAAATCCTTTAAATCCAGCAACAGTTACTCTTTCAAGTGGTGTAAAGCTTACTCAAAACTTTATGTTAACTAATTGGGTATTGTTAGTAATGGTAATTATTTCTTTAATATTCTTTGTGATTTTAAAGAAACCAGTTAAGAAAACTGATAAATAATAAAAAATAAGCCTAAATTATTTTAGGCTTATTTTTTTGCGCAACAATATACTGAACGTTTTTATAATTAATTGAAAATAATAGTCGTTTTTTATTAATAATTATATTATTATATATCTTGTTATGTTTTAAATTTATTAAAAATACGAATATTAAAAATAGGAGAAATAAATTATGCAACAAAAACAACATATGATGAGTTTTTGGGACGAAATGGCTACTTGGATAGGAGCTAATGCTAATAATGGAACTTGGTATATAGGTGGAGTAATTGCTGCTTTAGGATTAATTTTATC
>JADIMP010000002.1 GCA_017694665.1 Candidatus Gallilactobacillus intestinavium
GCGTTCGTCCTGAGCCAGGATCAAACTCTCAATTTATAAGTTTGTGACTCGTAATTACTAGCGAATTGACCTCGCAAATGTTATTGCATTCATTTTCATGAATTGTCCTGCACATTTGTGTGTCGAAACATTATTCAGTTTTCAAAGACCTACAACTTCTTTGTCAAAAGACAACTATTTGATGGTAACATTTTGAAATAAGTAAGTCAACAAGAAATTCAAAATAATTTAATTTGCCTCAACTGACAACTTCTATAGTTTACCAACTTAATCCAACAAGGTCAAGAGAATAATTAAAATTAAATCAAATATATGCACTAATAATTCATCTGAAATAAATCACAAATATACTTTCACCTAAAACTTATCAAAAATCCAAAATTTCGGTAAAATGTCTTTGATATTAAACATTACATATTAGTTAACAATGTACGCCCGAATAAAAAAGAGACCAAGTTCAATTTAAACTCAGTCTCTACTAGACTACGAAATATCAGTTAATATATTTTTTACATATAAACAACAATTGTTATTATAAACAAAACTAATGCTTACGTTTATATCCAAATCCAAGACCTGCAATAGCAGCTGCAAGTCCTGCGCAAGCAAGACCAATAATTCCATTTCTTTGAGTATTTCTGGCTTCACCAGTTTGAGGAAGGGCCTGTTGGTCTATCTTATTAAACTTAGACCGTTTAAAATTAATTGAAGTCGTCTTGCCGCCAATATTTGACATAGATACTTCTTCCAAATCACTTTCTGATCTGTCCAAATTACTCTTACTTGCATTTCCGCTAACATCACTAGCATACGCCATCTGATTTAGGTGGTGACCACTCATTCCTCTTAGTGAAGACTGAAATTGTGCCATATTCTTGCTATTTTGATTTGAATTCAAGTGGTTATTATCATCTACTTGTTGAACGCTACTTGCTTTTGGATAGTTTTGGAATACTTCACTCAAATGACAAGGCTCATGCCAAATCCCTTGCTGATTAGTTACGGAACCATCTAAGACTTCAGTTGTACCATCTGGGTTAATTTTTACCACAAAGCTTGGTCCCCATGTGGCATTTTTACCTGAACCAGCTGCTTCGTTACGATTTGGCATATATGCCGTAATTAAAATATAACGACTATTATCACCTTGTTTATTTGGCATTGGAACCGCATACCATGAATATTCAGACGTTCGTGATTTAGACGACGTAGAAGCCGTTAATACCGTTCCATCTCCATTTAATGGAACATAATTTCCATCAATGCTATCAGCAACAAAGCCGAGCATTCCAACATTATCGCCGATCTTACTATTTGCTTCATTATTCTGTTCATTCATAATCCCACGATTTAAACGTGTATCAACAAATAAATAATATTTGCCATCGATTGGAACGATTACAGGACGTTCAATTTCATCGCTAACAAGTGTTGTTGAAACAATTGGAGCGTACAATTTACTAATTGCTGGATCTTCTAAATTACCACCAAGCTCCATTAATCCAATACATGCATTAGCAAGTGCACTTTTCTTATATACAGTAGGATTATTGACAATCTTAAACATATCCTGAACATCTTCACTAATAGAACTGCCACCATAATTGTTTAAATTATAAATCTGGTCTGGGCTTTGGTAATTATACGTCCCGGTGTTTCCTTCGAATACAAGGTAACGTTTCCCGTTAATTTCAATCACGTGTGGATCACGTAAACAATAGTCATCGGCTGAGGAATCACTCCCGTTTTTCCATTGGTTATATGTTTGGTAATAATAGCCATCGCTTTTGAATAAAACTTTGTTATTACGGACATCTTTAATTGTAATTCCGTCTGGACCGTAATTTAAATCAATTGTTGCAGTTGCTAATTGTTGGTCATTATTCCCATCTGTATGATCGTCAAAAGTATAGTATAACTGAATTGACCCATCAGGGTTAACAGTTGCAGATCCTGACCATTGTTGATATTGATCACTAGCATTATACCCAAAAATTGGACCAGCAACTTTCCAATCGTTAAAGTTATCATCACAATATTTGCTGTAAAGCAAGTACAAGTGACCATCATCCCAATCTTCATGGCGTCCCATCATTCCAATCACTAATTGATATCCATGATAATTAACTGGAACACTCGTTTCTGCTTTAACCACGGGCCACGAATCCCAAATATCTAACGCTTCTATCTTACCAGTTTCAGCATCTTCTGTGGTTGCAGCCGGTAAGTTTTCTATTTTATTAGGATCAAATTGAGGAATTGCATACTGCTTCTTTTCATCTACCACATCTTGTACAAATGGATGATACTCATTGTATGTCATTTGACCATTATAAGATTGACCTGTATAAGTCGCATGATTTAAAGCATTAATTTCATTTGCATTAAGGTTGTTGATATCTAATCCTGCTGCTTGAGCAATTTTTTGTCCATTATCGTTTAATCCTACATGAGATGCAGTTTGAGAATCAACTGACTGATGATCTTGAATTCCTTGACTCATTTGCTGAGAAAGAGAATTACTATGAGTCTTAACTGGTGCATAGTTATATGACGATAATGAATTTGTCATTGTACTAGGTTTTTGGCTAGTTCCAGTCTTAGATGTGCTTTGTACTGAACTTGAAGCTGCATAAAAATTAACAGGTTTATTATTTGCCTCACTTCTTACGCTTGTACTACTAGATGCACTAGGACTGGGTGATACAACGTTTTGTGACGTCTGACTGCTATGGTTGATGAATGAATCGAAGCACTTGCACTTGTAGAATCACTATTTGAAATTGTATTAGAATTAACCGAACTAGCATTTACCGCCGTGTCAGCAGATACATTTTGTTCGCTAGCAATAATGCCTCCTAGTAGTCCTGTAGCTAAAACAGGCGCAATCTTCCAAGATCTTTTAGCTTTGTACATCTTATACTTCACTTTCAACTCACCTTTCCTCTATTATGTCAACATGAGAATTGTATAACAATATGCTTGTAAAGACACATAAATTTAGCAATTCTCAAGTTATATGAAATAAATTTTAGTAATATTGTTAATTATTTAAAATATCTAAATATTGTAAATAATTAATTAAATTTTATTATTCCAATATCAAACAAACGGCAGCTATTTTTACATCTTTAGTATCAAAAATTAACAAAAAATAAGCGATTCCGCCATAAGGTAGAATCGCTTAAAAATATTTGGAACTAATTAAAATTCCAGAATATGTGTAGTTTTAAATACTTTATACATTAACACAACTAACGTCGACGTCTTAATTCAGAGGCTCCAAATCCTAGGGATGAAAGGACCGTCATAATTCCAGCAATAATTAATCCCTTATTAGAGGTTTCACCTGCTTGCGGTAGCGCATCTGTTGATGAATGAGACTTAGAGTTAACGACAGTGGTTGTAGTTTATCCTTTAATGTTTGTTTCTACAACACTTGCTGCTTCTTCATTTTCTTTAACCGTAACTGTTTTGATAGATTTTTCATGATTTTGTACCTGTGTCGAATTCGTTTTTATTGAATTTTCTTTTATAGTTAAAGAACTTACAATAGAACTATTTTGATGACGCTTAAGACGTTCAGTAGTATTTGTAGTTTCACCGGAAATCAACTTTTTATTGTTTAGTAAAATACTATTTGATGTTACTGCATTCGATTCAGATGATGAAATATTTTCAGTATTATTTGAAACTGGCAACGACTGAGAACCAATAATAGGATTATTGTCACTAATATGATTCTTCACACTATTAGGTTTACTACTTACCAGTTGTAGCGATTGTTTTTCAAATGAAACAAAATTATCTCCATTTGGATCTTGTGCATAAATCGTTACATCCTGATTATTGTCAACTGCATAACGGGCAACTGTATAAATTTGACCATTTGGGAATTGAACTTCAACTGAAGTCTTATCACAGAAGAATGTTAAATCAAACGGTGTACCATCAGATGCTTTGTAACCGGTATTAACAACATAGCCACCACCAGTTGCTCCTTTTTGATAATTATTAGCAGCATCTTTACTCATATCATTTTCAAGTTCAACTGCATTTTGACTAACTGCCATCATTCCATTTCCCGTATCGTAATTAAAGATAATTGCATCCTTACCTTGTCCAATACGAACGTAAATCCGACCACCAAACGCTTTCTTATCTGTAGTCCCTACATGAACTGTAAAAATTTGATTTGCAGGCGTTTTTAAATCATCAACCTTATATACATTTCCGTATGGACTATCATTACCAACAACCGCATTGTCTTTTACATTAGTCGTAGATGTACTATCTGTTTTCACTGGTAAATCAATTTTTGAAATAATTTGATACTGATTACCAACCTCTTGTAATGTAAGAACCCGAGGGGCCGTATAAGCCCCCAAATGATTTTCTAATTGGAATCTATCAGCAGGATACTGATGATCATTTTGATTATTGTATGCACCTGATGAAGTATAACTCCAATTACCAACCCATCCTAACCCAATTAAAGAGTTTTTCGGACTATCTAAATTATCATTACCACTAATGTTAGACCCGTAATAATCAGATCCAAGATCTAATCGAGCAGCATTTTGATCAGCAACAAACATTCCATTTTTATCAAGATGGCCTACAACATAATATGTCCCGGTCGTTTGTGCTGGATTTCCATTAGGATCTTTGCCACCATAAAATAGGACGGCTTTGGCTTGACCATCACTGCCTTTCATTAAACGAATTTGTGGACATTCTACTGGAACATTATCTGCTTTCCAGTTAAGCCCATGGAAAAATGTTTCAGGTAAAATCTTTGATATACCATTAGGATTTGCTAAAGTCCAATGAACACCATCTTGTGATTGATATACACCAAGTTGTTTACCCTCAGCTGTATACATTAAAAGTTTTCCATTCCAGTAAATGACGTCAGCATCCCGTTCTTGATCAGATTGTTGAGAAGCACCTGGATTATTCCAAGCTAACACTGGAGCACCATCATTCAACGCATTAACAAAAGTTTTACCGCCATTATCTGACCATGCTGCCCAAATATTTTGTGAACCGTCTTTTTTACTTAATCCACTAAAGTAAGCAACCTCAGCTCCCTTAGGAACACCTAAAATATCGCCATTATTTTTGATAATGCTCCCTGTCCAAGCTGATTTCCAACTATCAGGATTATTTGTTCCTTGAGAATTAATTG
>JADIMP010000022.1 GCA_017694665.1 Candidatus Gallilactobacillus intestinavium
TCGGCAGCGTCAGATGTGTATAAGAGACAGATATTAACTTTATTAATAATCTGTTTCATACTATCAATTAATGAATTATCTTTTACAGGTAGATCTATCATTATCTTTAACGGTTTTCCAGAACGATTAGTAACAGTAGTAATACTACTATTCTTAATATAATTAATTCCACCTTGTTCGTCTTGAATTGTTGTTAAACGGAGACCAAATCCAATAACTTTTCCACTAATAGTACCATTAATAGTTACATTATCTCCAACTATCATTTGTTGTTCTAACAAAATTAGAAATCCAGCAATTAAATCTTTTATAATTCCTTGAGCTCCTAAGCCAATAACTAAAGTAACGATACTTGCACCAGCAATTAACGTACTAATCGGAAAATGTAAGGCGCTTAAAACCGTATATATATAAAAGAAGAACATGGCATAACGGGTTATGTTTCTTAATAAAGTTCTAATAGTTTCTGCACGTTTCTTATTAGCTTTATGAGCTAATGATTTCTTACCAAAACTCTTTTCAATAAAAAACATACACAATTTATCTAATAGAAAAAATAAAATGGCATATACAATTATTTGAACAATAATATTTACTAAAAATAATCCCATTTTTTCTATTTTTAAGCTTTTAATATAAGCATTAAAAAAATAATTCAAACTTAAAAAAAACGCCATCATTATTAATCTCCCATTACATCACATCATTAGACAATAATTATGATTACAATTATAATACTTAAATAATAGATAGGAGTTAAAACTATGACAAAAAAGAAAAACATAAACTTTCCAGCAATATTAATTGCGGGAACTGCAGCCGGAATTATTTCTGGTATCGTTAAATTAGGTTGGGAAAATTTACTTCCTCCCCGAACTTCTGAAAGAAACAAAACCAATCCTCCTCAAAAATTATTAGAACAAATGGGAGTTCCTACTGAAGTAACGCATGCAACATATACTTATTCAGGACAGCAATTACCAATCGTTAGTTATATAATGCATTTCGGGTTTTCAATATCATTTGCTTTACTTTATGCTATTTTAGGTTTTTATTATCCTAAAATTAAAAATGCGCAAGGAATAACTTTTGGTTTGTTAACTTGGTGGGCATTTCATTTAGAAATTTTACCTAAATTGAAAACTATTCCTTCTATTGAAAATCAACCCATTGAAGAACATATTTCTGAAGCATTAGGACATGCTGTGTGGATGTGGACAAATGATGTTTTTATTAATGAATTATATTCTCTACTAACTAAGGAGCCTTAAATAATGATCAATAAAAATGAAACATCCATTAAAGAAAGACTAAGTTATGGCCTTAGTGATGCAGCTGATAATTTAGTTTTTCAAATGATGACTACCTATTTAATGTTTTTTTATACTGATATATATGGTATATCTGCCAGTCAAACAGCAATCCTATTTGTAGTGGCACGTATAGCAGATATATTTGAAAGTGTCATTATTGGTCAAATGATAGACCATACTAAATCGCGTTTTGGTAAAAGTCGTCCTTTTTTCTTATGGTATGCTCTTCCCTACGTAATATTTGCTATATTGACATTTGTTACACCTAATTTTTCACAAACAGGTAAGTTAGTATGGGCATATATCACATATTTAGGATTAGGTTTTCTCTATACCTGTGTAAATCTTCCGATAACTTCTATTTTACCCACCCTAACTAAGAACGATCACGAATTAACCATATTAGGTGTTATTAGACAATTTTGCGGTAGCTCTGTGCAAATAATAGTGGCTGTTTTTACGTTACCTTTAGTCAGCTTATTTGGTCATGGAAATCAAAGAAAAGGATTTTTCTGGACAATTGTGTTATTTAGTATAATTTCATTTTTCTTGATTATTAACACTTTTTTAAACGTAAAAGAACGTCACCAAAATAAAGATATTAATCATTCATCAATTAAAGATGTTTGGAAAATGGTTAAGAAGAATCATCCATGGATAATTTTATCGTTTGTTATATTAGTATATTGGTTAACTACTTCAATCAAAAATCAGACAACTATCTATTACTTTAAATATGTTATAAATCATGAAAATCTTGTTCCAATAGCCAATGCTTTCACTTTTTCTTCATTATTTGGAATTTTATTAATACTACATGCTTCCAAAAAATATTGCAAAAAGCAGTCCATGCTTGGTGGTATTTTTATTGGTTTTATCGGACAATTATTAATTTCAGTAGGAGTATATTCAAACTCTTTAATTATTTTATTTGTTGGTATTTTTATTAACTCTATTGGTAACGGAATTATCATCGGATTAGTTTCAATTATGATTGCAGATACCATACATTATGGAATTTCATTAGGTGTACAAGCAGAAGGTATTTTAGCTTCCACAGATGATTTTGGCGTAAATGTAGGTTTAGGTTTAGGTGGATTGATAACCGCCGGTTTGCTTCATGTTTCTGGATATATACCAAATCATGCTCAAAATACTGCTACAATATCCATGATTAATTTAAATTTTGTATGGTTACCAATGCTACTTTATGTTGTTATGTTCGTTATTTTGCTTTTTTATAATGGAAAAATTATTAGAGAATCTAAATAAAATAAATTTTTGAAACATAAAAAAGGAGCTGCAATATTTACTTAATTGCATCTCCTTTTTTATTAAACAATTTTAATTGTTATTTAAAATAATTTTTCTTAGATTGAATAAAGAATTAATAAAATCTCGTTGCATTTCATTAGGTAAAAAAGATTTTCTTATTGCCAAAGATAAATTAAACCGTTCAGCTACCGGTTCTTCTAATTGCAAAGATACCAATGATCTATCGTTATCTATCGAGTCACTTAGTAATAAACTAACTCCATATCCATCTGCAACCATTTTTTTAATTAAATCAATATTTTCACTACGATATATCACATTAGGCTTAAAATCAGCATATAAACTATAAGCATCCAAAGCTTTTCGATGAATAAAACTGTCATCCAACATGATGAATTTTTCACTTGCAAGTTGATTAAATGTTATTTTTTTACGATTAGCTAAAGGATGATTTTTATTAACAGCAACTTTAAAGGGATGAGATGCTAATAATACAGTATCTAAATCTGCGCTTTGTAAAGGTCTAACTGTTGCTAATAAAGCAACATCTAATTCGCTATTCTTAATTTGTTTTAATAAAATGTCAGAATTACTTTCAGTAGTATGAATGTATTTCATCAATCCTTTATCAAACAAATCTCCTATTACAAGTGGAAACCAAATACTTCCTATCAGTTGAGGTAGTCCAAATCTAATTATTGGTTTATCAATTTGATCAATTTCACTTTTTACCAAATCTAGATTTTTTAAAATTTGTTGAGCTCTTTGATATAACAAAGTACCTGCTTGCGTTATCGATAACTTATTATGCACACGATCTCTTTCAATAAGCGTTGTTTCAAATTCGCTTTCTAATCTTTGAATGGCAACAGTTATCGTTGGTTGACTAACATGTAATTTTTTAGCAACTAATGTATAATTTTTTAACTCTACTAACGAAGAAAAATAAGTTAAATCTTTTGTATTCATATCACTTAAAACCACTTAAAACAAATATTTCACCATAATTTTATCATATTAAAATTAGTATTATTAATGTTTCCATTACATCAAGTTAATAAAAATACATATATTGTCACTATTTGTAATATATAAGACATACTGCTGTGATTTATAAAATGTAAGATGATTAAATACAAAGGAGTATTTATGAAAATAAAAAGAATTTTAATAATCATTTCAAGTCTTATTACCCTATACTCTTGTGGAACAATACATGTCAATGCTGATATTGTTTTAGTCAACAAACAAAATACTATTAAATCAATAACCCACAAATATAAAATAAGTAAACAAAAATTATTAGAAATTAATCATTTGGACAGAAACCATAAATTTAAAATTGGCGAAACACTAATAACTCCTTCCAAAAATAAACCAGAAAATCAGAAAAGTGTTTATGAACAATTTATAGATGCTGGCGGTACTCCTCAGCTTTGGGCTGATGTTGTTTTACCAGAATCACATGGGAATCCTAACGCTACAAGTCCTAATGGATATCATGGATTAGGGCAGACAAAGCAATCATGGGGATTCGGTTCAATTAAAAATCAAACTCAAGGCATGATTAACTATGCAATAAATAAATACGGTAGTATAGAAGCTGCCATTGTTTTTAGGCAATCTCACGGTTGGTGGTAAATTAACAGGCATTCTTAAATTTAAGAATGCCTGTTAATTTATTTACTTATTTTATATTTGGTGTAATTATATAAACATACTATTATTAGGAGTTTATCAATGATTACTTTAAAATCAAAACGAGAAATTAAAGGAATGTATGAAGCCGGTCAAATTTTGGCAGAATTATATTTAAAATTAAACAAATTTATTAAACCAGGCATTACTGGCTTAGATATAGAAGATTTTGCTACTAGTTTTTTTACAAAAAAGCATGTTATTCCGGAAGAAAAAGGGTTCGAGGGCTATAAATATGCTACGTGTGTTAGTATCAATGATGAAGTCTGCCATGGTACACCAAGAAACATTCGTTTGAAAAATGGGGACTTAGTAAAAGTAGACACTGTTATTAGTCTTAACGGTTATATTTCTGATTCTTGTTGGGCTTTCGCAGTTGGTGACGTTAGTTCCAAAGTTAAAAAACTTATGCAAGTTACCAAGAAAGCTCTTTATTTAGGAATTGACCAAGCTGTTATTGGTAATCGAATTGGGGATATTGGTTATGCTATTCAACATTATGTTGAAGACGAAATGGGATATGGTGATGTTCGTGAATATGTAGGACATGGTATTCAGCCTACTATGCACGAAGATCCAATGGTTCCAGCATACGGTGATAAACATAAAGGATTACGTCTAAAAGAAGGAATGACATTAACAATTGAACCCATGGTTAATATTGGAGATTGGCACTGTGCTCCTGCTGATGAACGAGATGGATGGACTGTCCGCACATTAGATGGTAGTTTAAGTTGTCAATATGAACATACAATTGCTGTAACAAAAGATGGACCTAAAATTTTAACTTCTCAAAATCATGAAGAAGATGCCAAATATTTATAATTATTCAAAATAAAAAACATAGACAAGCTTTACTTGTCTATGTTTTTTAATATCTTGTTATTTCCAATGCTATTCCTAATCCACCACCAATACACATTGAAACAATTCCTCTATTTTTATGAAATTCTTCCAATTCAGATACCATATTAATTATTAACCTTGTACCAGTAGACCCCAATGGATGCCCAATAGCAATAGATCCGCCATACACATTAACTTTTTCTAAAGGAATATGAAGTTCATTAATAACTGCCAAGCACTGAGCAGCAAAAGCTTCATTAATCTCAAATAAATCAATATCATCAACCACTTCGTTTTGTTTTTCTAACAAACTTTTTATTGCTTTATACGGTGCAAATCCCATAATATTAGGATCAATACCAACTTCACTATATCCACTAATATAAGCAATAGGTGTTAAATTTAATTTATTTGCCATGCTTTCTTTCATTAACAAAGTCATAGCTGCTCCATCACTCAAAGAAGAAGAATTGCCTGCTGTTACAGTTCCATTTTTCTCAAACGCTGGCTTCAATTGATTTAACGAATCTAAATTGGGATTACTTCTAATAGCTTCATCATTGGTCAAATTATTTAACTTTAATATAAATTTTTGCATATTAGAACTTAAAGCAATTTTATTTGCTAATTTGTGAGAACGAAAAGCAAAATTATCTTGATCTTGTCTAGAAACATTATACTTTTTAGCGACATTTTCAGCAGTTACTCCCATTGCTTGATTAGAAAATGCATCTAGTAAACCATCTTTTTGAAGACCGTCTAATAATTCTTGATTACCAAATTTTACTCCAAAACGCACCCCATTCAAGAAGTATGGAGCATTACTCATGGATTCAGTTCCTCCAGCCAAAACAACATTAACGTCATTCATTGCAAGTGCATTATAAGCTAATTTAACAGCTTTAGCTCCAGAACCACAAACTTCATTAATAGTCATTGCTGTACTATTTTCAGACATCCCTGAATTTAAAGCTATTTGACGAGCTAAATTTTGCCCCGTTCCTGCAGATATAACATTACCAATAATTGCTTGATCAATTATATTAGGATCAATCTTAGTTTGACCTATTAATCCTTTAGCAGCAATTGTTCCCAAATCTACCGCAGATAATTTACTCAAACTCTTCCCATATTTCCCTACAGGTGTTCTCATCATATGTGTAATAACTATTCTGTCTTTCATATCAATCCTCTAAAGCTTAATAAATTAATTTTAACAATTTAGATTATTTTTGTCCGCTAATAAGTCACACTCATTGAAAATAAAAAATATTTTTTTTACGATATATATAAATTAAATGAGGGAAGAAAAAAATGAAAGAAAATACTTTAGCACAATTTGGAATAATCGGTTTGGGAGTAATGGGATCAAATATTGCTTTAAACGTGGAAAACAAAGGATTCTCTGTATCTGTATATAATTACACAGAAGATCTAACCAACATATTCATGAATAAATACTCCGAAAAAAATTTCATTTTTACATCATCTTTACAAGAATTTGTTAATTCATTAGAAAAACCACGCAAAATTTTATTAATGATCAAAGCTGGAAAGCCTACTGATGATACAATAGACCGACTAATTCCATTCTTAGATAAAGACGACATCGTAATCGATGGAGGAAATACTAACTTTAAAGATACTATTAAAAGAAACAATAAATTGAAAAACTCTAAAATTAATTTCATTGGCATGGGAGTTTCAGGTGGAGAGTATGGAGCACTTCACGGCCCTTCATTAATGCCAGGTGGACCTAAAAACGCCGTTGATAATATTATGCCCATTCTTAAAAAAATTGCTGCTAAAGCTAAGGATAACGTACCCTGTGTTTCATATATAGGTCCTAATGGTGCAGGACATTACGTTAAAATGATTCACAATGGTATAGAATACGGTGACGAAGAATTAATATGTGAAAGTTTTAATATCTTACAACATATTAATGGACTTAATACAAAAGATATTGCTAATATTTTTTCATCCTGGAATCAAGGAGAACTAAACAGTTATCTCATCGAAATTACAGCACAAATTTTAACAAAACATGATGATCTAGGAGATTCTAAAACACCTATTGTTGATGTTATTTTAGATAAAGCCAATAATAAAGGTACTGGTAAATGGAGTTCGGAAAACGCATTAGATATCGAAGCACCTCAATCAGTAATCACTGAGTCTGTTTTTGCACGTTATATTTCAATGCTAAAAGATGACAGAATTAAGGCTTCAAAATTAATCTCAAAAGAAAAACAACAAAAAGTTCAATTAAAAGAAAAAGAAAGTTTTATAGAATCATTAAGAAAAGCATTATTCTTCAGTAAAATAATTAGTTATGCTCAAGGTTTCAATCAAATGCAAACAGCTTCACAAAAATATGACTGGCATTTAAACTTGGGACAATTAGCGCAAATATGGCGTTCTGGATGTATAATCCGTGCTCAATTTTTACAAAAAATTACAGATGCTTTTAATAAAGATAAAGATTTAAATAATTTATTATTTGATGATTACTTTTTACAAATAACAAAGAATTATAATCAAGCTGTTAGAGATATTATTATTTTTGCTATCCAAAATGAAATTCCAGTTCCAGCTTTTAGTGCTGCTATCTCATATTACGATAGCTTTAAATCTGAAAAACTTCCTGCTAATTTGTTACAAGCTCAAAGAGACCTTTTTGGTGCTCATACTTTCGAAAGAACTGATCGCCCTGGGCATTTCCATTACCAATGGGGAAATAATGATTAAGGAGAAAATCATGAAAGAGTTAATTATAGATGACAAAATAAATAATGTTGAACAAAATGTTACAAATAAAATCAAAGAAAAAGGTTTTAAAATTTTTTCTATTATTGACCAAAAAAAAGAGGCAGATGCTGTTAATTTAAAGATTAACGATACTAAACTAATTATTTTTGGAAATCCTAAAGTAGGAACACTATTAATGCAACAAAACGATTTAATCACCTTTGAATTACCAATTAAAATTTTGCTTATTGCAACTGATGATGGTAAAACAAAATTTATTTATAGAGATCCAAATGATTTTCCAGGATCAAGCCAATTAAATAAAGACGGTAAAAAAATAATTAGTAACATGACTAAATTATATTTAGAAATAATTGATGCTTGTTAAGTTTATAAAAATAAAAAAGTCTCTGTTAATCAGAGACTTTTTTATTTTCAGACCATATTTTGTATGTTAAACAACTAATAAACAGAATAATTACCATAAGAAATAATGTCATAAAATAACTTGTTCTTATGCCATACAATTCATTACCTTGAAAAGAATACATGATCAAAGATCCAATCGAACTACCTACAGCAATAGCAATATTTTGCATCATTCTTTGCAAAGCACTCATGCTACCTTGATCAGACAAACCAACTGAAGACATTAAATTAGACACATTTGCTGGCTGAAAAAATCCTCCTCCAGCACCATAAATAAATAAGAATATAGTTATAAAAATGTAAGATATTTTATTAGACAATATTGATAACAAAATAAATGAAATCACCATTAAAAATATACCTACTAAACTATATATATTATTTTTAGAACCATCATTTAGACGTCCAGAAATTTTAGAAAATAATGCTATCCCAATAGGTGCACCTAATACTAATAAACCTGTAATACCAACACTGACATGTAAAATGTTTTCAAAAAGGAAAGGTGGTATTAAAAATACAATTGCCGACGCAAATCCAAAAAGTATAGTTTGTAGTAACAAAATTAAAACTTTTTTTGATGTAACAATTTTCATGTTTAAAATAGGAAATTTCTTTCTAATTTCAAATTTATACACAACAAAAGATAAAATAAAACTTACAAATATAAGTAGTATTCCTATATTCTTAATATTAACTTTAGATAAACAATTTAACCCTATTAAAAATGAAGATAATAATAATGCCACTAAAATAAATCCAACAATATCTATTTGTTTATTATAATGAACTTCACTAATTTTTCTTTCTAAAATAAAAATACAAAAAATACCAATCAATGTAAAAGGAACATTAATTAAAAAGATTAATCTCCAAGAACCTAAAGACAAAAGCAACCCTCCTAAAGAAGGTCCCAAGACAGGTCCTAAGCCAATCATTATTCCAATAGTCCCAATAGCATTATTTTGACGACTAGGATGAATTAACGTTGTTATAAGCGAAGCAGAAGTAGCTTGTAAAGCAGCAGCTCCAATACCTTGAATTATTCTAAATAAAACAATTAAATAAATACTATTAGTAATTCCACAAAATATCGAAGCTAACATGAATAACCACATGCCAATATTAGCAATTTTTAATTTGCCTTTAGTATCACTTAAAAATCCGAATAACATAATAAAAATTGCTAAACTGGTTGAATAACCAATAACTGTTAGTGCAACGGTATTCGTACTAACATTAAAATGATTTTTTAAATAAGGTAAAGCAACATTTATTATTCCAGTATCTAATGTAGATAAAAACATTCCAATAGAAGAAATAACAATAACTATTTTTTCTTTCACTAAATCATTTAATATAATGAACACCTTCTTTTCTAAAATTACTTCTACAATGATAAAATGTTTATAACTTAAAATACATGAATTCGAGAAATATAGAATCGAAGGTGAAAAAATGAACGTCCACATAAATTTAGATAATTATGGAAAAATTAATAACGATACCCTAACGCAAAGAATACAATTTGTTTTATCTCCAGTTAATGAAATGTTTCGCAGTTTACATGTATTACTAAATCCAAGACATCACGGGCAAAATTTAGAATGGGCCTTAAAAGTTAAAAACAAAATCACTCCTTCTTTGTATGCAGATTTAAATTATTTTTCTATTTTATATGAATTAGAAACACCTGATTTTCTTATTCCTAATTTAACTCGTTTTTCTAATAATATTGACAGTGAATTAGAAGTTTTATTTCAAAATTTAAAGAAACAAAATAATTTAGAACTGGCAAATTATATAAAAATATTCTCTCAAAATAGAAAAAATTCTTTTATTCCTAAATTAGCTAAAAGTATTGAATGGTCAGACTATGAACCATCTACTACAAGCAACCTATTAGATGATTTAATTCAAAAGCCTTCTTATGTGTATAAGAGATTCACTAATTTTATAAAAACATATTGCAATAATATTTTTAAAGACACTTTAAATAATGAACATATTATTCAAGAACTAACAAAAGAAATCAAAAAGGAAACTTTATATTTAAAAAACGGATTTTCAAACTTAATTAATAATTTACAAACAGATAGAATATTTTGGAATAAAAAAGAAATTATTATAATAAAACCTTTTGAGCAAAAAATTAATATTGGTAATAATGGATCTATTTTATTAATTCCTAGTATTTTTATGTGGCCACATTTATTTGTGTCTAAATTTCAAAATAATGTTTTAATAAATTACGGATTTAGTAAAGATAAAACTGTTAGTTCTAAAATAAATAATATTCAAAAAATATTTTATGCATTAAGTGATGAAACAAGGTTAAAAATACTTAATAATCTACATAATAATCACCAAACGACACAATCACTTGCTAGTTATATGCATATTGGCATGTCAACAATTTCAAGACATTTACAAATACTTAAAGAAACTAATTTGATTACTTCTTATAGACAATTTATCAAACGTCATCTTTAATTACTGACATTATTCCCGACTTTTTTAAATATCTGACTAAATAAAAACGGTACTAGTAAATTACTAGTACCGTTTTTATAAACATTATCTCACTACCATAACTGAAACCGGTGAATATTTAGCTACATAAGCTGCCTGACTACCAAAATATTTAGTAACACCTCGCTTAGAAAGTGATCCTACGATAACTAAATCCGGATTTACTGTAGGAATAATCTGTCTAACGATAGTTTCTCCCGCATCTCCAATGGCAGTTATAGTTTCTACTTCTTTAACCCCAGATTTAAGAGCAATTTTTTTATAATCTTCTAATTTATTTAAGACCTCTTGTTGCTTTTCAGCTAAACGATCTCTACTAAGTGAAGTAATAACATCAACATTTTGTTCTTCCAAAATACTAGTTATCGTAAGTTTAGAATGATCTTCCTTAGCTTGTTTAATTGCATACTGAAATGCTAACTGGGCATCAGGTGAATCATCAACTCCAACTAAAATATTTTTATAATCTTCTAATTTATCACTAGTGACTATTTTATTTTGTAATTCTTTATCATCCATTTCTTTAATTTTCCTTTTGACCATTATGCAATTCTATTAACGTCCACATCAATAACAACAAAATTAATATAATCAAAATTCCCGAAATCCAATTAGCTTCCACAATTTGTGTATGAGTTGGACTGTCACCATAAAAATCAGCAATCTGATCAGGAAGACCAATTATATTTAAAAAAGTTAACCCGATTACAGATATCCAACCAAATATTTTAACCCAATAAGAATTTTTGAATCGAGAACCCATTTCCTTTTCACTGTTAGTTAACATCAGTAACGGTAACATAGAAAAGGGCAATGCAAAAGCCAAAAATACCTGAGAATCGTTCATTAAATTATTTAAGGCAATATGTTGTTGTAATGGACTATCTCCACTAGTAAATAAAACACAAATAATAACCGGAATAACTGATAATAATCTAGTTATCAATCGTCTCATCCATAAAGGCACTTTCATATGAACAAATCCTTCCATAATAACTTGTCCAGTTAAAGTTCCTGTAATAGTAGAATTTTGTCCAGACGCAAGTAAAGCGACAGCAAATAATGTAGACAATATGCCAGATTTTGCTACATGAATTAGTAAACTATTACTTAAGGTACTTGTATTTGATAAAGCATTAAATAAACCGAAAAATGATGGATCCTTAATTGCTCCTGTTTTAAATACGGCTACTCCCGTTATTAATAATAAAGCGTTTACAAAAAAAGCAGCTGTTAACTGAATATTAGAATCCCAACTAGAAAAACGAACTGTTTTTGCTACGTCTTCTTCACTGTCATAATCAATTTCTCTTGTCTGAGAAATAGCAGAATGCAAATATAAATTATGCGGCATTACTGTTGCTCCAATAATACCTAAAGCTCCTGTTAATGGAGTGTCCCCATTAATTACTGGATGAGATGCAAAAGTTTTTGTTGTTGGAATAAATCCCTTAAAAACTTCTTTCCACGCCGGATTCGATAAAACAACTTGATAAATAAAAACACCCAAAATGACTAAAATTAAACAAACTACTAAGGCTTCAATTTTACGGAAACCTATTTTAGTTAAAAGTAACAATAATAAAACATCTAAAACAGTTATAAAAACTGCTATAATCAATGGAATATGAAATAAAAGATATAACGCAATTGCTGCTC
>JADIMP010000023.1 GCA_017694665.1 Candidatus Gallilactobacillus intestinavium
ATATATATGGTTGTTTTTGATAACCCAACTTATCTTGTTGTTTCTATTTATCTTTCCTTTACAATTATATTATAACACATATAAAGATAAATTCAATAGAAAATAAGAAATATTTTTATAATAATATCTTATTATATATGTACAATAAATATAAGGATAGTAAATATTATTCATTACGATATGTATAATAAAGATAATCTACATTAAAATTCTAGGGGTTAATAAAATTAAACACGAATAATATTGTACAAAGACCACATCCCCACCCATTTTGTCCGTAAAAATAATGTCCTTAAAATGAAGCACTCCCCCCTATGGGAAGCAGCAACTTTTACCTTTCAAAAAATTCGAAGTCCCCCTATCAGCAATATTAATCTTTTATTACATAATGTTTTTAATCTGTATTATAAAAATATACTAACACTACTTAATAAAAAATTAATGCAAAAAGTTTGTAAAATGTATTGACATTTATATACAATATTGTATAATAAACATATAAAGTAAAGAAAGGAAAAATAAAGATGAAAACCTAATTAAAAGTAAAAATTAAATAAGTTGTAACAAGGATAAGTTACCTTATCAAAAACCTTTTATATATTATATAAATGATATAAGGAAAAGTTGGGTAGGAGTGCTTAAATACTACTTGTTTTAGAGAAGGAAGTATAGCTACTTGCGAGATAGTGAAGTGGATATTATATATAAGAATAAAAGAATAGTAATTTAATTAATACCTTATATATAGAAATAAATAATATAATAAACTATAACTTATATAATAGTAGTATAAGAATATAAAAAAATAACATCATACTATATAAGATAAATTATATAATATAATGTTATTAATAGAATACATATAATAGAATATACATAATAGTACATATATAATAGCGTATATATATAATAGAATACATATAATAGCGGATTTAATATTAAATACTTATAAATACAATCTAAAAAATACACAAAACTTTTATCATATCATACTTTAATTAGGATAATCAAGTATTTTATACACTTTTTTATTATTTTTTTACATAACAAAAAAGCCTATTCAGTGGCGTTTTTAAAGCTCACTAAATAGACTATTAAAAAAAGACTATGCTTGTGGCATAGTCTTTAATAGGTGTATTTTAAACTCTTACATAATAAGAGTGGGGAACTTTTAAGGTGGTTGCCACTATCACCATTTATTTAATTTACAATATTATAATATTACACTTTTATACTAATGTCAAGTAAATATTATAATATTTTTTGTAATAACTTTTTATTACAGTTACTATTGTATCAGATAAATAAAGATAGTCAAGTATTATTTTTAAATGGTAAAAAATACACTTTTAAAAATCGTTATACACTTACAGGGGCAAGGGATAAGCGTATTTTTTAATGATAAAAAATGAAAGTTTTCTACCATTATATACAAAAAACGGGGAATAATATTTTTTGATTTTTTTCAAAAAAGGGGTTGACCTTTTTTGGTGGTGTGATATACTTATAAACGTTGAAAGGAATAAACAATTAATTAATTGAAAGAGTATAAAAAAGACTGATTAATCATTTAATTAATTGAAAAAGCCTATTGACAACAGATAAATAAATGTTAAAATAGTAATGTAAGGTAAATAAAGAAAGGAACTTAAAAAATGAAAAAAACAGAATTACACGAATTAATCAAATCAGAATTAAACTATGTTAAAGAAAAACAATCATTTGCAAACGCTGAAGAAGCAACCGGAAACATTGCAACAGATATTTTTACCGCTGAAGACTGGGACAACCCGAACGCTTTGGACAGTTTAAGGGAAGACTTGAACAGCTTGACGGTAGTCGATGAAGATGAAGCAGTAGAATGGATAGAATTTGAGTTAGTTCACTCATATGGTTATAATATTGAAAATATTAGCAATGATATTGAAAGGGATAACCTTGTGGCAGATATTCAAAGCATCCACAATAATACTATTTACATGAGTGATTACAACGAATACTGGACAGAATTTTAATAAAAGTTTTGTAAAAACTATTGACAACAGATAAATAAATGTTAAAATAATAATGTAAGATAAATAAAGAAAGGATAAAAAAATACAAAAAAATGTTAAAATTAAAAAATAGTTTATCAATTTACTTAATGAAAAAAGACAACGACAAAAAAGACCTCACAAAATTAAATAATGATATTATTAAAAATTTGTCTAGTGCTTTCGGTGGCGCTACTGTTGTAGATGGTCAAGGCTACTGGGTTGACGATAATACATTATACAAAGATGATAACATTATAGTAACATGCAATTATTCAGATTTATCTAATGAGATGAAAAACACTTTTTTAAATTCAATCAAATTAGAATTTGAAAAGGGTAAACAATTAGCAGTATCGGTTGAATTAAATGGAGAGTTTTATATTCTTGAAAATACTAAAGATATTGAAAAATTGAACAAATTATTAAAAAAGGTATTGACAACAGTTAAATAAATGTTAAAATAAAAATGTAAGTTAAATAAAGACAGGATAATACAAAAATGACAATGACAGAATTTATTACTAAAGTAAACGAATTTAAAGGCTATCGGGCGGAATATAGTAAAGAAAATAATCGGGTATTTATTTTTAAAGAAGGCGAACCGTTTACAATTTGTAAGATTTTTCTGGAACGTAAGGCGAAATATATGTTATTTACTACTGAGTTGCCTAGTGAGCTTTTTAACTTAATTGCTGATTATTCCATTAGCGACAATCGAAAAGAATTATAAACTAATTAAAAAAAACAGTTGACAAAAGTTATTTACATGTTATAATAAAAACATAGTTAAGAAAGGAATTTAAAAATGGATATTCAAATAGTAAAAACTTTATTAGATTGTAACATTGAAGAAGCCGAAAAATTTAAAACTATTCTAGATTTTTGTAACAAGTTTGATAAAAATGCTTTTAATAATGCGATTAGTTTAACTCATCAGTATAATTTTAGTATCTGTTTAGATAATGTTTTAAAGTTTTTACTTACTGACCTAATCAACAATTTAACTTATAATATCTATAAAGATACTCATATTTTATTAAATAAAAGCGATTTTAGTATTGAGATTGATACAGATAACATTTTGAGCTATGATAATACTATCTTATTAAGTTGTGATACTGAAAATAATAATGTTTTAGAATGGTTAGAAAATAATTGCGATAATTTTGTAGAATTTTAACAGCATAATAAGGGTTTAACCCTTATTTTTTATAAAAAACTTTCAAAAAACTATTGACAATTATGCTAATACATTGTATTATAATAATGTACTAAGGAACAGAAAGGATAATACAAAATGAAAACAATCACAGTAAACGAAAAAGCAAACCGTAAGGAACTTGAAAACCTCTTGCAATTCCCCGAAAGCGTGGTAATTGTTGAAAATGATCAACAAGTTGGCAAAGTTTCAGCTGAACAAATGCAAGTTCTTGCAGGCGACTTTGCAGACTATCAAGTAGAATTAGAACTTGATTGCATTGAAAACAATCAAAGCATTATTGAGCTTGATTTTGTTGAATATCTTCTTAACAAATTAGGATTTTCAATTAATAAAGATAATACTGTTAGTGTTATGGCATTCTAATCATGTTTAAAGACCTTTATAGGTCTTTTTTTTTATGCTCCTTATTGCCTTATATTTTAACGTATAAGGCTTTTATTATGCTATAATATAATTACATTAATGAGCTATAAACACGTTTAAAAACGATTATAACAACATTTAAAACATAATTAAACAGTTATATAAGTATAATAATCTATATTAGCTAAATTATTATATAATTATTTATCATATTCATATCATAACTAAA
>JADIMP010000024.1 GCA_017694665.1 Candidatus Gallilactobacillus intestinavium
TTCCATAATTAGGATCAAATAAATACCAATGACCATCAATCTTTTGTTCACCATATTCCATTTGACCAGTTGTAGGATTGTAATAACAAGTCTTATCTTGACCTGGTACATATTGGAAGCCAGTTAACATATGACCGTCTTTTTGATCAAATAAGTACCAATGATCATTAATTTTACCTTGACCATAAGTCAAGGCTCCCGTATTTGGATCTAAATAATAAGTTTGACCATTAATGTATTGCCAACCATACTGCATTTCACCATTTTGATCATAATAGCAAGTCTTATTTTTGGCTGGGACATATTGGAAGCCAGTTAACATTTCACCATTTTTTTCATCAAAGTAATACCAATGACCATCAATCTTTTGTTCACCATGTACCATGGCTCCAGTTTGGAGATCATAATAGTACACTTCATTTTGTCCATTCACGGTTTGGCTTTGCCAACCAGTGATATTTTGATCTGAGCCTGGTTGTCTTAAGTAAGTTTGACCATTTTCATGCACTTGGACTGGTATCGTATTATTCGTAGAGTTGGTTTTTGTACTAGAACTAGTGTTAGTCCTATCACTAGATGCTTGTGTATTATCATTAGTCGTCTTAGTAGTACTATCTGAAGTTTTAGCTGCCGTACTATTTTGTGCAGTATCAGTATTAGCTAACTGATTAGCTGATTTATTTGCAACAGTTGTTTCTGCTTTAGCTTTGGTTGGTGCAGCAACGTACGTTGCTGTTGCCTTAGCAGTACTAGTTGAATTTGTTGCTTGAGTTTTAACCACTGCCGTATTTGCAGTTGTGCTTTGCAAAGCTACTTGTTTGGCTTGCGTTAAATTATTATTGGCAGTAGTTGATGCAGTTTTGTCACTAGCTTGATTAGTATCAGCGTGTACAGATACTTCAGCCTTAGCTCCTAACATCATCACTGATGCCGCTGTAACAATCCCAAACATCCATTGTTTGCCATGTTTATACATACGATAATGTTCTTTTCTTTCCAAAATAATCCTCCAATTATTAAAACCAATAAACAATTATCAACTTTGGCACAACAAATTTACTTATTAATAAAATTAATATTACGTTTTAGTTACAAAAATAAAAAGAACGAAGGCCTAAGTCTTCGTTCTTTTTAAAATCATTTTTTACTACTCTTTATTCTTTTTTATAAAGAAAACCAAATTAATTAATAATAAAAATCCCAATAATTCATAAACTAAATTATCATTTTCTCCTGTATTAGGAAGTTCTCCTCTTTCATTGTTATTTCTATTAACATTTAACTTACCAGAAGCAACTTCTAATCCATGAGTACTTTTACTTGAAAAATTATAAATAGTGGAACTAGAAGAAGTAGAAGTTATTGAACTAATTGATGAAACGAAACTACTATTCTTACTTGACGAATTACTATTCAAACTAGATGAAGTCGAAATACTACTTGAACTAGAACTGCTATTTGATGAACTACTGTTAATAGGTGCATCAACAACATTTAACTTAGCATTGCCACCATCAGTTACTTGAACTTCATGTAAAGCAGAATCAATTGCATAACCTTTAGGAGCTTGAACTTCTTTTACATAGTATGTTCCCGGTTTTAATCCATTAAATACTGCCAATCCATTTTTATCAGTAGATAATTCTCCAACAATTTCATGACCAGGATTAATTAAAACAAACTTGGCACCTGCCAATAATTCATTATTTTTACCATATTTTTCTATTGTTACTGAACCATTATTACCAAAGTTAACATTACCCTTTAAATGTCCAGGAAGTGCTGCAACCGATTTTTTAGCTGTTGTTATATTATCTGCTGAAATTTCTGCAGAATTACTATAATTTTGTTCATTATCGTTAACTATTTTCACTTGATAACTAACATTAATTGCTAAATCAGTACTTGGTACTTTAACAATAATTTTATTTCCTTGTTGACTTACCTGAGCAGAAGAAACATCAATGGCTCCTGTAAATTGTCCATTAACATAATATCCTTCTTGCACCTTAATCGATCCAGGAACTATTTCCATTCCTGGTCCTAAATTGTCTGTTATCACAGGATTATATAATTGACCGTTATGCAAATTAGCAACAATATCCCAATTAATTAAATTACTATTATTTTTATCATACCAACCAACCTTATTAATAGAACCTACATACTGTCCTAATGGAGTAGGCTTAGTTGGAGTAGTTGTCCCAGAATTAGGATTTTGCGTATTAGAATCAGAACTAGAATTATTTTTAGTTCCTGTAACACCAACACTTAAAGTCCCAGTACGGTTAGTTTTACCTGATAAATCATTATTAAAAGTGATCGTTCCAGTATGTTGCCCCGACTTAATCACAGCTGTTCCTGCAATATTACCATTATTATCAATCAAATTACATGTTTCATCAGTATTAACTTCTACATTACTTGGTAAAGTAAACGTTGCTGTATCTCCATTATTTATTTGAACGCTATCTGGCAACGACCACTTATAATTCACATGATAAGTAGTATTCCACTTATCTAAAGTAGCTGTATGAGATTCTACAGCATGTGTCTTATCATTAACAATTGTTCCACTGTCAGCATCTAATCCACTAATCGAAATAACCACAAAAGAACTATTTAATTTTAATGCCTTGTTAGAACTATTACTATTTAATTCTGAACTACTAAGAGAAGTACTATTTTTTTGAAAACTGTTACTGTTGGTAGTAACAACACTAGAAGCGTTATTTAAGCTACTACTTGTAGTACCCCCCCATTATTAGCAGAGACTTTCACAATACATGAAATTCCTAAAACCATTAATAACGAAAATATAAATAAACTAATCTTTTTAATTAAAGAACTTCCCTTCACAATTACACCTCTTATATATATGTATACATATTAACTATTATATCAATAATTGAGAATTAATGAACAAATTGCTTAAAATAAATTTATCTGATTATTACCTTTTTGGTTAAATAAAATGCTTTTATCAGATAATCTCTTTTTACGTGCACGGTCAATTTGTTGTTCAAAATTCATTAAACTATCTTCGCTCCACAATGGTAGTGCTCTACCTAATTTAATAAACTTTTGATTATTAATTGCTTCTTCAATTTTGGTAACATCAGTTATTTTTGCACATTGCGTATGATCTAACATTCCTACTTTACGATGTTGCTTTAAAGCATGTTGCAAAGCCATTTCCGTTTTACCATTTTGATCAGTTTCCACAACAACTAACCCATCACTCATGCCACTTTCCCATTCATCTCGAGCAGCTAAAAATTGTCGTTTTACCATTGTTCCATAACGAAAAGTAGAAACTAAAGCTCCACCTCGACTTAATATTTCATCAGCTAATTTAGTGTTTTCTTTTGGATAAATTGGTTGTTCCAAACTCTCACCTAAGATAGCTATTGTTTTACCATCATTTACATCTAAAGCTCCTAGATGTGCTGCTGTATTAGTTCCAACAGATAAACCACTTACAATTACATATCCATCTTCAGCAAACTTTTTAGCCATTCGACGACTCATCATTTCACCAATTTTAGTAGGTCTTCTAGTACCAATAAAACCAACACTTTTTTGATTTAACAAATCTAAATTACCTTTAACATATAAAATCAATGGAAAATTATTTAAATAACTCATATTTTTAGGATATGCTGCGTCTTTAAAATTAATTACGGTAATCCCGGCATCTAACGATTTCTTAATTGATTCTTTAGCAACTTCTTTAGCCTTTAACCAATCAGCTCCAGTTAAGTCTCCATTAATAACCTTTTTATGAATCACAGAAGAATGACAACGAATTAACCAGTCACTTTTTTGTAAATCTTCTCCTTTAAATTGAATTAAAATTTGCCTAGCTGTTTTCGGTCCAACACCTTTAATCATTTGTAAAGCTAATATTAAACTTGAATATTCAATTGAATCCATAATCTCACTCTTATATTTATAATTTTTCTTTTAGTATACTGAAATTAAAGCAACAAAGCATTTAAGAAGCACATTAATGTAAAAAATACTTTAATAAAAAATTGTTCTGATGATTTAAATATTTAAATGGAATATCTATCAAATTACTTTTATTTAAAACAGATTGTTGATGAGATAAAGTTATAAAACTATTAATTCCATGATAATTACCCATACCACTATTACCAACTCCACCAAATGGAAGATGATTATTAGCAAAATGAGAAATTGTATCATTAATACAACCACCACCACAATTAATTGAAGAAAAAAGATATTCGATTATTTTTTTATCTTTTGAAAAAACATACATTGCTAAAGGTGCAGCCATTTTTCGTAATTCATTTACAATTTTTTCAAGATTATCAAATGAAATAATCGGCAAAATTGGTCCGAAAATTTCTTCTTCCATTAGCGGATCATTAAAATCAGAATTACTAATTATTGTTGGACCAATTGCATTACACTTTTCATCATATAGTCCTCCAACCACATCAATTCCTTTACTTAATTGAGTTTTTGATAAACTATTCTTTAATTTTTGAAATTGAACTTCATTAATTATATGTGGATAAATTGAAGATTTAATCGGATTGTCACCAAAAGTATTTTTAATCTCTACTTTTATATTACTTATTAATGGCTCAACTATTTGTTTCTGAACTAACAAATAATCAGGAGCAATACATGTTTGCCCAGCATTCATAAATTTTCCCCAAACAATCCGTTTAGCGGCTAATTTTAAATTGGCCGTTTGATCTATAATACATGGTGATTTACCACCTAATTCTAAAGTCACAGGGATTAAATGATTCGCTGCTTGCTTCATAATCTGTTTTCCAGTTTGAGAGCTGCCAGTAAACATAATATAATCTGGGTTTTGTTGAATTAAGTTTTGAACTAAATCTTTATCACCATCAAGACAATAAATATATTCTGAATCAAAAGATTCATTTAACAAATTAATTAATACCTGTACAGTATGTGAAGCTTCTGAAGAAACTTTTATAATGGTACAATTTCCACTAGCAATACTACCAACCAATACATCTAATGCCAATTGAATTGGGTAATTCCATGGACTTATATTTAAAACTACTCCATAAGGACGCATATAAATTTTGCTATAACTTAAAAATTGATGTAATGGAGTTTTTACATGGCGTGGTTTCATCATTTTCTTTAAATGTTTTTTAAAGTAAGTGATTTCAGCCAAAACTATGCCAAGTTCTGTTTCATAACTTTCATAAAAGCTTTTATGTAAATCTTCATACAAGGATTTTTCCAATAAAAGTTCATTATCCTTAATCAATTTATATAATTTATTCAACATTCTTTCTCGAAAATCATAGGATAATGTCTTTCCAGTTTGAAAAAAATTTCTTTGTAAACTAACTAATCGTTTTATTTCCATATCATTTAACCTTATTTTTAAAACTAATACTAAAAAACAGCGTTCATCAAAACGCTGTTTTTTTTAATACATTTCAAAATACTTTTGCCTTTCCCACTCACTAACTTGCTTTCGATAATCATTCCATTCTAATTTTTTACCTTCAACAAAATTATTAAATAAATGATTACCTAATGCTTTTTTAATAACGTCATCTTTTTGCAGTTTACATAATGCACTATTTAAAGTAGTTGGTAAAATATCAATTCCATTATCCTTTAATTCTTGATTGGTCATTTCATAAATATTTCGATCAACTGCTTCTGCCGGTGTAATCTTATTTTTTAATCCATCTAATCCGGCTGATAAGATAACTGCAATGGCTAAATAAGGATTAGCTGACGGATCAACGCTTCTTAACTCTAATCTGGTACTATTTTTACGTGCTACTGGAACCCTAACTAACGGAGAACGATTTCGATCAGACCAAGCAACATAAACTGGTGCTTCAAATCCAGGAACTAACCTTTTATAAGAATTAACAATTGGATTAGTAACAGCTGTAAAACTCAAAGCATGTTTCAATAATCCACCTAAGAAATAACGAGCTGTTTCTGATAATTCATCAGGATCTTTTTCATCATAAAATGCATTTTTACCATCCTTAAATAAGGACATATTAATATGCATTCCTGATCCATTAACATTTGCTAATGGTTTTGGCATAAAAGTAGCATGTAAACCGAATTTTCTAGCTACAGTTTTAACCACTAACTTAAATGTTTGAATATTATCACATGCATGTAAAGCATCTGCATATTTAAAATCAATTTCATGCTGGCCTGGAGCCACTTCGTGATGTGACGCTTCAACATCAAAGCCCATTTTTTCTAATTCTAAAACAATCTCACGACGACAATTTTCACCTAAATCAACAGGAGCTAAATCAAAATAACTTCCATGATCATTTAAACGATGAGTAATTGTACCATCATCTTGCATTTTAAATAGAAAAAATTCTGGTTCTGGACCAATATTAAAATTACTAAAGCCCAAAGCCTCCATTTCTTGTAAAATTCGGATCAAATTATTTCGCGGATCTCCCATAAATGGCGTACGATCCGATTGGTAAACTTTACAAATAATACGAGCAATTTTGCCATGCTCACTTCCCCAAGGGAAAATCATCCAAGTTGATAAATCAGGATATAAGTACATGTCACTTTCTTCGATTCGTGTGTAACCATCAATTGAAGAACCATCAAACATTAATTTATTATCCAATAATTTATCTAGTTGACTAATTGGAACTTCAACGTTTTTTACAATTCCATATAAATCAGTAAACATTAATCTTAGAAATTGAACATTTTCTGCTTCCGCAATCCGGCGAACATCTTCTTTTGTGTAATTATGAATGACCATTAAACCCCATAGCTCCTTAATTAAATTATTAGTTTATAACTATTAATTCTTAATATTAGTCTTAAACATAAAAATATCAATAATATTTATAAAATAAAATTAAAGCCCAAACCAATTAATATTATTCCAATAATACCAATAAAAATAAAAGTAAATAAAAGTTTATTTTTCAAAACTTTTTTTAGCATTATTAATTCAGGTAAAGATAACATAGTAACAGACATCATAAAAGAAATAAGAGTTCCTATGGGTACCCCTTTAGAAAATAGAGCAGTTGCTATCGGAATAACTCCAAATACATCAGAATACATTGGTGCACCAATTAGCACAGCTAATATTACTGATAATGGGTTTTTATTGCCTAAAATATTTTGAATCCAATAAGTTGGAATCCAATCATGAATAATAGCTCCTATCCCTACTCCAATTAATATATAAATCCAAACACGTGTAATGATTTCTTTTACTTGTTTAATTCCTGACAGAAATCTTTCTTGAAAGTTAATGTGTCCACTTTTTTTATCTATTGGATGGATATCATAAATATAGTCAGCAACTTGATCTTCCATATTTAAGTTTTTGATAATTAATCCTGCAATAACAGAAAAAATTAATCCAACAATAATATAACTAACAGATATTTTCATTCCCATAAAAGAAGCTAGTAATATTAATGAAGCAATATCAATCATAGGAGAAGCAAATAAAAAAGAAAATGTAGTTCCTAATGGTAATCCTCCTGCAGTAAAGCCAATAAAAATTGGAATACTAGAACAACTACAAAATGGAGTGATTCCTCCTAAACAAGCTCCAAGAATATTACCAACAATTCCATTAAAATGCTTTAAAATAGTTTTAGTTTTTTCAGGTGGTAAATAAGACTGAATAATTCCCATTAAACATATCAAAACAGACATTAGAATAAATATCTTGCTTACGTCAAACAGAAAAAAATGTAAAGAATTAATCCATCTATTTACTTTAGAAAGATTTAAAAAGTCATATAAAAACCAATTAAAAAAATGATCCAACCATAACATTTTAAACAAACAATTATTTATCCAAGAAAACATTTGATCACCGTTTAATTTTTATAAAATATTATTTTGTTGAAACAATTTAACTATTTCTTTTGAAGTTAATAATTTTCCCGTAGATACAGTATTACCATGAATTATTAAAGCAGGAGAAGACATAATACCTAAATTAGCCATTAAAACAGAATCTGTTAAATATGTAAAACTTTGTTTTAAATTGTTATCATTAATTACTTTTTGTACATTATCAGATAATTTTTTACATTTAGGACAACCAGTACCTAACACAATAATATCTTTATCATTAATTACATTCATAATAAGTATCTCCTAAACTAACATTTGTAAATATTTTATTACTTTGTTTATGGTTACACGATTTAGCGTGTAATAATGAGAACGACCCTTTTTATTATCATTAATTAAATCAGCATCTAATAAAATTTTTATATGATGAGAAACTGTACTTTGAGATAAATTAAGTTGTTGATTAATCTCACATCCACATGTATTAGGATTTTTAGAAATCCAATCTAATATTTTCATTCGTGAATCATCACATAATGCTTTAAAGATTTTGCTTAAGATAATAATGTCCTCCTCTCAGTAAAATTTTATCATAAAGTTTGATACATTTAAATGTATAAATGTTTTATTATAATTTATTATTTGGTTGAGTAACAATACATTCTAAATTTCCTTCAATTTTCCATTGTCTAACATTGCTTGGCAAAATAAAATGTTGTCCTTTGTGTAATAAAAAGTCTTGTTTATTAACAGCTAACTTTCCTTTTCCGTCAATCACTGACACCAAAGTATAAGTCATTTCGTCTTGATTAAATACACTAGTTCCATAATCATTTATTTGACAGTGATCAACTTTAAAATAAGGTCCTTCTAATAAAGTAGTTACTATAGCATTCCCTACTTGTTTTTCAATCATTGTTAATTTATGATCAACGTGCGGTACATTTGTTACTGTTAAAGCATGTTTCAAATGTAATTCTCTTAATTGACCAGTATTTGGATCAATTCTATCAAAATCATATAAACGATATGTGGAATCACTACTTTGCTGAATTTCAATTACCATAATTCCTTTGCCAATTGCATGAATAGTTCCACTAGGAACATATAAAAAATCACCTGCTTGGACTGGAACATGTCTTAATAACCGATACCATTGTTTAGTTAGAACCAATTGTTGTAACTCATTTTTGTTTTTAGCATTATGTCCATAAATCATTTCTGCTCCTGGATCAGCTTTTAGAACATACCAACACTCTGTCTTGCCTAATTCTTTCTCATATTTTTGAGCATACTCATTATCCGGATGTACTTGTACTGATAAATCATCATTAGCATCTAAAATTTTTACCAATAAAGGAAATTTATCAGTAGTAGCATTTCCAAAGAGTTCTCGATGTTGTTTATATAATTTATCTAATGTCCATCCACGATATTGTCCATTCATAATCGTACTTAATCCATGTGGATGTGCAGAAATAGCCCAACATTCACCTGTATGATCACTAGGAATATCATAATTGAATTCTGTTTTTAATCTATTACCTCCCCAAATTTTTTCTTGAAAAGTTGGCAATAAAAAGTATGGCTCTTGCATAATGATCCTCTTTATAAATAATTTATATACCATTTTATCATAAAAAAATATCAATGCTTAAATATAAGTTTTATAAAAAATATACCATTGTTAAAATACCAATAAAAAAAAGAAGCTTTAAATTTAATTAAAGCTTCTTTCTATAAAACCGATTATTTATTTTTACGTCTATTCAACATTAATGCTGAACAACCAACTAAAACAATAATTCCTAAAATAGTTAATCCATCATGAACTGTTTCACCAGTTAATGGTAATTCACGACCATATTTACCAGCATTCATATTCATTGATGCACCTTGATTATTATTTGCACTAGGTTTAGGAAGATTATTTTGATTTGATACCGGTACAGTAGTTTGCGGTGTTACCACTGGTTGTGGTACTTGTGGAGTAGATGAGGAAACCATCGATGGAATGCTTGAACTCATCGAAGGTACAATCGAACTACTTGAAGCACTACTCATAGAAGGCACAATTGAACTACTGCTTGAAATAATACTTGTACTAGAACTTGGTTGTAGTGAACTAGTTGAACTAGAAGAAATAATTGGTTTTGAACTTGTAGAACTAGAACTAATTATAGGAGTTGAAGAACTACTTGATGAACTAATAACTGAACTACTACTTGTAGAGATAGTTGATGATGAGCTAACTTTACTACTACTTACTGAACTAGAACTTGCACTTGAACTAGAACTGGATGAGCTAGTTTCAGATGATGAACTGCTTTGATTCTTAGAAGCATCATTAATCACAGCAATTCCGCTAACTGGCTTACCGCCTTCAGTTAAAGTGGTTGTTCCATCTTGAGCAATTGTAGCTGTAATAGTTTCGTTATTTAAATAATAGCCTGTTGGTGCTTGTGTTTCTGAAACATGATAAGTACCAGGTTTCAATCCACTAAATTCTACTGTTCCATCTGAAGTAGAAGTAACAGTTTTACTTACTCCGTTACCAGTAAGTGTAAATTGAGCACCAGCTAATCCGATTTCTTTTCCATCTTGAGTGGTTACTTTACGTAATTCCACACCATTCTTAGGTTGAGTACCTTCAGCTTCTGCAGCATAATGATTTACAACAACTCCAGTAGCACTTCCACCACTAGTATTGTCCGGATTTGTTTGCTTTGCATCATTAGTCCATTGTTTTACTTGACTATCACTAGCCGGTAACTTGGTTTGATATGTAATGGTGTAATAAACTTTATAGCTTTTTTCTTGATCACCACTTTGATCATAACCCATTAAAGCTGCGGCAGCATTATAATCATTTACCGTCATAGTAAAACCATTACTAGTAGTATTTACTGTTCCAATAGAACTTGGATAATTGCTTTGTGTATATTGTGCTTTATTAGTTCCCCAGTAACCATCATCATATAAGATGAAATAAGTTACTTTAAATGAACCTGGTACAAAGGTTTGACCTTCTTGAGCTGTATCAGATACAGTTGTTGTTCCAGGCTGACCTAAAACACCATGTACTTGCCAATCAACATTTCCTGTTTTACTGTCAATATTACCCATTTTTTCAACTTGTCCAGTTGGTTCAGTAATATTCGGTGTTCCACCAGGAACATCTATACCACCACTTGGATTAGTTGCAGGAATTTTTTGTCCCACATGAATTGATGGCGTTGGCACCTTAGCACCTGGCCAATGATTGTTTACATGTGTAGGCGTTGTTCCTTTTTGTGCTGTAACAGTTCCATCGAATTTAACGTACGCATAATCTATTGTACGTCCATTAATCTCACTGTTAAATGTAACTGTTACTCCTGTTGATGTAATATGTGCTTCACCAATTGTTTTTCCATTTAAAGGATCACCAGCATCACTAGGATTATGGAAAACAACTGGAATTTGACTTGGTACACCAGTAATACCAGCAGCCGTTGCACTAGAAGATGGAAAGTCTACATGGACTGTATCTCCCGTATGTACAACTTGCTTGGAATTACCCATAGTCATAGTAAAATGAACTGTTGATCCAACTGTAGCACTACCCAAATTAGTTGTAATTGAGTCAATTTCAGAACTACTAATATCGTCAGCAGAAGCATTTAATGATGAACTATGATAAAAAGGAATCAAGATTGCTAAACAAGCTGCAATCGTCATCATTAAACTTAACAAAACCTTTTTCGTCTTAGCCATTTTTCTTATCCTTCCCTGTATTTAGAACGACTTTAAAATCATTCCAGAATAAATGATATATATATATATATATGTCAAGGAAAATTTCTTATATTACGTACATCACGCACAAAAAAATTGCTATTAATAAAAAAAGACGTACAATGTACGCCTTTTTTAAATCTATCTTCTATCTTCTATTTATCTTAATCTCCTAATTGATCACCGTTAAGAATCGAATTTTTTACAATAACATAATCTACTGTTCTTAAGGCATTTAAATTACGACCGCCAGCATAAGAAATAGAAGATTGTAAATCTTCTTCTATTGTTAATAATGTATCAGCAATTTTGCCACGATATGGCACTAACAACTGTTTTCCTTCTATATTATGACAATTGCCTTTTTGTTTAGCAGATGCTGAACCCCAATAACATTTATATTTTTCACCATTCACAGTGACCACTTTACCTGGAGATTCCTCATGCCCCGCTAACATAGAACCAATCATTACCATCGAAGCGCCAAATCTAATTGACTTAGCAATATCTCCATTATAGCGAATTCCTCCATCCACAATAAGTGGTTTATGTGCTACTGCACTACACGATTGAATAGCTGCTAATTGCCATCCTCCTGTACCAAAACCAGTTTTTAATTTAGTAATGCAAGCTTTCCCAGGACCAATTCCAATCTTAGTTGCATCGGATCCAGCATCTTCTAAATCAATTACCGCTTCAGGAGTTGCAATATTACCAACAATCAAAAAACTATCAGGTAATTTATCCTTCACATATTTAATCATTTCAATGACATAATCTGAGTGTCCATGAGCTACATCAATAGTAATATACTCAGGTTTTTGATTTTCTTCGACTAATTGCTTAATAAATTCTTGCTCAGCAGGCTTAATTCCAATTGATATAGAAGCAAAGCAACCATTTTCATGCATTATCTGAATAAAATTTAATCTATTTTCCGGATTAAATCGATGCATTACATAAAAATATCCATTTTGAGCTAACCATAAGGCCAAATCTTGATTAATTACACTAGCCATGTTTGCTGGTACTATTGGCAATTTAAATTTTCGACCACCAAATTTAACACTTGTATCTGCTTCATGACGACTGCGTAAAACACATTTATTAGGAATTAATTGTACATCTTCATAATCAAATATTTCCATATCATCTTATCCTTTTTACTAAATCAACAACAGATAAAATAATAATACATTAATTTTATTATTTCAATTAAACATTCATATTTATATAAACTATTTTGAATTTGAAATTAAATATAATTCGTGTTTTATTGATTAATTTCCTTTATTTAGATAAAATGAAAATATCATTTATTGTGAACTTATATAATCGTTAGGATATGGCTAACAAGTTTCTACCCCAAACCATAAATTTGGGACTATAAGTGCAATTTTTACTTCAATTATTTCTAATGATTATTTTTTGTTTGTTTTAAATGATTATTTAAATTAATAATTGGAGGAATCAACTTTGAAAGATACTCTAACTTCTAATGAAGTTACGCATAAAAAAGCTGTTATTTTAGGAATTCAGCATTTATTAGCTATGTATTCTGGAGCAGTAGCCGTTCCTTTATTAATTGGAACCGCATTACATTTCAACAGTAGCCAAATGACTTATTTAGTGTCTATTGATATTTTTATGTGTGGATTGGCTACTTTTTTACAATTAATTCGTAATCGCTATTTTGGTATTGGCCTACCTGTTATTTTAGGCTGTGCAATTCAAGCTGTAGCCCCTTTAAAAATGATTGGTCACGAATATTCCATTGGCACAATGTATGGATCAATTATTGTTGCCGGAATTTTTGTTTTTCTAATTGCTGGAGTTTTTGCTAAAATAAGAAAATTTTTCCCTCCCGTCGTTACTGGAAGTTTAATTACTGTAATTGGGTTAACTTTAATTCCTATTGCTGTGCAAAATCTTGGTGGAGGTAATGTCAATAGTTCACATTTTGGACAAATTAGTAATCTATTAACCGGAATTATAACTATTTTAATTATCTTAGCCATTCAATTTTGGTGTAAAGGGTTCATTCGTTCTATCGCTGTTTTAATTGGCTTAATAGTTGGTACAATTATCGCATCGTTTATGGGTATGGTATCTCTTAAGCCCGTAACTAGTGCTGCTTGGTTTCACTTTCCTCAACCATTTTTCTTTGGATTGCCAAAATTTGCTATCTCACCTTCACTAACAATGATTATTATTGCATTAGTATCCATGGTTGAATCTACCGGAGTGTTTTTTGCATTAGGAAACCTTCTTAATAAAGACATTTTAGCTATGGATTTAAAACGCGGATATCGTGCAGAAGGATTGGCCGTTATTTTAGGAGGTATATTCAACACCTTCCCTTATACCACTTTCTCTCAAAACGTTGGTTTACTAGAATTGTCTGGTATCCGTACTAAACGACCTATTTATTGGGCAGCTGCTTTACTAATGATTATGGGATTATTACCTAAAATTGGTGCTTTAGCTACGATTATCCCAACGTCTGTGTTAGGTGGTGCTATGCTTGTTATGTTCGCTATGATTAGTGTCCAGGGAATTCGTATGTTAGCAAAAGTAGATTTTACAAAAGATCATAACGCACTAATTGTTGCCATCTCTATTGGTTCTGGATTAGGCGTTTCTGTTTATCCCAACATTTTCCAAGCTTTACCACAATCTTTACAATTATTCTTAGGTAACGGGATTGTCGTTGCTAGTGTATGCGCTGTTGCTTTAAATGCCATTCTTAATCATAAAAATATGACTTCAAAGTAAAATAAAAGTAATTCACAAAAAGGCTCACATAAGTGAGCCTTTTTTATTTCAACAGCTAAAAACAATTAATTTTTATATTGTGAAAAATTGAATTAGTTCCTTTTTATCGATAAAATTATTATTAAGCAATAATTTAACTAATGCTTAAATTAATTAAAGGAGTCTTGTAATGAACAAAGCTAAAGAAAAAAAGAAACATCATTTTAAAATGCCCACTGCATTTACTATTTTATTTTTAATTATTATTATAATGGCAATCCTTTCTTGGATTATTCCGGCAGGAAAATATCAAATGAAAGGTGGCAATATTGTCGCCGGATCATACCATCATGTAGCTCAACATCCTCAAGGATTATGGGATGTATTAATGGCTCCCATTATTGGGATGGTTGGTGATAAATCGACTGAAGGAGCTATTTCCATTTCACTATTTATTTTAGTTATTGGTGGATTTTTAGCTGTTGTTAATAAAACTAATGCTTTAGATCAAGGAATTAGTTCTATTGTCAATCACTATAAGGGACGTGAAAAAGCACTTATTCCTATATTAATGATCCTATTCGCTTTAGGTGGATCAACTTATGGTATGGCTGAAGAAACCATTGCTTTTTATCCCCTATTAATTCCAATTATGATTAATTGTGGTTTTGATTCCATGGTTGCTTTAGGAATCATTATTGTCGGTTCTCAAGTTGGTTGTTTAGCTTCTACAGTTAATCCTTTTGCTACTGGAGTTGCTTCTCAAAGTTTAAATATTTCTCCAGGTAGCGGATTAATTTCTCGTGTAATTCTTTTAATTATCACAATTACTGTAAGTATTATTTATGTTTATCATTACGCTTCCAAAATTCAAAAAGATCCTACTAAGTCATTAATTTACGATCAACGCGAAGCAGATTATAAACATTTTAATATCGATCAAATTAATAATGATAAAGGTGAAAAAATGACTGGTCGACAAAAAGCCGTTCTTACAATTTTCATGTCAGCATTTGTCATTATGATCGTTGGTTTAATTCCTTGGGACAGTATTAACAAACATTTCACTATTTTTACTTCATTTAATAAATGGTTAACTCATGCTCCAGTACTTAGCACCATTTTAGGTAAAGACATTACTCCATTTGGTTCTTGGTACTTCAGTGAAATAACGATGCTTTTCTTATTCATGTCAATTTTAGTTAAATTTATCTATCACATGAAAGAAAAAGAATTCATTAATACATTCTTAAGCGGAATGGGCGATTTCATGAGTGTTGCTATGATTGTTGCAGTTGCTCGTGGAATTCAAGTAATTATGAATAACGGAATGATTACAGATACTGTACTTCATTGGGGCGAGCTCGGTTTACAACATTTATCTAGCAGTACCTTTAGCATTCTAGCTTATATTTTCTATATCCCAATGTCATTCTTAATTCCATCAACATCTGGATTAGCTGCTGCTACCATGGGAATAATGGGCCCATTAGGAAAATTTGCTCATGTCGCTGGCAATGTCGTTGTAACCACCTTCCAAGCTGCATCAGGTTGGGTAAAC
>JADIMP010000025.1 GCA_017694665.1 Candidatus Gallilactobacillus intestinavium
TTCTTACCATTTGCAGCATTAGCAGGATTTGAAGAAGAAATAAATAAAGTATTAAATACAAAAAAAGACTAGATAGTTATCTAGTCTTTTAATATAGGGGTATGTGTTTACATTAGATTAATTTTGAAAGAACTGTTAATGTCCGAATCATTTGCGATACAAACCCATATTCATTGTCGTACCATGAAACGGTCTTAACGAGTTGTAAATCATCAACAGTTGTAATTTCCGTTTGCGTAGGATCAAAAATTCCACCAAAAGTTGTGTCAATTACGTCTGATGAAACGATTGAGTCATCGTTGTAACCAAATGATGGATTATTCTTAGTATGCTTTTTAAGGGCTTCATTAACCTCTTCTTCAGTTACCTTTTTATTTAAAACAGTAACTAATTCGGTGATTGATCCATCAATTACTGGTACACGTTGAGCATGACCTTTTAATTTACCGTCTAATTCAGGAATTACTAGGCCAATTGCTTTAGCTGCGCCCGTTGAATGAGGAATTGTATTTTCGGCTGCTGCACGAGCAGAACGGACATCTTTATTAGGGCCATCTTGGATTTTTTGAGTAGCTGTATATGCGTGAACAGTTGTCATTGTTCCGGCTTTGATTCCAAATTCTTGGTTCAATGCATATGCTAATGGAGCAAGACTATTTGTTGTGCATGATCCAGCTGAAACGATTTGGTCATCTTTTTTTAAGATGTTGTGGTTAACATTGTAAACAACCGTTTTGATTTTACCAGCAGGGGCAGAAATTAAGACTTTCTTAGCACCCGCTTCAATGTGTGCTTGAGCTTTTTCGCCTGAAGTATAGAATCCAGAACATTCAAGAACAATGTCAACGCCATCGTTTTTTACCCAGGGAATTTCTTTAGCGTCAGGAAAGGCGTATACGTTAATTTGTTTTCCATTGATATAAAGTGCTTTATCATCTGCACTTACTTTGCCATCAAATGTGCCATGAATTGTGTCGTATTTGAATAAATGTGCTAATTGTTGTGGAGCACATAAGTCGTTGATCGCAACAACTTCTAATTCAGTATCCTTTAAACTTAAAATTCTCCGTAAAGCTAAACGTCCAATTCTTCCAAAACCATTAATACCAATTTTTACTGTCATAATTAATCAGCCTCCACTTGTTGTTTTTTGTTTGATTTGTATCTGTTATATAAGTTATTTGCAATTAATGCGATGATTACAAGCAAGCACCCTACTAATTCGAATGCTGAAATATGATAACCACCAATTACAGTAATTACGAAAGAAGTTACGGGAACCAGGTTCATGAAGAGGATTCCATTGATTGGTCCAACAATTTTATTTCCAAAGTTCCATGCAAATACGGCAACTACTCCTGCGAGAAGTACCATATATACTAAGGCTCCACTGACATCTTGAATGGCGTGCATTGTCGGCATCTTTAGCCAGCCTAGCATTGTTGCAGCTGCGATAATTACACATACAGAAATCATGCCATAAATGCTTGTTAACGCTGTATATCGTAAAATTGACCAGCCAGAGAAATCTGGAACACCGGAAGTATAAATTACCCAGCATAATGCTCCGAGTAAAATAAGAATTGTTGCTAAGAAAGTATTGTTACCACTGAATAAAACAGAAATATGTCCTTTAGTGACAACCATGAAGACCCCAACGATTGCAACAATCATTGAAAGTAATGAGAATTTGGTTGGCTTTTGTTTACGCCAAACCCAAGCAACTAATACCCCAAGTAATGGTTGAATTGCCATCATTACTGAAGCAATGATTGATCCAGACGGTCCGGCAATTTTTTGTCCTAAAAATACTAAAAAGCTAAATCCTGCAAAAGCAGAAGTTCCAAGAAGCCACAACTTTTTAAAGTGACCTTCAGGATTAAATGCTTTTGGTCCTTCAATGAAAAGCAATAAAATCGCAAAGATGATTGCTACTGAGCCATAACGGAACAGTGTAAAGTAAAATGGATCCATGATTTTTAAAGCAGGTTCCATAATAGGGAACATTCCACCCCAAAATAAAACAGCAATCAAACACATTACTAAGCCTAAGAGTCTTTTTTTCTTCACAATTATGCACCTGCTTCCTTGATTAATTCTGCGTATTTTACTTTGCCGGACATGCTGTAGTTAATTTCTTTAGTATATTCAATTGAATACTTGATACCTGTTTCTTCAATGATTTTTGTAATTAGGTCATTAATTAAAGATAATTTTAGGTTTGTAATATTGTCTTCCAACGCGATTTGAATTAAGAATGTATTATCTTCTTGTTGGAAAACAACAGCATCATTAATACCTTTAACAAGACGCAAATTATTTTCTAGTTGAAAAACATTAGTTGTGTATTTATTATCGTCAAAGACGACACGTTGAACTACGAATAGATATCCAGAATTGTCCATGTATCCATAGTCTGAAGTTAAAATATATTCGTCATTATCAATGACAACTTTAGTCATTTTTTTATTGAAATATCCGGCAGCATTTTGATAACTTGCAACGGCGATTCTTCCAACATTGCCGTTTTTAACAGGAATATTATTGTTATCTAAAATAATAACTTTACTTCCTTCCATACAACGTCCTGAACTAAAAGGATGTAGTAGCATATCTGAGGAATTAGCAAGTGTGTTAATTCCGGTTTCAGAACTACCGTAGTATTCATTAACTACTTTTCCAAAAATATTAATAGTTTGTTCTTTTAAGGTTGCAGGGAAGTTCTTTCCTCCAACCATAATGAAACGTACTGAAGTGTTTTTGAATTTGGCTTCTTCCAATCGTTTATTTAATTTCTTCAGAACGGGAGGAGTGATTAGCATAGTAGTAATATTGTAATTAGAAATTTTATATCTTAAATCATCAACGTTATTAAAATTCCCAAAAATTACTGTTCCACCATTTACTAAAGTTAACCGTGCCCAACCTGTAACTGATACATGGTAGAATGGCAATGTAACCAAGAAATTATCTTTACAGTTGAAATTATATAATTGAGTAAGTTTTGCTAATCGACGTTTATCAAATGAACTTGTTCGATAAATGCATTTGGGAAGTCCTGTTGTTCCTGAAGAAAATGCAAAACTAGTAATTGAATCTTTATGATTTAGATTGTCAATAGCTTCATGAAGGTTTGTTTGAATTGGAAATTTATCATCTGATATAATACCAATTGGAACAAAAGTTACATCTGGCAGTTGTTCTTTCATAATTGCAGATGGCTCATTTTGTTTTGAATAAAATACAAGGTTTGAATTAGATCGTTGGATAGCAGCGATCTTTTTTTCATCAGACATAGAATAATCGATTCCAGAGTAGGCTATTTTACAAGATCCTAAGCAAGAGAACAGAATAAAAAGTTCCCATGAATTTTCTGCAATAATGATTGCTCGTTTTGTATTTTGATTAATAACTCCTTTTTCAAGTAATCGAGAAAGGTTACTTTGAACTAATGATTTATAACCATTCCATGAAATTGTTTTATTATCTGTGATCAAGGCAGTCTTACCTTGATACTTAGAACACAATGGTTCTAATTTACTTAATGGTAAAATATGGCATCATCCTTTCACTGTAATTAAATTTATATTTGAATTTTTACATAATTGAATCTGATCTTGAACATCTTTTGTGATTTTATCTCCAGGCATTACAATTGGAACCCCAGGTGGGTAAGGAATCACATATTTATCAGAAATATGCTCATCAGATTTCTGCATTAGATTTGAATCTATATTTTTGAGTAAATCAATTAACTTCTTAACGTCCTTTTCACAAACGCCAATATGCATGTTAACTAAGAAATAATTTTCTCCATATCTACTTATATAAATTTCATTGTTTTTAAGTTTTTTTCGAATTTCATCAATTGTAATTGCTTTATTGTTAAACTTTACAATTACTTTTAATGGATCCAAGTAAACATCAGAATTTAACTTTTGAAGATATGAAAAGTTCTTAAGAGAATGAAGACATTCTTTTAGCATATTTGCTAGTTTAATAGATTTACTTATACACTTTTCACCGTTCTCCACCATATCTTGTCTGGCAATTTCTAACGAAGCCAAAATTGGAAAACTTGGTGATGTTGTATCATATTGGTACTTTCCATCACAGACAATTTTTAAAAATTGTTCATTCCCAACAAGATGTATGTAAGATCCTTGTCTTAAAGATCGAATAGATTTATGTGCAGATTGTGTAACAACAAAATTTGCATTAGGGTAGTTTTTATGAAGACTCTGAATATTATTTAAAATAGTCAGATTTTTTGTAGATTTACTAAACAATGCAAATGCTATCCACGCTTCATCTACCATGAAAGTTGTATTACTGTTTATTTTTAAACAGTCATTAATAAATTCATTGTTTTTATAAACTACACCTTCATAAGAACTTGCGTTAATGATAACCATATCAAAGGGATTTCCTTTATCATATGATTTCTTGTACATTTCTTTTGCCGAATTAAGATCGGTAAAGGGCCTATTTAATTCATTTTTATCCTTACATAAGGGCATATATTCTATATCAATGTTCATTAATGACAACGCAAAATGAACAGATTGATGACAGGTTCTATCAACAAGAACATGACCTCCATCGCGTAATAGTGAAAAAATTGCTATTTGATTAGAGGTGGTTGTTCCTGTTGTGACATACAAAGATTTGTCTACGTTAAATGCTTGGGCGGTTTGATTTTCTGATTCTTGTAAGATTCCGTGAGGAAACACCGGATTATCAATCCAGTTGTATGTTATTTCGTTTTTTAAGTAATCTTCTCCAACTAAATTATGCAGCTCATCGATATATTTATTATTTTTGTAATCTTTATAATAAGCCTTTGAAATTGGTAAGGCGTGAAAAGAAGATATATCTTTATTCGAAAAACTTAGAATCTTCTCTGTTAAGATTAATTCGTTACTCAAGTTATCACCTCCTTTGACAATACATATAATAAATTAACTATTTTGTTTTAGGAATTATCAATGTATAATACCCGTTATAAGCATTTGCTATTAGGGAGGAAGAAGTTAATGTTTGATTCACTTAACATTGATTTACTTTACGTATTTGTTACTGTAAGCGAGTTAAAGAGTATAAATAAAAGTAGTGAGGTTTTATTATTATCGCAACCTGCGATCAGTAATAAGATAAAGAAATTAGAGGAGTACTTTGGAAAGAAACTACTAGAACGTTCACCAAAGGGCGTTTTCTTAACAAAAGATGGCGAGGCTTTTTATCATAAAGCTAAAAATATTATTCGTGAGTTTGATTCTCTTCATCATTTAGACAGTTCAAATAGCGATGATGAAAATTTTTCATCAATCCAAATCGGTGCATTAGATAGTATCTCTTCATTTTTGTATCCAGAATTTTTTGCAATAGCAATTGAAGAAGCTAAGTCCGTGATTATAACTAATAAAATATCAGAATTAATAGTTCCCTTTAATGCTGGCAACTTAGATGTTATTTTGGCAGATTCAGAATTAAAAAAAGATATTACGGTTAATTATTCAGAACATAAGCTTTATAGTGAGCCATATTATATTGTGTTTTCTAAAAACAATAAATTAAATATTAGTTCTGATGAAAAGGTTACTGCTAAAGAGTTACAACATTTAAAATTAATTTTGTATCCTAAATATTGTCCAATTCATAATAAAATTTCACGAGTTTATAAAAAGCTAGGAGTATCAATGCCACAGATTTATGAAATTGATTACGGTGAATCAATCATTTCTCTTGTAAAAAATTCAGATTATGTCACTGTATTGCCTGAATCGATAGCTCTGAATAAAGTTTCATCAAATAATGAGGAACTTTATTTGAAAGAGATGGAATTGTCGTTTACAAGAAATGTTTCTGTATTTTCTAATAATAAAGTTCCAATGGATATGATTTTAGAAAAAATGAATATTACAGAATAAAAAAGGCACCTCAAATCTTAGATTTATTGTCCAAAATTTGGGGTGCATATCATAACTATAAAGGTGCCTTTTTATTATAATTCTTTTATCGATAATCTATTTTCTATTTTTAGTTTATGTAATAAATTTTTCCCGTGGTCTTTATTACTTAGGGTATTTCCGTAGGTTTTAATTAATTTTACAACCCTGTTAATGTTTAAATGCCTTTGATCTCCATCAAAATTCGAGTAATAAAATGTTAAATCAATATCACTATTGTAAATATCATAAAAGTCGAAGATAGTTTGAAAGTATGAATAATCAGCAGCAGCTAGTGAATGGCCATAAAATTTAATATGGTTAACGGATTTATTTAGGCAACTGATTTCATTACTATCTAATTCAAATAAACGATATGTTTTTGTAAACCTATATAAGATATCACTTTCATCAATACCTTTTTCATCTATTCCTATAATAATATCTTTATCTGAAGTCCCGTGTATATTTATAAAATTTTGGCAATTCTTAGGAGTTGTAAATTCTGTATAAGGTGGTGTAGTAGTGATATTCATAGGTCTTGTATAGTTGAAAGATATTAAATTATAAGGCTTATTATTTGCTAACTTTGTTATGGTTTTATTGTATTTATTAGTATATGCATGATGCTTATAATTGATTTCAACTTGATTTTGAATGTATTTTTTTATATTAATTTCAAAAACCTTTAACTCATCAAGTAAATATTTGTATAAAAACTCTTTGTTTATATAAAACAGATCATCTAATGATACAGTTGATGTAATATGATGACTTAATGGTTTTAATTCTTTTTCATATTTGCCGTTACTGTTAAGCATTACCTCTTTAAAGATATAATCTCCTAATTTTTGTGACAGATGAGTATGAGAAGTTGATAAAAAACTATCAGCTTTATAAAAAATAGATTGTTCATATATTGATAATTGAGACTTTTGATTTAAGTAATAATATATAAACCAAAAATTGATTAATTTAAGAAAATGACTTTGTTCGGTATTTTCTATACTTTCGCATTTTAAAAATATATTTATTTGTTTTTCAATATCTGCCCAATCTTTTATATTATCCAAGTTTAATAAATTAAAGTAAATATCCCAAAAAGACGATTTTTTAAAGTATGGATGTGTATTGTACATTATATTGGAATTATAAGA
>JADIMP010000026.1 GCA_017694665.1 Candidatus Gallilactobacillus intestinavium
AACATAAACCGGAATTCGCTTCGAAGTTTAAGAACGTCATTACATTCCACAAAAATTTCGCCATTGTGTTCTTCGAAGAACTTCATAATATGATCCATCGACTTGATTGGAAGATCCATTCCTGAAATGAAATGGAAATAATCGTAATGCTCATCAGCATTTAGAGCTGCTTGAATAAGATTCATTTCCGCTAATTCTTGGGTATAATCACCCCACGCAACGTCGATTCGCGGAATCATCGTTACTTTTGAGTGTTGGCAAATGTTTTCAAAATCTTTTTCATTGAAGCCAATGTCGGTTTTATCTGCATGAATAAAGATATCAGCATCTTTATGATCTAAAAGTTTTAAGAGAACTTTTAGTTGATCGTAGTGTTTATATGTAAGAATTAAAAATGCATGTTTCAAAGCTAAACACCTTTCTAAAATTTATACACAGATGGAATTTTATTATATTTAACATCAGAGCGCAACTTTATTTAGCAAGTTTTTTTTAATATACTGGTAAAGGTTAAAGATTTGTTTAGTTAGGTGGTAGACATGAAAAGGATAGAAAAAAAGAAATATTGGAATGGATATCTTTTAAGTTTCTTCCTGCCAATTTTATTTTTAGGAATTATTATGGTCTTAACTCATGTATATCCGTTTGGAAATAATACGGTGGTTGTTAATGACATGAAGAATCAATATTTGTCATTAATGACATATTTTAGAAATAATATTACGCATCCGCGGAATTTTCTTTATTCATACCAATTGGGGTTAGGAGGCAATTTTTTTGCGGCATTTGCATATTATTTAAGCAATCCGTTTAATCTTTTAGCATGTCTATTTCCTCCTTCAGCGATCCCATTATTTTTTATGCTAAATACGTTGATTAATGTTGGGTGGTTGGGTTTAACAACATATACACTGTTAAACAAGTCGATTTATCTTAACAAAAATGGAAGTAATGGGCAATATAAAATTTTTTGGTGTTTACTACTGAGCTTGAGTTTTACTTTCAGTGCGTTTATTACGAATTATCAGCTGTGTGTAATGTGGATCAATGCGGTAGTTTTGTTTCCATTAGTGTTGCTTGGCATGGATCGAATTTTGTACAATTCGCATAAAAGTACTTGGCTTTACTGGGCGTCATTAGCGGGGCTGTTTTTAATTAATTGGTATATTGGAATAATTGTAGCCTTTTTCCTTTTTATTTTAATGGTTTTTTGGACAATTTCAATGATTATTCAAAGGAACTTTATTGACTTACTAAAAAAGGGAATTAAGGTTGGCCTGCTAACAGCATTGTCAATTGGAATAGGAGCAGTGATGCTTCTTCCAAGTTACCTTGCTCAACGAGGAGTGAATCAGCAAGGATTTAAGTTTACCTTTAACCCTGTATATCAACCGCATACATTATTTCATGCTTTATTAACAGGAAATAGTTCTGATTTTGCCAATCCTATGATTTTTCCGCAAGAACCATTAATCTTTTGCGGTTTGTTTACGGTTGTTTTAGTCATTCTTTTCTTTATGAATAAACAAATTCATTTAAGTGAAAAGCTCTTAAGCTTAGTTCTGTTAATTTTTTTAGGTTGTTCAACGTACTTTATGGGATTTTATATGATTTGGCATGCATTTACCATGCCTAATGGTTTTCCTCAGCGCGAATCCTTTGGAATGTCGCTTTTATTGATATGTATTGCATATAAAGCGATTGGGGTCTTTGCTCAACCTAAGGCAGGGATTAAGGTTGGAATTGCTTGCGGCATTGTCCTTTTAATAACATTAATGACTGCCAAAGCGGGAGCTAAATTTAGCTTAAGTGAGATGATTGAAATCATTGGCAGTTTGCTATTGGTAGTTATTTCGGCTCTCTTAGTCAGTCATCACTCAAATCAATGGATGGGATATGGAATTTTAGGGTTGATTGTACTGGTTAATATGGGAATCTACAATTATCAAATTGATAAAGTTCATTTTAGCCGAATGCCAAGTCAAGCTTATTCCTATGTTGTAAGTCGTTATACAAGGGCAATTCATCAATTAAAGAAGCAAGATTCTAGCTTTTATCGGGTCGGTTCAAATGCGGAATTAACACCAAATGATCCGTTCACTTATAACTATAACGGAGTACAAGCTTATATTTCACAACAGCCTACTTCAATGACGGATTATATTTCAGCATTAGGTTACTACCAGAAACATAGCTGGTATCGGTGGAATACATTTAATAATGGGTCGACAGCAGCAGTTAATGATCTATTAGGGATTAAGTATTATCTATTGGCATCTCCCCAAGTATTAAAAGATACTCAAAAAGTAAAATCGATGCCGACATGGAATCGAGAATTAAATACTCCAGGAATTAAGTTAAAAGATGAGCTCCCAGAAATTGAAATTTATCAAAATAAAATGGCGTTTCCGTTAGTCTTTAATGTATCGAAGAAAACTTTATCAGATATTTATCAATATAATCCGCAAAGTAATCCGTTTGATTATTTTAACTGGGTATTAGCAAGTATTGAAGGAAAACAAAATTGGATTTATTCTAAGCAGAATGTTTATTCAGTAAAATCTGAATCACAAAACGATATTTCATACCATGTTCGAGCTTCAGCTAGTGGAAATGTTTACTTGTATTTGGCTCATCCGCAAGCAACGCCATTGTATGCACCTGCTCCGACAAGTTTTATTGTTAATGGAACGAATAAGGGCGAATATGGTGGCAGAAATGCGTATGGTGAAAATGGGGTCCTTTATATTGGAAAGTTCCACAAGGGCGAAGGAATCAACATTACACTTAAAAATGGGAAACTTTTAAACCAACCACTCCAGTTATTTGTTGCGATTGAAAGTCCGCAGCGGTTACAGCAGCTTCATCAATATGCGGTTAATCCAAATATTAGTGATATTAAAGTCGATGGTGATTGGATTACCTTTAAAACCAGTTCAAAGTTTAAAGGCGGTTATTTAGGCCTTTCGATTCCATTCGACCCTAATTGGAGCGTTCGAATTGATCATCAAAAGGACCATGTAGTTAAGATTCTTGGTGATTTAAGCGGAATTAAGGTTCCACAAGGAGCACACCAAGTTAGATTGAAATACAATGTGAGCGGTCTAAAAATTGGAATGATAATTAGTATAATTTCATTGATTATTTTAAGCGGATACGAAATTACAAAGCGAAAATTAAAACGAAAGTAATAGGAATAAAAAACGGCGGTAAGGAGCCAAATAATTGACTTCTTACCGCCGTTTTTATGTCTATTGAAGAATCTCTTTGAATACATTATCGAGTCGTTTGAAGTAGTTTTCAGTATAAAATTGCTTAATCGATGATGCAATTTTTTCAGGGTTACCAGCAATTTGATTGATTTGAGTAATCTTCTGAGCTAATTGGTCAATGTTTCCTTTTTCATAGCTTAAGCCATTTGTGCCCTCAATTACAACGTCATCATAACCTGCAAATTTTGAAGAAATTACGGGAATTCCTCTGGAAATTGCTTCAAGGAAGACCATTGGTAAGCCTTCGAAATTAGAGGTTAAAACGATTGCTTGGGTATGCTGGCTAATTTGTTCCCACGGGTCTTTTTGCCACCCGTACCATTTAACCCGTTGACTGATTTTTAAATGCTGAGCAAGTTGTTTAGCAACCTCTACGTTTTCTCCTGTCCCTAGAACATCGAGCTTTGTTTCGGGAACGTGGCTTAGTCCATTAAAGAGTTCCGAAAGATTTTTTTGCTTCTGTAATTGAATGCGGCCGATAAAACTGATTTCATCAGTGAGATTATCAACCTTGCGAATGGGATTATGTTCAATCGGATTAAAAATTAACTTGATTCGGTTTTCATCGGCTCCCAATTGGATTAATTGCTTTTTAATGGTTGAAGCAATTGCAAGGTGATAGTCTGCATATAAAATATTATGTGGGTCAAAAAGATTTTGCTCAAAAAGTGAATAGTGGATCCATGAAATAATGCGGTACTTTTTTCGAAAAACTTTTCGAACCAACGCCGCTAACTTAATCATATTAGCCCCAATCATAATTAAATTAGTGTCATTAGATGTTTGAAGAAACGCTTTAATAAAGAAAAGTTGCTTCTTAATTCCATGGTCACAGGATGCAATTACGACCTTAACTCGTTGATCAATTTGTTTAAGCCAAAGCGGATTTTCAGGCTTATTTGTCAGTGTGAGGGTTAAATCATACTGCCCAGCATAGTGGTTCAATACCTTTGTTAAAACCGTTTCTGTTCCGCCATTTCCGCTTGCTGGAGGACAAATAAGATTAATTTTCATAGAATTCACTTCCTAGTTTAAGACGACGTTTGTTTGGAATAGTTGCGAACAAGGCCGGTAGAATAAAGTTATAGCAACTTTCAAAGAAGTGCTGGTCAATTCCACCGCTAATAATAAACATTAATAAGCATAATTCAAGATAGAAAACAGGTTTAACATGTAAGGTTTTAACCAATGCAATTAATAATGCAATGAAGATCAAAATCATTGGGATTCCGTACATCAGTGGAATTCGGAAGTAAATTGAATCAATGTAAAACGCACCGTTTCCTGGTTGATAAATAAATTGGCCAAACGGTTTAATTGAATAATGGCTGATCGCATGTGCTTCATAATTTAATCGTCCAGATAATAAATTATTAGCTAAGTTAATAATTGGATTATGCGGTATGATTAAATACAAAAATCCAAGTAAAAGAATGATAGCAATGTATGCAAAACAGAATAAAATTATACTTTTATATGAAACTTTGTTTAAGAGTTTACTAATTGGCTTATAGAACATAATTGCTGAAATAAGTAACAAGGTAAGAATTAAATCTAACCGAGTATCAGTAACAACGTATGTCCAAATAGCCACTGCAAAGAATGAAATATATTCTGGA
>JADIMP010000027.1 GCA_017694665.1 Candidatus Gallilactobacillus intestinavium
GTTCTGCATTATTAACAGCTGCTCCATTACTTGGTAATGTAACAGCTAATGCTGCAACTACAAACAATAACACTACATCAAGCAGTGCTAAAGTAAGTAGTTCATCATTAATTGCTAAGGAAAGTAGTAAAGTTTCTGCAACTAGCTCAAGCAAAGCTGCTGACAAGAAAGCAGCACGTAGTGCTGTTCGTGCAAACAACTTTGCTGAAGCTGTTTCTACTTCTGTGAATAACAATAAAGCTCAAAACTTATTTGTTAAACCTGCTGATGTTCAACGTTTAATTAACAGTAATGGTAAAACAAAAATTTCTGATATGACTCCAGATGTACAATCAAGTCTAAATAGTGATGTTTTACATAATACAACTGTTGTTCCTAACGTATATGGTCAAGGATTTGAAATTAAAGCTGTTGGTGGAATGGCTAAGAGTGATATTTTAGAATATAATGGTCAACCATTTACTGGTTATGATGTTCAAGATAATGTTTTCTGGGATGATGGAGTTCCTTATACATTAACTGAATTACAACAAAATCATATTCAAGTACCACAAAGTATTTTAAATCAAATGAAACAAATTGCGGCTAAACAAGCTAATAACAGTAATGTACGTTTGGCCAACGGTCAAACAATCCGTACTTACGGTTACAACCACTATGTTGCTAACGTAAATGCTAGAACATTACCTAAGACAGGTGAAAGTAACTCAATCATTTCTTTATTAAAAGCATTATTTTAATTAAGGAATGATTAATTAAAAAGATGTTATCAAATTTGATAACATCTTTTCCTATATGTAAACTTATCTAATTATTTTTACTCATTAAGTTAAACAAAATAAAACCAATAAATAGAAGAGCTACCTCATGGTAGCTCTTTTTATTATTAATGATATTCGATTGATTAATTATCTTGGTAAGAAGGCATTCTTTGTTTATAATTGATTAATAATTAAGATTTATGGTTAAGGAAAATTAATTTGTTAGCTAAAGTTATTGTTGACGTACCTACAATTCAAACAGATAAACCTTTTACTTATTTAGTGCCAGTTGAATTTGAAAATACGATTCAATCAGGAATGAGAGTGTCTGTTCCATTTGGTAAAGCTAATCGTAAGATTAGTGGAATTACTGTGGATATTGAAAGTAATGATAAAACAATGGACGAATCCAAGTTAAAATATGTTGATCAATTGTTAGATGATGAACCAATTTTACCAACTGAATTATTAAAAATGAGTACTTGGTTGGCAAAGGAAACATTATCATTTAGAATTTCTGCTTTTCAAGCAATGATTCCGACACAACTTAAAACTAAAACATATAAGTTATTTAAATTGATTGATAATGATGAGCTTGATAAAGATGAATTGAAATTTGTTGATGATTATTTATCACAGTCAGAAAATCTAATTAATTTAAAAAAGTTAACAGAAACAGAAAATAAAATTTTAAAGCGATTGCAAAATAAACATAAATTACGTGTTACTTATCGTTTAGAAGATCAGAAACAAATAAAATTGGTTGATTATTTAAAGGCTAATTTAAATAAACAAGAATTAAATGAACAAATTCAAAAAACTAAAAAAAATGCAATTAAACAATTAGCTGTTTTGAATGGTTTATTAGCCTTACAACAAAAATCAGTTTTATTATCTGAATTTTGTAAACAATATAAGGTTACAAGAACGGATATTAATCATGCTCAAGATAAGGGATGGTTACACATATTTAAGCAAGAAGCTTATCGAAATCCGTTTTTTGAACGTCAAGTTGATCGAGATGTTAAACCTACACTTAATGCCGATCAACAAGTAGCGGTTAATAAAATTCAAAAATCAATTATTAACAATCAAAATGATGTTTTTCTTTTAGAAGGTGTAACTGGTTCTGGAAAAACAGAGGTTTATTTAAGAAGTATTGAAAATGCATTAAATGCACAACAAACAGCTTTAATTTTAGTACCAGAAATTTCGTTAACACCACAAATAGTAAAACGTTTACGCGCGCGTTTTGGTGATTTAGTAGCAGTTTTACATAGTAGTTTAAATAGTGGAGAACGTTATGATGAATGGCGTCGTATTCAACGTGGAGAAGCTAAAGTAGTGGTAGGTACCCGATCGGCATCTTTTGCTCCATTAGACAATATTGGTGTGCTAATTGTTGATGAAGAACATGAGCCAAGTTATAAACAGCAAGATATGTTGCCTTATTATCATGCACGAGATGTGATGATATGGCGTAGTAAATGGCATCATGCACCAGTCATTTTAGGATCAGCAACACCATCTATGGAAAGTCGTGCTCGTGCAGAAAAAGGGGTCTACGTTAAATTAAGTTTGCCAAAAAGAATTAATGATAAGAATTTACCTTTAGTTCAATTGGTTGATATGAGTAAAGAGTTACGACAACAAAGTAATATTGATTTTTCTAAAACGTTATTGAACAAAATAAATGAAAAGATCAATAAACATGAGCAAGTTATTATTTTCTTAAATCGAAGAGGTTTTTCTTCATATTTAATGTGTCGTGAATGTGGATATACATTTAAATGTCCTAATTGTGATGTTTCGTTAGTATATCATGCTAAACAAAACAAGTTACGTTGCCATTATTGTGATTATGAAGTGTATAATCCAGGATATTGTCCTAAGTGCAATGCTAAAGATCTAAGTTATGGTAGTTCAGGAACAGAAAAAGTTGCTAAAGATTTAAAAGATTTATTTCCAATGGCACGAGTTGAACGCTTAGATGCTGATATTACTAAAAGAAAATTTGCTTATGAAAAAATATTGAAACGATTTGAACAACAGCAAATTGATATTTTGGTGGGAACACAAATGCTAGCTAAGGGGTTGGATTATCCAAATGTGACTTTAGTTGGTGTTTTAAATGCAGATACTGGTTTAAATTTACCTGATTTTCATGCTAGTGAAAGAACGTTTCAATTATTAACTCAAGTTAGTGGACGTTCTGGTAGATCAGACAAAACTGGCGAAGTAGTTGTGCAAACTTATAATCCGAAACACTATGCAATCCAATTGGCTAAAGCACAAGATTATGAACGCTTTTTTAAAGTTGAAATGCATTTTCGTCATTTAGGAAAATATATTCCATATTATTATTCTGCATTAATTGTTGCACATGGTATCAATGAAAATTACGTAGTAAGAAAAATTAATGATATTGCACATGAATTAAAACAAAAATTATCTGAAGAAATCATCTTAGGGCCTTCACCACAGATGATTACTAGAGTGAATAATCAATATTATTATCAATTGATTATTAAATATAAAAAATTGGATGAAATTTATGATATATTACATGAGTTATTACTAAAATATCAATTAGATAATCGAAATAAATTTAATTTGCGAATTAATTTAAATCCACAAAGTATGGCATAGGTGATCAAATGAAAAGTGTAGTTTTTATGGGAACACCAGAATTTGCGGTTCCTAGTTTAGAAAGTTTAATTAAAAGTGATGATTATGATGTAATAGCCGTAGTTACTCAGCCGGATAAACCGGTAGGCAGAAAACATATTTTAACTGCTTCACCAGTGAAACAGACAGCTTTAAAGTATAATTTACCGGTTCTACAACCTGATAAAATAAGTAATTCGTCAGAAATGCAACAAATCATTGATATGCAGCCAGATTTAATTATTACGGCTGCTTTTGGTCAGTTTTTACCAGATAAATTATTACAAGCAGTAAAGATAGCCGCTATTAATATTCATGCATCATTGCTACCTAAATATCGTGGGGGAGCACCAATCCATTATGCAGTGATGAATGGTGATGATAAAACAGGTATTTCAATTATTTATATGGTCCACAAAATGGATGCTGGTAAAATCGTTGCTCAAAAATCAATCTCAATAACTCCTGAAGATGATACTGGAACAATGTTTGAAAAATTAAGTATTTTAGGTAAAGATTTATTGTTAGAAACTTTACCTAATTTAATTAATGGCAATATAACACCTGTGGAACAAGATGAGTCTCAAGTGATTTTTTCACCTAATATCACACGAGAGCAGGAAAAAATTAATTTTAATAAAACAGCTCAAGAAATTGATTATCAAGTGCGTGGATTGCGACCATTTCCAGGTGCATATGCAGTGTTAAATCATCAGAAAACTAAATTATGGGATGTACAACCATTATTAGATGTTTCTACTGATCAAAAGCCTGGCTTTATTGTTAATTTAACTAAACATACATTAGATGTTGCAGCAGGTAAAGGAACTGTTTTACGGATTAATCAATTACAACCATCAGGTAAAAGTAAGTTACGCATAACAGATTATATTAATGGAAATAAATTTAGTATTGGAGATAAATTAGTAGATATTGATGAGTAAACCAATTACTAATTCTAGATTATTAGCAGTTAATATTTTATTGAAGATAGATAACGGTAAATATTCTAATTTAGAATTGAATCAACAGTTTCAAAACAATAATTTAAAAAAAGTTGATCAAAATTTGTGTACTAAATTAGTGTATGGCGTATTGCAAAATAAAAAGTCATTAGATTTTTGGCTACGGCACTTTATCGATTTTAAAAAAGTTGATTTATGGGTTTTAGAACTATTACGTTTATCTTTATATCAGTTAAATTTTTTAGATCGCATTCCTAAGCATGCAGTTTTTAATGAATCCATTAAGTTAGCCAAATTGATTGGCAATCAAGGGATTGGTAATTTTGTAACTGCTGTTTTACATAACATTGATCGCAAAGGTTTACCTGATATCAATGAAATAACTGATGAAATAACTAGATTAAGTGTTCAATATAGTGTACCCAAATTTTTAATTAAAAAATTAATAAATCAGACCAATAAAGATTTAACAATAGCTATTTTGAAAAGTATCAATCAAGATCCAGCTCGTTCCATTAGGTTAAATAATAAATGTTTTTCGCAAGCTGAATTAAAAAAATTGCTTGAAGAAAGTCATCTAAAAATTATTCCTAGTAAAGTAGCTAGTTTAGGAGCTAGAGTGGTTGAGGGTGATCCTATTAATAGTTTAGCTTTTCAAAAGGGAAGTTATACTTTTCAAGATGAAAGTGCCATGTTACCAGTTGAAGCACTAGATGTACAGGAAAATAGTGAAGTATTAGATGCTTGTGCGGCACCAGGAGGTAAAACTACGCAAATAGCTCAATTACTAAATGGTGGACATGTTACAGCATTAGATGTTTATCAACATAAAATTAATTTAATTCAAAAAAATGCTCAACGGTTAAAATTAACTAATTGGATTAATGCTCAACTATTAGATGCAAAACAAGCTAGTAAACATTTTGCTGTAGAATCATTTGATCGCATCTTAGTTGATGCACCTTGTTCTGGTTGGGGACTACTTAGAAGAAAACCAGAAATTAGATATAATAGAAGTGATCAAGATGGATTGAAATTGCAACAACAGCAATTAGCAATTTTAAATTCAGTCGCTGATTTGTTAAAAGTAAACGGTAAGTTGGTTTACTGTACTTGTACAATTTTAAAAGAAGAAAATGAAGATGTTGTGCAGGAATTTTTGCATAAACATCCAAATTTTGAAATTAAAAGAGTTGTAACTAATTTGAAACTAAAAGATTCTCGTAAGGAACCATGGTTAACTATTTATCCTAATGAGTATTTAACTGATGGATTTTTTATCAGTTTATTACAAAGAACTAAATGATTGAGAGATTTATATGGAAGGGCAAATCTACCAGTTATTATCCGGATTTTATTTAATTCATGCTGCTAATAATCAACAATATACGGCTAAAGCTAGAGGTAAGTTTAGAAAAAATAAAGTTAAACCGATGGTGGGAGATTTCGTTGATTTTAGTGTAGATGAAAATGATGAAGGATATATTTTAGACATTCAATCACGTAAAAATTATTTGATTAGACCTAGCGTAAGCAATGTTGATCAAGCAGTGGTTGTGACTGCGGTTGTTGAACCTGATTTATCTTTAAATTTATTAGATCGTCAATTAGTTACTTTAACGGCTAAAAATATCAAACCAATTATTTATTTTTCTAAATTAGATTTAGTTAATGAGCAAGAAACCTATGATAAATTAATGACTTTAGCTCAGAATTATCAAACAATTGGTTATACCGTGGTTTTAAATGATAGTGAACAATTACGAAAAGAATTTAAAAATTGTTTAACAGTGTTTATGGGACAAACTGGAGCTGGCAAATCAACGTTATTGAATAAATTAGACCCAGCTTTACAAATAACTACTAATCAAATTTCTAATACTTTAAATCGAGGTAAACATACAACTAGAAAAGTCAGTTTGTATTCTATTGAAGATGGTTTAATTGCTGATACTCCAGGATTTTCTTCTTATGATGATTTCAATGTGGCCAGTAAAGAATTATATAAATGTTTTCCTGAATTTAAACAATTGAGTCAAAATTGCAAGTATCGGGAATGTCAGCATATTAATGAACCTCATTGTGCGGTTAAGGAAGCATTGGAACAACAAGAAATTATGGATTCTCGATATAAAAATTATTTGCAATTTTATCAACAAATCAAACAGAGTGAACATCAATATTAAGGAGTTCGTTTTATGTTAAAAGTAGCACCATCAATTTTAAGTGCCGATTTTTTAAATTTACAACATGATATTGAAGAAGTAGCAAAAGATAAAGCTGATTTATTACATATTGATATCATGGATGGGAATTTTGTACCGAATATTTCTTTTGGTTGGACAATGTTAGAACAAATTCGTAAAGTAACAGATTTATTTTTGGATGTTCATTTGATGATTGCTAAGTCAAATGAATATTTAGACCAGTTTATTCATGCGGGTGCTGATTTAATTGATGTACATATAGAAAATACTCAAGACATTGATCAAGTTATTAAAAAGATACATGCAGCAAAGATTAAAGTAGGATTAGTAATTAATCCAGAAACAAAAGTAGAAACGGTATTGCCATATTTGGATCAAATAGATCAAGTATTGGTGATGACAGTTCATCCTGGCTTTGGCGGTCAACAATTTATTCCTGAGTGTTTAACTAAAATTGCTTATTTGAATCAATTAAGGAAAAATAAACAATTTAATTATCAGATTGAGGTTGACGGGGGGATTAATGAAACGACTGCTAAACAATGTTATGAAAAAGGCACAGATATTGTTGTAGCTGGATCTTATGTATTTAAAAATGATATTAAAAATGCCATTGAGATACTACATAAAGTAAGTGAATAATTTAAAAAGAGAGTAATCATGCAAGTTAATTTATTAGTTGGTGGTCCTAAAGAATTTTTACCAATTGAAAAAATGAAACAGCAAACAGGCGTTTGGTTAACGGCTGATCGAGGAACACTAAGATTAATTGATTTAGGGATTATACCGCAATTAGCGGTTGGTGATTTTGATTCTGCTACGGATGCAGAATTTCAGTTAATAAAGAAGCAAGTGAAACAAATCATTTCATCTTCATCTGTTAAAGATGAAACGGATACAGAATTACTGTTAGATAATGTACAAAAGTTATATCCGCAAGCAGATGTTATTAATATTTATGGAGCAACTGGTGGTAGGTTAGATCATTTTTTAAGTAATTTATATTTAGTAGTTCAGCCAAGATATCATAATTTAGTAAATAAAATAAAATTATGGGATCAAGAAAATTATTTAAGCTTTTTTACTCCAGGACATTATCAAATTACCAAACAACAGGATAAGGATTATTTGGCGTTTGTTAATTTAACATCTGTTAAAGGATTATCATTGTATGATGAAAAATATTTGTTAAATAATGCAGATTATGATTATCCAATATCATTAGCTAGTAATGAATTTGTTGGTCAAACGGCCAGTTTTTCTTTTGATGAGGGAATTTTATGCGTTGTTCAAAGTAAAGATAGTGTTGATAATAAAGTTAAACGATATGGGATATAAAAAAGATAGTACATAAAAAACGCGTTAACCAATTAGGTTAACGCGTTTTATTTCGAATCTTAATAAATTAAACACGAGTTACTTTACCGGATTTAAGAGTACGTGCTGATACCCAAACTTTTTTAGGCTTACCATCAACTAAGATACGAACTTTTTGAAGATTTGGCTTCCAACTACGACGACTGTGATTTAAAGCGTGTGAACGGGTATTACCAAAATGAGTTCTTTTTCCAGTAACAAAATCTTTAGCCATTGGAATCTTCCCTCCTTACGTACTTTTTAAACATTACCTGAATAGGTTACCATGGATGCAGTTAAATTGCAACAATAACTGAAATAAAGTTAATTTTAATAAAAGTTAACAGGGTTAATTATTTTATTTTCTTTTTTGAGAAAATGACTTATAATATTGCTATTGTTTATATATAATAGTTTAGTGATTTAGGAGAATAGAACTATGACTGTTAAGATTAAAACTCAACACGGAAATGTAGATGTAACTAATGATGTAATTGCAGTTGTGGTTGGTGGAGCTGCAACTGATAATTATGGTGTTGTTGGGATGGCATCTAAAAATCAATTAAAAGATGATGTAAATGAAATTTTGAAAAAGGATAATTATTCTAGAGGAATTGTTATTCGTCAAGGTGAAAATGGTATTGATATTGATGTAAATATTGTTGTTGGTTATGGAACTAAGATCTCCGAAGTATGTAAGAGTGTGCAAAGTAAAGTTCGTTATAACTTGGATAGTATGTTAGGGATAACAGCTAATTCAGTAAATGTTATTGTACAAAGTATTAAGATTTTGTCAGATTAGGATGGAGGATAATAATCTTGGATAATAATTTGACTGCAATTACGAATCTAGAATTTGGAAAAATGATTCAGGCAGCATCAGATAAATTAAATAAAAAGGCAGAATTTATTAATTCTTTAAATGTTTTTCCAGTGCCAGATGGTGATACAGGAACGAATATTTCTATGGCTTTTGCCAGTGGTGCCAAATATGAACGAGAAGTAGAAAGCAATTCTGTTAGCGATCAAGCACAAGCATTAGCTAAAGGATTATTGATGGGTGCCAGAGGTAATTCTGGAGTTATTACCTCACAAATTTTTAGAGGTTTTGCTAAGGGTGTTGAAGGTAAAGAAACATTAGACACGGAAGCTTTTGCGGCAGGTTTAGTAGCTGGTGCTAAAAATGCATATAAAGCAGTTATGAAACCAACTGAAGGTACAATTTTAACAGTTATTCGCCAAGCAGCTAAAACAGCACGGGATGAAGCACAAACTACAGATAATGTGATTGAATTAATGGACAAAGTTTATCAATCTGCTGTAGTAGCATTGAAATCTACGCCTGATTTATTACCAGTTTTAAAACAAGTTGGAGTTGTCGATTCTGGTGGTCAAGGGTTAGTTTTCATTTTACAGGCTTTTAATGAAGTATTAAGTGGTCAAATTACTGATGATGAAATTACTACACCAGATAATTCACAAATGGATGAGATGATTAATGCGGAACATCATCGTAGCGTTCAGGGTGAATTAGATCCTAAGGACATTAAGTATGGTTATTGTACGGAAATAATGTTGCGTATTGGTCATGGGACATTAGTAGATCGTAAATTTAATTATGATGAATTTTATGATTATTTAAGCAAATTAGGTGATTCATTATTAGTAGTTAATGATGATGAAATTGTTAAAGTACATGTGCATACGGAAACGCCAGGTAAGGTATTATCATGGGGTCAACATTTTGGTGATTTAGTTAAAGTTAAAGTTGATAATATGCGTCGTCAACAAGAAGAAATTATGGAAAAAGATGATGCAGATTCTGATGCTAATGATGAAGACAATGAACCAGTTGATACTGCTGTAATTTCGATTTGTTCTGGTAATGGAATTGCTAAGCTATTTAGAAGTTTAGGAGTAAATCGAATTTTAAATGGTGGCCAAACCATGAATCCAAGTACTGAAGATATTGTTAAATTAATTAATGATAGTCATGCAAAAAGAGCAATTATTTTACCAAATAATGGCAATATCTTTATGGCAGCAGATGCAGCAGTTAAGGTAGTTGATATTCCAACAGTAGTAGTGCATAGTAAATCTATTGCACAAGGAATGACGGCGATGTTAGCTTATAATCCTGATTTAGATTTACAAGAAAATCAACAAGCCATGGAAGAAAACTTAACTACAGTTAAGAGTGGTCAAGTAACAACATCTATTCGTGATACTGAATTGGATGGAGTTAAGATCAAAAAAGGTGATTTCATTGGGATTGTTGATGGAACTATTCAAACTACTAATTCTGATATAGTAACAACATCTGTTGAGATGGTTAAAAAGATGTTAGATGATGAAAGTGAAATTGTTACCATTATTTATGGTAGTGATGGTAATCAAGAAATGGCAGAAAATATTGAAAAACAAATTTTTGCATTAGATGATGAATTGGAAATTGAAATTCATGAAGGAGATCAACCAGTTTATCCATTCTTAATTTCAGTTGAATAAGAGTAGCAATGGCAAATGATGTTTGTCATTGCTATTTTCGTATTTATAAGGCTATGTAATGACAGATAATAAGCAGTTAAAATCGTTAGAAGATCCTGTAGATAAATTAAAAGGGGTTGGACCTAAAAAAGCTAAAGCTTTAAATAAATTAGGTATCAGTACCATTAATGATTTGTTAGAATACTATCCCATAAGATATGAAGACTTTAGTATTCGTGGTTTAACTATGGCCAAAGATGGTGAAAAAATAACTGTGAAAGGTGATATAGTTACTGAACCAAGAGCAGTGTTTTATGGCCGACATAAAAGTAGGATTACAGTTAAATTGGCAATTAACGATAATGAAATTATTGAATTGGTGTTTTTTAATCAACCATGGTTAAAAAAGCAATTATCAGTGGGACAAAAATTAATTGTTTATGGTAAATGGAATTTATCACGACGCAGTTTATCAGTGATTAAAACTTTAGATAATGTAACTGATTCTAAATTTTCGGCAAATTATGCCTCTAATAAAGAAATTAAACAACAAACGATAGCTCAATTAGTGAAGTTAGCTTTTGATGAATATCAAGATGTAATTTATTCGATTTTACCCAATTTTTTGATTCAAAAATATAAATTAATGGATCGGAAAACGATGATTCATAATTTACATTTTCCAAAGAATCAAGATGAAGTAACTTTAGCAAAGCGGACCGCAGTTTTTGAAGAATTCTTTTTGTTTGAAATGCGTTTGCAAATGGCTAAAGCTCAAGATAAAAATAATCACGGTTTAGTGATTGAGTATAATAATGAAAAGCTTAAGCAATTTATAAGTAAATTACCTTTTGAGTTAACTAATGATCAAAAACGAGTGGTTAATGAAATTTGTTTTGATTTAAAACGTCCGATTCATATGAATCGTTTACTACAGGGAGATGTTGGATCAGGTAAAACAATTGTAGCGGCAATTGCAATGTATGCCGCAATAACTGGTGGTTATCAAGCGGCTTTAATGGCACCAACCGAAATTTTAGCTGAACAACATGCTAAAAATTTAGCTGAAATTTTTGCTGATTGTCCAGTGAATATTGTTTTGATGACAGGATCATTAAAAAGTAAAATTCGAAAGAATAATTTGTTAAACATCAAAAATGGTGAGTTTAATTTAATTATTGGTACGCATGCTTTAATTTCTGATGATGTTGAATATCATAATTTAGGATTAGTAATAATTGATGAACAACATCGTTTTGGGGTTGAACAACGTAAGGCTTTAAGACAAAAGGGTATGAATCCAGATATTTTGTCGATGACAGCAACACCTATTCCAAGAACGCTACAAATTACGGCTTATGGTGAAATGGATGTTTCATTAATTAAACATTTGCCGGCTGGCAGAAAACCGATTCAAACCAGATGGTTACATCATGCGCAAACGCCGACGGCAATTAATTTTATTTTAAAAGAGTTAGCTAAGGGCCGCCAAGCTTTTATTGTGACACCATTAATTGAAGAATCAGAAACATTAGATGTCCAAAATGCAATTGCAGTGTATGAAAAAATTAAGACTGATTTTGCTCCTAAATTTAAAGTGGGTTTGTTACATGGCCGTATGAAGGATGACGAAAAGTCCGCAGTAATGCAAGATTTTAAGAAGCAAAAATATGATGTATTAGTGTCAACAACAGTAATTGAAGTGGGAATTGATATTCCTAATGCATCAGTAATGTTGATTTTAGATGCTGATCGGTTTGGATTATCACAATTACATCAATTACGTGGGCGAATTGGAAGAGGAGAATATAATTCAACATGTATTGTGGTGGCTGATCCTAAAACTCAATATGGAATTAAACGTATGGAAACCATTGTCAAGGTCAGTGATGGCTTTACATTAGCGCAAAAAGATTTAGAGTTACGTGGTCCAGGAGATGTTTTAGGAACGAAGCAAACTGGTGTTCCAGATTTTAAAATTGGTGATCCGGTTAAACAAATTAATATTTTACAAATTGCTCAACAAGAAGCAATTAGTTTAATTAACCAACCTGGCTGGGAAAAGCAACCAGAAAACCGTGAATTAGTTGGATATGAAAATTATTTATTAAAAAAACACTCAATGATTGATTAAGGAAGTAGCAATGATGATTAAAATTGCAGTAGATGTAATGGGTGGCGATTATGCTCCCCAAGAGATAATTAAAGGAATTGAAAAAGCACGCGATACGTATAATAATTTAGAATTTAATTTATTTGGATCAGTAGAAAAAATGAAAAGTTTGATCCAAAATATGGAACGCTTGAATTTAATCCAAGCAGATTCTGTGATTACCATGGAAGATGAACCAGTTAGAGCCGTCAGAAGAAAAAAGAATTCATCATTAGTTTTAGCAGCACAATCAGTTAAGGAAAGCAAATCAGATGTCTTTCTATCAGCAGGAAATTCTGGCGCAGTTTTAGCAGCAGGGATTTTTGTTATTGGTAGAATTAAAGGTATTGATCGACCAGCCTTAACTACTACCTTACCAGTAGTTAATGAAAAACAAGAGCATGATTTCTTTACAATGTTAGATGTAGGAGCTAATGCTGATACTAAATTAGCCAATTTATCACAATTTGCCATTTTAGGATCTTTTTATGGGAAATATATGAATCATTTGCAAAATCCTCGTATTGGCTTATTAAATAATGGTACGGAATTTGATAAAGGTGATCAATTACATAAACAAGCGTATGAAGCTTTAAATAATTTAGATGAAATTAATTTTATTGGTAATGTAGAATCTCGTGAGTTATTAAATGGTGCAGCAGATATTGTTGTGACAGATGGATTTACAGGTAATGCTGCGTTAAAAGCTATTGAAGGAACTGCTTTATCAATGCTGCATTTAATTAAATATGAGATTAAACAGTCAGTTTTAGCGCAAATGGGTTATTTATTTGAAAGAAATGCTTTTCATCGTGTAGGTCAAAAAATGAATTACCAAAAATACGGTGGAGCAGTATTATTAGGAGTACAAAAACCAGTTATTAAAATTCATGGATCCTCTAAAGCCGAAACAGTTTTTTATGGGATTAAACAAGCCAAAGAAGTTGTTGAAAGTAAATTAGTTGAAAAAACCATTGATTTTTTTACAAAAAAATAGTTTTTTAATTATTAATTGTCTATAATAACGTATAGTTAAAAAGGTGGATATTATGGAAAAACAAGAGATTTTAGATAAAGTTAGAGAAATTATTAGTGATAAATTCAATTTAGATAAAGACAAAATTAATGAAGAATTAAATTTAAGAACTGATATTGAAGCTGATTCCATTGATTTTGTTGAATTTGTGATGCAATTAGAAGATACATTTGGTGATGAAATTTCAGATGACGATGCTAGTAAGTTAACCACTGTTGCTGATGTAGTTAATTATATTTATGATCATCAAAAATAATTTGTATTATTAATTCCGCCAACGAGCGGATTTTTTTGTTTATTAGATAAGCGGAGTTTTGTATGTTTGAAAAATTAAAGACAGAATTAAAAAATAATTATGATATTCAATTTAACAATACCGATTTGTTAGCAGAAGCATTTACCCAAGCAAGTTATGTTAATGAACATCCTAATGAAAATTTGAAATTTTATGAACGTATTGAATTTTTAGGCGATGCAGTTTTACAGTTAACAGTTTCTGAATATTTATATAAACGTTATCCAGATATGCCCCAAGGTAAATTAACACGTTTGCGTGCGGCAATGGTACAACGGAATAGTTTTGCCAGTTTTGCCTTAGAATGTCATTTTGATCAATACATTCGTTTAGGAAAAGGTGAAGAAAAGGAAGGTGCTAGACACCGCAAAGCTTTATTATGTGATATTTTTGAATCTTTTATTGGCGCTCTATATTTAGATCAAGGTAAAGCAGCGGTGGAAAAATTTATTGGACAAGTTATTTTTCCTAAATTGGATCAAGGATATTTTGATCATGCTATGGATTACAAGACATCGTTGCAAGAATGGTTACAACGCAAGGGTAGTGTAAACATTGAATATAAATTAAAAGAAGAACATGGTCCAGAAAATAATCTAGCTTTTACTATGGACGTTTATGCTAATAGTAAAAAAATTGGTGAAGGCAGTGGCCATTCCAAAAAAGCAGCTGAACAACAAGCAGCTTTACAAGCTTTACAAAAATTAAAAGGTAAGCAGGAAACTTTATTAACACATAATAATTAGGAATTAAACTATGGGATTATTTGATATTTTTCGTAGAAAAAAGAAACAGGCTGATGAAGAAAAACCACAAGTAGCTAATAATGAAGCTCAACAAAGTGAGCTTTCGGCTGAAGAAAGTGAATTAAATCCAGTAGGTAAAAACAATCAGGATATTGATGTGTCAGACAAGACGGTTCAGGAAACTGAATCAGATTCAAATTCAGATGAGCAAAACGATAATGATATAGTAGAACAAGAAACGTCTTCTGAAAATGAATCAGATGTTTCAATCAATGAAACTGAAAAAATCGATGATCGACAGGAAGAAAAAGAATCATTAAATGATGATTTAAATAGTGATTCAAGTGATTCTGATAAAAACAATCATTTAGAAGTTAGTGCGGATAATCATTCTCAAAATAAAGCTAAAGATGATGCGTTATCTGATAATGACCGTAGTGAAACTGAAGATAATGAAGAACAAGCTTACGATAAAGGGTTAAGTAAAAGTAGAAAAACTTTTAAAGATCGCATTAATTCATTCTTAGCTAACTTTAGAAAAGTAGATGATGATTTTTTCGATGAATTAGAAGAAACTTTGATTGCGTCCGATGTTGGTTTTAATACATCAGTAAAAATTTCTGATGAATTAAAAGAAGAAGCTAAGTTAGCTAATGCTAAAAGTCGTGAAGAGATTCAAAAAATTATTGTAGAAAAATTGGTCGATTTATATGATCAAGAAGGTGACGATCAAGATAATCAATTAAAATTTGCTGAAAGTGGTCCTACAGTAATTTTATTTGTTGGTGTTAATGGAGTAGGTAAAACAACGACCATTGGTAAATTAGCTAGTAAGTTTAAACAAGAAGGGAAAAAAGTATTATTAGCAGCGGCTGATACTTTTAGAGCGGGTGCGATTGAACAATTACAAGAATGGGGAAAACGTGATGGCGTAGAAGTAGTTGCTCTACCAGAAAAAAGTGATCCCTCAGCTGTAGTTTTTGATGCAATAAAAAAAGTTAAGTCAGAAGATTATGATGTATTGCTAGTGGATACAGCCGGAAGATTACAAAATAAAGTTAATTTAATGAATGAATTAGGAAAAATGAAGCGAGTTATTACTCGTGAAATTCCTGATGCCCCGCATGAAGTGTTATTGGTATTAGATGCGACTACAGGTCAAAATGCGATGAATCAAGCCAAATCGTTTAAAGATGTCACAGATGTTACTGGAATTGTTTTAACAAAGATGGATAGCACCGCTAAAGGTGGAATAGTGTTAGCCATTCGCGATGAATTACATTTACCAGTTAAATTTATTGGTTTTGGTGAACAAGTCAATGATTTAAGAATCTTTAATTCAGAAAACTTTATTTATAACTTGTTCAAAGATTTAGTTAATGAATAATAAAGAACGTTGATTAATTTTTAATCAACGTTTTTTGTTTGCAATAAAATTGAAATTTGTTAAAAATATTACAATTGTTTTACAAATTTAAAATAATAAGGAAAATAACTTGTCTTTAAATATAATCATTGATAGAATTACTCATCGTTTAGGGTGAATCTAAATAGTTTTTGGAAAGGAATTATATTAAGCATATGTCAAGTAAATTAAGTAAAACTGTATACACATTCAGTGCTATTGCATTAATGTGTGGGGGGGGTTGTTAGCTCAACCGTTGAAGCTGCTAATGCTAGTGCAAACGAATCATCAATATCTAGTAGTAAAGTTTCTCAATCCTCAGTATCAAGTTTTAAATCATCAAGTTCTGTAGTAAATAGTTCTGTAAGTTCTACTGCTGTAAGTTCTGCTAATTCAAGTTCTTCTAATGTAAATGAATTAGCGAATGCTAATGGTAGTTCAACTCAATCTGCTTCAGGTAAAATTGGTGAAACTACAATTACAACTGTGCCAAGCTCTACTACTGGTGCTGTTTTGCCTCATTTTCAAACAGGTAATGGAGATATTGCTTATTGTTATGATTGGAAATTAGAAGCTCCAGATCAAGTAAACCAAATGTTTAATCAATATAAATTTTATGACGGTTTACAATCAGTTACAGGTGATCAAACTATTGTTGATGAAGTAGCAGCAGCAATTGAAGCTGGTTACCATAAGGATGCTAATAGTGGATCTTATAATATTGCTCCACAATTTCAATCTTTAGCACAACAATCATTTAATGGTTTTGTAAAACAAGTAAAACAAGCTACGGCTGATGCAGATGTTAACCATACTGATAATCCATTTGCTTATATTGATGTTAGTAATTATACCTTAGCTAATTTTGAACAAGATGTTACTCAATCAGTTATTTGGGCTATAGGTGGAGGTCCTAATAATGTGAATGCGCATGGTTCGTCTTGGTTAGCTAATAATACTGCTTTAGGACAAGCTATTTTAGCTTATGCCAAAGCTCATCCATTAGATGAACAAACAGCATATCCAAAGAATGTAGCATTAAACAATGGTAATGGTTCAATTAATAGTAGTAATCCATTAAAAATGGATCCAAATACTAAATTAAGTCAACCATTTACATTAACTGGATTTAATGGAAGTGTTCAAGTTACGGGATTACCACAAGGATACGAAGTAGTTGACAACAATGGTAATCCAGTATCACAAGTAGAAAGTGGTAAAACTTACAAGATTAAATATACTGGTAGTGATACACCTTCTACAGCAACAGGTGTTGCAAATAAGATTGCTGCTAATGTTAATTATGAAGCTTTGAAAGATTCAAATTATTTCTCAGCACAATTAACTACAGATCCTAATACTAATAATCCATATCAAAACTTAGTTAATTTAAGTACTACTTTAGATTCATTAAGTGCACCAATTATTTGGCAAGCATTTAGTTCAAGTTCTAGTTCATCAAACTCAAGTAGTAGCTCTAGTTCTTCAAGTAGTTCATCATCTATTTCAAGTTCTTCATTAGTAAGTTCTAGTTCTTCTTCAAGTTCTGCAGTAAGTAGTTCAAAGAATTCTAGCTCAACTGTTTCTTCTAATGTTTTAAGCAATGTTAGTTCAACAGTAGTTACAGGCCAAGTAAAACAAAATGTTAAGAATGTAAAACGTGGTCATGGATTACCATTAACTGGTAGTGCTATTCAAAATGGATTAATTGCTTTAGATACAGCTATTTTGGGTATTTTATTAGCTGGAATTTCTGTATTTAAGAAAAAAACTAATTAGTTTAAAAAGCAAAAAGGCATGATGATATTTATCATGTCTTTTTATTTTGTTGATTTTAATAAATGGTTAAAAATAGGGCACCTAATTTTTTAATTAGGTGCTCTTTATTATGATGCATCAGGCGGGACTCGAACCCACAACACCTGGTTTCGAGGACCAGTGCTCTATCCAATTGCGCTACTGATGCAAAAATTAATAATTAACTTTATTATATTATATAAAATATGAAATGAAACAACGTTTTAGTGTCATTATGGTAAAATACATAAAGACAAATGAGATAACTATGGAATTAGAAAAAAATAATCGTATGAATTATTTAATAAGTTTTTATGAAAACTTATTAACGAGCAAACAAAAGGAATATATTGAAGAATATTATGTAGATGATTTTTCGTTAAGTGAAATTGCTGAGAATTATCAAGTGAGTCGTCAAGCAGTTTATGATAATATTCAACGGACTGAAAAGATTTTAGAAGAGTATGAAAGTAAATTACATTTGTATCATAATTTTCTGAAATGTAATCAACAATTAAAAGATATTCAACAATATGTAAGTCAACATTATACTGATCAAAAGTTATCTGAATTATTAAAACAGTTAGATCAATCTTTAGGATAAACGGAGAAACATATGGCATTTGAAGGATTAACAGAACGTTTACAAGGTGCATTAAAAAAATTACGTGGCAAAGGTAAAGTTTCTGAAGCTGATTTAAAAGATACGATGCGTGAAATCAGACTGGCTTTATTGGAAGCCGATGTTAATTTAAAAGTTGCGAAGGATTTTGTAAAACATGTTAGTGAAAAGGCTAATGGTGCTAATGTTCTTGAAGGATTAAATCCAGCCCAACAAATAATCAAAATTGTTAATGAAGAATTAACTGAGGTGATGGGTTCACAGACCAGTGAATTAGAAAAATCTGATCATAATCCAACAGTTATTATGATGGTTGGACTACAAGGTGCTGGTAAAACAACAACTGCTGGTAAATTAGCCTATAAATTAAAGGAAGAAAAAAAGGCACGTCCATTGTTTATTGCTGCCGACGTGTATCGTCCTGCTGCCATTAAACAATTGGAACAAGTTGCTCAACAAATAGATGTACCTGTTTTTCAAATGGGAACCGATATTGATCCAGTAGAATTAGTTAAACAAGGTTTAGCTAAAGCTAAAGAAGATAATAATGATTATGTAATTATTGATACTGCTGGTCGTTTACAAATCGATGAACCATTAATGAATGAATTAGTTGCAATTAAACAACTAGCTAAACCAACCGAAATTTTGTTAGTAGTTGATTCATTAACTGGTCAAAATGCCGCTACAACTGCTGAAGGATTTAATGATAAGTTAGATATTACTGGTACCGTATTAACTAAATTAGATAGTGATACACGTGGTGGTGCTGCGTTATCTATTCGTTATATTACTGGTAAGCCAATTAAGTTTGTTGGTGAAGGTGAAAAGATGACTGATTTGGATGTTTTTCATCCAGATCGTATGGCTTCACGAATTTTAGGCATGGGAGACATGTTAAGCTTAATTGAAAAAGCTGAACAAGTTTCTGATGAAAAGAAAATGGCTGAATTAGAACAAAAGATGCGTGAAGCATCCTTTGATTTCAATGATTTTCTTGATCAAATGGATCAGATGAATAAAATGGGTGGAATGCAAAGCTTAATTAAAAACATTCCTGGATTAAGTAATAATCCTGCCTTGGCTAATTCACAAATGAATGAAGATAAGTTAAAGCAAACTCGGGCCATTATTTATTCAATGACCAATGAAGAACGAGAAAATCCTGATTTATTGAATCCTAGTCGTCGAAAACGTATTGCAAAAGGATCAGGAAATCAGATTCAAGATGTTAATCGTTTGATTAAACAATTCATGCAAATGCGACAATTGATGAAACAAATGTCCAATGGAAATATGGATGCTTTCAATCAAATGATTCCTGGTGGTATGAGTGGTATGTTTGGTGGAACGCCAATGGGTAATAAGATGGGTCAAATGGCAATGAAATCCATGATGCGTAAAACCAAAAAGAATAAAAAGAAACGATTAAATACCATTAGCAAGAAAAAGCGACGTAAACGACGTTAATAATTCATTTTGTTTAATGATTTAATTTTATTTTTATATGTTTAAAGCACATTACTTTGTTATGTGCTTTTTTTGATAGTCGTAATGGAGTAATTTAATGTTTAAAAAAATATTTAGTTCAGTAAGACAATATAAGAAAAAAGCATTTTTGGTTATTTTATTAGTATTAATTGAGGCCTTATGCGGAACTTTAGTTCCATTTGTTATGGGTAAGTTAATTGATTTAGGAATTATTAAAAGTAATTTATTCAAGATCGAATCTATTGGAATTATTTTGTTAATAATTACTTTAATTGCAATGGCTTCAGGTGTTTCTGCTAGTTGGTTAGCTGGTCGTACATCAGCAGGCTTTGCGGCTAATTTAAGATACGATTTATTTAGTCATATTCAAACATTTTCGTTTGAAAATATTGATTCTTTTTCAACTTCTAGTTTGATTACTCGCTTAACTACTGATGTAAATAATATGCAATTAATGTACGCTCAGTTAATTAGAATTGCTGTTCGTGCTCCGTTACTATTAATTTTTTCTGCCGTAATGGCGATTATTGTCAGTGTTAAATTATCATTGATTTTTATTATTATGTTACCTATTTTAGGTGTATTTTTAGCTTTGATCATTAATAAAGCTAAACCATTGTTTAAACGTGTTTTTCGTAATTATGATCATTTAAATCAAGTTTTACGTGAAAACATTAGGGGAATAAAAGTAGTTAAAGCATATTCGCAAGCTGAACAAGAGACTAATAAATTTGATGATGCTGCACACGGCATTTATAAAGTCTTTACAAAGGCACAACAAATCATGGCTTTAAATGCTCCGTTGATGCAATTAACAACTAACTTAACAATGTTATTGTTATGCTTATTTGGTGCTGTGATGATTGTGCATCATCAATTACAAGCTGGCCAATTAGTTAGCATGTTTTCTTATACGATGACAATTTTGATGAGTTTAAATATGTTATCAATGGTGTTTACACAATTATCAATGGCGACGGCTTCTGGAGAACGAATTTCACGTGTTTTAGATACTCAAAGTACGATTCTTAATAAAAAAGATGCTGTTAAAAATTTACATTATAATGAATTAACGTTTGAATATGTTAACTTTAGTTTTAACCATACTGATAATCAATTACAAGATCTTAATTTTACGATTCGTAAAGGACAAACCTTTGGCATTATTGGGACTACAGGATCAGGAAAATCTACTTTAGTGGAATTAATTCCGCGTTTATATGATGTTACTTCAGGGGAAATAACTATTGATCAAACAAATATCAAGGATGTGGATATTAAAGCTTTACGACATAATATAGCAATGGTTTTACAAAATAATGTCTTATTTGCTGGGACCATTAAAGATAATTTAAGATGGGGTAATGCTCAAGCAACAGATTTAGAAATTAAACAAGCTTGTCAATTAGCTCAAGCAGAAGAATTTATTGATCAATTGCCTAATAAATATGATTTTGTTCTAGAAGAAAATGGCTCGAATTTATCTGGCGGACAGAAACAACGGTTATGTCTAGCAAGAGCATTATTAAAGCATCCACAAATTTTAATTTTAGATGATGCTACTAGTGCTGTAGATACAGAAACGGATTATAAAATTCGGTTAGGTTTAAATCAATATTTACCGAATGCTATGAAATTTATTATTAGTCAACGGATTTCTTCAATTGCTGCGGCAGATCAAATTATTGTTTTGGATCAAGGTAGAATCGTTGGTCTTGATACGCATCAAAACTTATTAAAAAATAACAAAATTTACCGAGACATTTATGAATCTCAAAAATATGGTGATAAATCATGAAAAATGATCATAAATTTAAAAAAATATTAGCTGAATGGCCGACTTTAAAAAGGTTATTAAAAATAACCTTTAAAAATCATGAATGGATGATTTTTGTGTCATTTTTAGCAATTATAATTAGTACTTTAGCATCTGTTATAGGATCATTATTTTTACAAAAATTATTTGATAATTATATTACGCCATTGGTTAAATCAGCTAATCCAAACTTTTTCCCTTTATTTAAAGCGGTTTTATATATGGGATTAATTTATTTGTTAGGGATATTAGCTGTTACTTTGTATACACAATTAATGGCTATTTTAGGACAAAAGGTGCAATTAAAATTACGAAAACAAATGTTTAGTAAGATGCAGACATTACCAATCAGTTACTTTGATAATCATAACTATGGTGATATCATGAGTCGCTATACTAATGATATTGACACGTTATTGCAGATGATTACGCAAAGTCTTCCTCAGTTGGTCAATGTTATTTTTAATTTAACCTTTGTTATTGTTGGGATGCTTTATTTAAGTTGGCAATTAACAATAATTTCTTTAGTTATTTTTGCTATTAGTATTATCTTTATTCGTTTTTTGACAATTAAAAGTTCCTTTTATTTTAATAAACGACAACAACAATTAGGTCGGACTAATGCTTATATTGAAGAGACTTTAACTGGACAAAAAGTAGTTCAATTGTTTTCTCATGAAGAAGAAACTAAGCAAAGTTTTTTTAAGTTGAATGACAAATTACGGATTTATTTTGGTAAAGCTAATGGATACGCGATGATGCTGTTTCCTTTTATGGGTAATTTAGGAAATGTTTTGTATGTTTTAGTAGCCTTGATTGGTGGATATTTATCAATTAAGCATTATGTGCCATTAACATTAGGAACCATTGCAGCATTTTTGCAATTAAGTAAGTCTTTCAGTCAGCCGATTGCTCAATTTTCTCAACAATTAAATTCAGTTGTAATGGCATTAGCTGGTGGTAAAAGAATTTTTAACTTATTAGATCAAAAATCTGAAGTAGATGAGGGAAAAATTACTTTAACCGATCAAAATGGTAATTATTCATGGCAAAAGGATAGTAATTCAACACTATTATTAGGCAAAGTAGAATTTGATCATGTTAATTTTGGTTACGAAAATGATAAAGAAATTTTGCATGATATTAATTTTAAAGTAAATCCTGGAGATAAAGTGGCTTTAGTAGGAGAAACCGGAGCTGGTAAGTCCACGATAATTAATTTATTGACTAGATTCTATGAAATTAATGATGGACAAATTAAAATTGATGGGATTAATACTAAAAATATTAGTAAAGAATCCTTACGTAAATTGTTTGGTATGGTGTTACAGCAGACTAATTTATTTACTGGTAGCATTTTAGATAATATTAAATATGGTGATTTATCAGTTAGTGATCAACAACTTAATAATGCGATTAAATTAGCTAATTTAGATATTTTCGTAAATCAATTAAAGGATGGATATAACACCATAATCAAAGGCGAAGGAAATGGTTTATCCCAAGGACAACGACAATTGATTTCCATTGCTAGAGTAGCAGTGGTTAATCCTCCAATTGTTATTTTAGATGAAGCAACTTCCAATATTGATACTCGAACTGAACGTCAAGTACAACAAGCAATGGATAACTTGATGCAAAATAGAACAAGTTTTGTAATTGCGCATCGTTTATCGACAATCTTTAATGCTGATTTAATTTTGGTAGTTTATAATGGTCGAATTATTGAACAAGGTAATCATCAACAACTAATTGATAAACATGGTAAATATTTCAATTTATATAATAATTCATTAGTTTTGGATTAAAGTTTTGCTATAATCAAAAGAGCTATTTAGAAAAGAGGTGGCAAAATAAATGATTAATGATGCTCATCGTCGACAACGAACTGGAATTGTGTTAGCTAGTTTAGGAGCTGTCTGTTGGGGATTAGCGGGACCAATTGCCCAAAAATTGTTTTATCAAGGTTATAGTCCAGAATGGTTAACTGGCTTAAAAATGACAATATCGGGTTTGTTGATTTTAAGTGTTTTATGGGTTAAAGATCGAAAAAACATGTTTACTATTTGGAAAAATAAGAAAGATGCCTTGTTGCTTTTAATTTTTTCAGTGGTAGGAATGTTATCAGTTCAATACATGTATTTTGCTACTGTAAAAGCATCAAATTCTCCAACAGCTACCATTATGCAGTCTTTAGGAACCATTATTATTGTTTTATGGGGAATTGTAGCTCATCGTGAAATGCCTAGAGTAGTTGATGTATTATCAGTTGTTTTAGCTTTAGCTGGTACTTGGTTGTTAGTAACTAAAGGTCATTTATCACATTTAGCAATTTCTCCTTTAGCACTTGGATTAGGTATATTATTAGGAACTTGTGGAGCTATTAATACATTAATGCCCAATAATTTATTAGAAAGATATAGTTCCCTGTCAGTAGTGGGTTGGTCCATGTTGACAGGCGGCATTTTTTTAGAGTTTATTCATCCGGTATGGCGTGATGTGCCTAAAATTACTGGAATGAATTTATTGGGAATTATAACGATCATTATTTTTGGAACTGCGTTAGCTTATTTATGCTTTTTAGGTAGTTTAAATTATATTAGTCCGACTGTAGCCGGTTTGTTAGATGCTTTTGAACCATTAACAGCTACGATACTATCGGTGATATTTTTACATATGTTTTTTAACTTTTGGGAAATATTAGGTGGTATTTTGGTATTAAGTACCGTATTTATTTTGTCATGGGCTAAACCTAAGGATTGATTTTATGAAGATGAAAAATAAACGAATTTGGATGAGTTTAATTGTTGTATTAGTAATAGGAATGTTAACTAGTACAATAACTATTCATGCTGCTGATTATTCAGTTAAAGAACAAGTTACTATTAATCGAGTTCACAAAAAATTAAAAAAACAAAAGCATGAATCCGATAAATTAATTAAACAAATTGATCAAATCAATAGTAAAAATCAATTTAATCGGATCAGAGTTAAAAATCAATATCGTTTGTGTTTTGTGAATTATGTAAACTTTTATCGTAATTTCTTTAAGTTATCCAATGTGTATTTAGGACCACAATATAATCACACAGCTCAAAAAGCATTACAAAAAAATATTATTAGTTCCAACATGTCAACTAATAATTTCTATTTAAACAATAATTTATTACATGATAAAAAGATTCAAAAATTAAATGTTGCTGTTTTAAGTTATTTTGATAATGCTTACAATAAATTAAACGTTCGCAAACGAGCATGGATATTGTCACCGATAATTCATGAAATTGGAACTGGCGTTCTTTATTCACCAAATAATGGTTTGCTAAGAAATAATCTGTATTTTATTAATCAAAATAATCGTAGTATTGCAGTTAATAGTCATAAGTTAATAACATATCCAGCTAAAGGTGTATTTCCTTATCAAATGATGTTTTATCGTCATCACCAGCCAACTTATTGGTCCATTTTTGTAGTTGGCAAACCAAAAATTAATAGTTTACAGATTAAAGTACAAGATAAAACTAATCATAATCAAGCAATAGTTAAAAATATTAATCTTGATCAAAAAGATAATTTTGGTGGATTTAAAACTTTAATAACTTATCAACCAGAAATACCATTAATTAATAAACATCGATATCAAGTTGATATTAATGGTTTGAATAACGGTAAAATGCATAATTATCGATATCAATTTAAATTATTTATGTTAAAATAATGTGTAAAGAAATTTATCTTGACAGATTTAATAATCTTAAATACAATAATAATCGTTGTTTTTAATATAAGGAGGAAATTATGTCTGTAAAAATTCGTTTAAAACGTATGGGATCTAAAAAACGTCCATTTTATCGTATTGTAGTAGCTGATTCTCGTGCTCCAAGAGATGGCCGTTTTATTGAAGAAATAGGAACTTACAATACTTTAGTTAACCCAGCTGAAATTAAATTAGACAATGAATTAGCATTAAAGTGGTTACACAATGGTGCTCAACCATCTGATACAGTTAAAAATATTTTATCTCGTGAAGGTGTTATGAAACAATATCACGAAGAAAAGTATAGTAAGAAATAATTGATATATGTCAGATTTGTTTAGTAATGAAGCACTAATAACTCAATTAAATAATTACATTGATTTATTAATTAAACCATTGTTGAGTGATGTAGATCATTCGAAAATTTTAATTGATAATAAACAATCTGAGATTGTTGTCTCTTTAATTGTTAATCAAGAAGATGTTAGTAGATTAATTGGAAGACACGGACAAGCTGTTAGTGCTTTGGAAGATATGCTATATTACAATGGCGTAAAGCGTCAAAAAAGAATAAAGTTAAAAATATTACCAAAAGAAAAAGACCTGTCATAATCAGGTCTTTTTCTTTTTAAGGATAAGTGATATGGATTTATTTACTGTAGGAAAAATTATTAATACCCATGGTATCCATGGAGAGGTTAAGGTTTCAGTTGAAACTGATTTTCCAGAACAAAGATTTGTTGTTAATAATAAATTATATTTAGCCAAGGAAGATCGGTTAAATCCAATTGAAGTAGAAATTAATAGTGTTCGTAAACATAAGGGCTTCTTTTTATTATCATTTAAGAATTTGTTAGACATTAATTTAGTAGAAAAATATAAAAATTATTATTTATATATTACGCAAGATGAACAACATGAATTACCCGATGGTCAATATTATTATCGTCAAATAATTGGGCTAAAAGTAATTGATGAAAATGAACATTATTTAGGTACAATCAAAGAGATTATGTCACCAGGTGCTAATGATGTTTGGATTGTAGAAAAACCGAATAAATCGGAATTATTGTTGCCAGTAATTGATGATGTTATTAAGTCGGTCGATTTAGATAAGCAAGAAGTGTATATTGAAATGATGGATGGTTTAGATGATGAAGATTGATATATTAACTTTATTTCCTGAAATGTTTCAAGGTCCATTAAATGAATCGATTATTGGTAAAGCTCAAAGTAATGGAATTGTGGATTTTGATTTAATTAATTTTCGTGATTTTAGTGAAAATAAACATCATCAGGTAGATGACACCACTTATGGTGGTGGAGCCGGGATGTTGTTAATGCCACAACCGATTTTTGATGCGATGGATTATGTTACGCAAAAATCAGCAGGTGATAGAGGGCATGTTATTTTGTTGGATCCAGCTGGGAAACGTTTTTCTCAACAAGACGCGGTTAATTTATCTCATCAACAGCATTTAATTTTTATTTGTGGTCATTATGAAGGATATGATGAAAGAATTAAAACTTTAGTCGATGAAGAATATTCTATTGGTGATTATGTATTAACTGGAGGAGAATTAGGTGCAATGGTTATGTTAGATGCCGTAATTCGTTTATTACCAGGGGTATTAGGCAATGATGAATCATCTGTAGATGAATCATTTACTAATGGATTATTAGAATATCCTCAATATACTCGTCCAGCTAATTTTCGTGGTATGCAAGTACCAGAAGTGTTAACTAACGGGAATCATCAATTAATTGATGAATGGCGACAAAAAGAAAGTTTACGTAAAACTTATCAACGAAGACCTGATTTATTAAAAAAGATATCTTTAAGTGCTCATCAACAAAAACTTTTGAAAGACATTAAACGAAATTATAATAATGAACCAAACGAATAATTCTTTACATACGATTGAAAAAATGTTAAATTATTAGTCGACTTTATGTCATTAATTAACAAAGTTCCGCTGGCAATTAAGTTGTGAATGAATTTTGGTTAGAGGAGATTTTATAATGAAACAAAATCAATTGATTGAAAGAATTACTTCAAATCAATTACGTAATGATATACCAGACTTTCGTCCTGGTGATACAGTACGTGTTCACGCTAGAATTGTTGAAGGATCTCGTGAACGTATTCAAGTATTTGAAGGAGTAGTTATTAAACGACATGGAGCAGGGATTTCTGCAACATATACTGTTAGAAAGAT